>QZKI01000045.1 GCA_003598055.1 Candidatus Abyssobacteria bacterium SURF_17 | reverse complement strand
GATCGGAGGTTCCGCCACGGTGACGTCCTCAGACGTAGAGGGAGGGTATACCGGCACGGGCAACATGAGCGAAGACCCGCTGTTCGTCCAGCCAGGCTACTGGGATGCCGGCATTTGGATTCAAGGAGATTACCATATAACCGGATTCTCCCCCTGCATCGATGCCGGCGATGCGGCAGGCGCGTCCCAGGACGACATAGATGGCGAACTTCGTAGTGTGGCAGACATTGGGGCGGATGAATATTCTGATCTGGGAACAGTGGGCTTGCACTTGCTTCCCGACGACGTCCAGATTCCGGCCGGAGATACACTTGGATATTCAGCGAACGCTGTCAATAATACGGCATCCAACGTGCAGATCGAATACTGGACAGATGTGACGATGCCCGACGGCGCCACTCATCCTTCCTCGGCGGTGCTTGTGGGGCCGCATTCCGTCCAGCTTGAACCATTCGGCACCCGGTCGGAACATCTGACGCACAGGATTCCTCAGCCGGCTCCTCTGGGCGTATACACATACAATGCGTATATCGGCACATATCCGGCCGATGTTGTCCAGGAGTTTCATTTCAACTTTGAGGTCGTTGGCACGCGATGAGGGAATGGAGTTGAGGTCATGAGCTGTTTCTTGTCGCGCGCCCGAGATGGATAGTCGCAGCAAAGGGAATTCTTCGGTTGACTCGTTTTACGTGCTCCACCCCACCATGGACTGGCTCTCAAAGACTCGACCCCACGCTCCTCCGTTCTTTGGGAACCTGATTGCAAGTAGCCTGCGCTGCTCTTAAATGTCCGTCGGGCACGTCCCCACCTGTTCATTAGGTAACGCACCGTCTGCCAACCTCAATTTGTTTGTCCCCCTCATACAGCATCGGGAGTCTTGAGACGGCGGCCCTCGCGGGTTTCACACTTCTGTAATTAAGAGCGACATACCTTGCACGAAGCGTGATTTCGTCCAAAACTGCCGTAAATTGGATGTATATAACTCTAATAATTTCAACATGTTAATCTAAGGGGAGGGTAAAAGAAAATGAGTTAATCTGTGGCATAAGTATTGCTCATGGCATATTCAAGAAATGACAAAAGGCTGAACCGGAATTAATCAAAAGGAACCAACCAATGTGCAACAAAAATCCATCCCTAATGGTAAGTGCAACAATTCTTTTTTCACTTTCATTCCTATTCTGCTTCATCTCCCCCGCGTCTGCCGATGTCTATGTCAATCGTCCGCTGATCGAACTTTCGTGGGCCGTCAGTCCCGAGCCGGATGTGTCCGGTTATGAGGTTCATAGGGCAGTCTCTGTTGGGGGCACTTACGCGAAGCTGCATGAGGGAACCATTAGTGACAACTATTGGGCTGATACGGCTGTGACCGACGGTGGCACCTACTACTATAAGTTGCGAGCGGTCGACACATGCGGTAATCTGAGTGCTTTGTCTCCAGCGTCCGCCGCGGCCATCGTAGATTTGACGCCTCCAGTGGTTGCCGTAGATCCTTCAAGCGGCATCTACGGTCGACCCATAACCGTTTTCCTCACGGCAAGCGAACCCTCAACGATTTACTACACTACTGATGGAAGCGTTCCGACATCATCCTCACGCATTTATGCCGGCGGTATCTCCGTGGCAGCAAACACGACCCTCCGCTACTTTGCGGTTGACAGCGCCCTGAACACAAGTGCAATCTACAGCGCCCAGTACACAGTTTCCGCCTCCGACGGCGACATGGATGACGATGGATATCCTGACGCTCTAGAAGAAGCGATGCAAACGGATCCGCTTGACCCGAACAGCCAGCCGATCGCCAACGCACTTGTTCTCTCACCGACGAATGTGACGCTTGGAATCGGGATGGGAGGCGATCTCACAGTCATGGGAACCTTCAATCCTTCCGGACAAGACCCGATTCAACACGACATGACGTGTTTGGTGGAATACGTCAGCTCCGCTCCAAGCATTGTTTCGGTCAATGGCTGCGGCACGGTTGATGGGATCTCGAAAGGGTCAGCCATCGTCACTGCATACCAGCTCGTAAATGGAACTCGCGCGGTTTCAAGCAACACTGCGGCTGTGGTTGTGGATGATTCTCCTCCCTTTATAGATATCGTCGGAACGTATCCCTATAACGGGCAGGGGATGGACGGCGATACGGGACCGACGCCCCGGGTACCTGTCGATACGGGAATTGTGACACGACTCGTCGATGATGTCGGAATTGACAAAGATAGCGTCTCCATGAGCATCAACGGGATACAGGTTCCGACTGTGGTCAGGGAAATCGTGGCTGGCGATTCTCGTGAAATCGAATTGGTATACAGAAGCGCTGGCAACTTTGCCTTCGATGAAATCGTGACCGTTGTGCTGAGCCTCTCGGATATCGCGGGAAACCCGATGAACGGTACCCGGGTATTCAAGACAGAAAGCGAGGCCGAACACCTATGGGCATTGAGCCATATGCCGATTCAGAGGGCGACCGACCTCGGAAACGGGCTTTGCGAAATCACGATAGCGCCTCAGCAGGATGGAATAGATGATGAGCCTCTCGGCGGCGCAAAAATAATCTTTGATTGCAGTGAGCCCATACCACCGAGGTTTGGGCCGGTAGGTGAACTGCCTATTCTGGATATCGCCACTCCCGTGGGCATCCCATTGAGCATCGAGCCGGCAAATGTATTTAACCGGAGTGTCACTCTCATTCTTCCGGTCCCGCAAGGCGATATGCGGAGCTATGAGATCTATCACTATGCGGCAGAGCCATCTCTCTTGTGGAATAACGCGGCGGATGTGCGCGGATGGAGCGTGGATGGCTCCCGGCTTGACCACCCTGAGACTGTGCCACCGACCATCGAGGTCCAGGTGAACTCTTCCGGTGGAGTGCAGGTGGGGCATAATTGCCTGCCTCCTTTTGCCAATTACTCAGCGAATCCCATGCAGCTTGAAGTAGGTGAAACCGCTCAATTCGTGGACACTTCCTCCGGACCGGTCACAGGATGGCTGTGGAACTTTGGAGACCGCTCAACCAGCACGCTGCAGAATCCCGCCCATACGTATGGCCGAGCGGGGACGTACTCACCCACTCTTACCGTCACAGGTCCGTGTGGGACTGATACTGTAGAGGGTCTCGCTGCCATAACGGTATGCGATAGAATCCATCTTCTATCGCCTGCCGACGGCTCGCAGCTTTCCAGAGCGCCCAGCGTGAACTGGTCGCCAAGCTGTGATTTGATGTTCCAGGTGGAAGTCGCACGCGACGCGGAGTTTCTCGACATTATCTACGTCAGCCCCGTGCTATCGCCTCCGCCATATCCGCCTTACAAGATGCCGAGCAAATTGTGGAAGAGGCTTCCAACGAAAACATGGCTGTATTGGAGGGTCAAAGGATGGACCGACTCGGAGCCTTCCAATGTACACATGAGCGCAGAAACGTGGACATTCATGAAGACGAGATGAGCCGATCATAAGCACGCAAGCAAGGGGACCCTTGGCCGGAGAAATCGTGGGTAGCACTCCTGCAAGGGGGCCCTTGTTTTGTTGAGAATTCTAACCAGTTTCCCCACATGTGTTGCGAAACAAGAACATTATTTTTTTTCGAAACCATTCCAGCCGCAGCACGCCTCTGAGTTTGCAGCATTGTATCTATAAACAGATTAAGTACTTATGCCTGTCTTGTTTTCATGCAAGATTTTCGGGGCTTTTGGAGCGATTCTTGCCTTGTTAACTGATGAGTTATGATAGCCAAAGGGGGGGTATGAAAAAGAGAATAGCCTGTCTTCTTGTCTTATCTGCTACTGTCCTCCTGCTTCCGAAAGCGGGATTCTGCATTCCCACCCTGCAACTCTACATTGAAGACGGCTTCTATGATCATACAGATGAGTCATGGTTCACGATATCCTCTGATTTTGAGTTGACCGTATTCGCGACCGAATCGACCCCGGACGCCATTCTGTGCGTGGCGTTAACAGGTGAGTTAGCCGGCGAAATCTACGGGAACGGCACTCCCAATGAGCTAGTTATCGTCATAGACGGAGTCTCATATTACGAAGAGGATTTTGTATTTGGGTATCCGCCGCTCGCCACGACCACTGATCAAAACCCGGGAGGCGATGATTTGGCCCCACATGGCGTTTACCCAGGATATTACCTTGAAGTTTCGCCGGTTGCTATAACCGACCCTGATCAGATTTTTGATACTCAGCCGCTATTTCCGGACGAAACAATCGTCGACCCCGAGACTAAGAACGGGTATTCCTACGTGTTTGATATCGATGATGCTCTCGCCGGCGTCCATTTCGACCTCTATACTCTCAATCCGGATGGCACAATCGATGATTTCGCTCCCTTTTCCCACGATGCCGGGACCGTTGTGCCCGAGCCTGCGACGCTCTTGCTGCTTGGAAGCGGCTTGATGATCTTGCCTATTACTCGATATCTGACCCGGAAACGGATTCAGCGATAGCTAAGGTCCGGATTTCAGGATATCCTTTTGTTCCGAGCTTCATAAAGGAGGTTCTCTTTATCTGAACAAGCAAAGAGGGGAGACTCGAGTATGACAGCCTCACAGGAGAGTGACCGCGGTACCATGGATAGGCGGGGGACAGAGCGCCGGAAAGACATTTATTCCGCCACAAGATACGTCGGAATGCAAAGGCGGCTCGATGACCGTCGCCAGCCCCAAAGGAAACGGCTTCAGAGCGAGGCCCGGCTGGCTCGCAACACGGACACTGTGCCGCGAGATTAATTCTTCCTTGCCGGGTTGCATTCTCTTTTCTCGCCGCAGGAAGCAAGGTATATCCTTTTATAATCTCGAGCATGAGGATTCCCGCCAAACTCATCCAGCGTCCACCCGCGTACGGCAAGCACAGCGTTCACCGCCGGGGAAAACAGGGAGGGGCGCTCATTTCGCGCGCGGGCTGTGAGCACGTCATATCTCCCAGCAGTAATCCGTCACGCGCAAAGAAATTCGGCGCAACCAAGAGCGAAGACACACCGAGCGCTTGCATTGGGTGCAGGGAGAGCGCGGATTGATTTTTCTGAAGTCTGAACAGTTGATGGCACGGGAATTGCTTTTTTGCCAGGCTCTGTGCTAAGTTATGATATTGTGAATCATGAGCGACAGATGCGAAGGTTGATCGCTGCACTCGTTTGGGTCGGCGTGATCGGACTGATTGCCTGTCAAACGATGAAAGCGGCGGGCCCGAGCTATACAATCCGCGTGCGGCACATTTCGGACTTCCAAGCATACGAAGACCATACAGTTCGGGTGGGGGAAGAGTTTTTCATAGCTGATACGGAATATGCGGCGAAAGTTGAGGAGTACAACCCGGATTTCGCCATACATGTGAAGACGAAGAAGGTAGTTCGTCGGTCCGAAAAGCCCCTCAACCCGGCTTTACGGCTGGCGGTATCGTATCAGGGCCACCTGCTGTACGACACCTGGATTCTTTATCAGAGTATGATCCCGCACACGATTCACGAGCCCGGATACTATTTCCAGTTCATATCGTACGAAGGTGAAGGTCCCTCGAGCTCAAGACGTGGAAGCAATTAGAATTCTCACATCTCCATTTTCCCTCCGTTCGCGCCGGATTATCGCACTCTTTGTTCTCTTCGCGCTCACGCTTCCCTTTATTCTCGGCGCAGCCCGGGATTCCAAGCGGCGAAGGCTGGGAAAAACGTGTCTTGACTGCCATGAGGACATGGCCCCGCGCCTCCGCGACAAGGTCACTCACGAACCCTTCAAGAGCGAGGACTGTGAGGCGTGCCACAAACGGCACGGATTGCTCAAGGTTCTCTTGTTGAAGAGCTGGGATGCCTCACTTTGTTTTCCGTGCCATGAAGCACAAAAGGGGATATTTGAGCAACCGGTGCAGCACTTCAAAAATGAGAAAGATGTGTGTTGGAAGTGTCATGACCCGCATTCAAGCTCGAAGCCGAAACTTCTTAAGGAAGAAGGCACCAAGGTTTGTCTTATCTGCCACGAGGCCCAGAAAGAAGAGTTTTCCCGGCCGGTTCTTCATGCACCGCTGAAGGAAGAGCAGTGCCTCGCGTGCCATGTCCCGCATGCCGGTACAAATCCCTCCCTGCTGCAGAATCCCGAGACTGAGATGTGCTCAGTTTGCCATACGTATGAGGACGCGGATTTCGTTCGGAAACATCAGAACTATGATGTAACGCAAGGAACGTGCAGTTCGTGCCACAATCCGCACTCTTCCCAAACCGAAGGGTTGCTCCAACTATCCACCCATGCTCCGCTGACCGAAGCCGATTGTCAGACATGCCATGTAGCTCCCGCCGCCGGGCAGAAACCGAGGCTGACGGAGGCATTGGGTGACCTGTGCCTGTCCTGCCACGAAGACCAGAAAGTGAAGCTTGGCCTCGACAAAGCGCATTCGCCCTTCAAAGACAAGGACTGCGTGAGTTGCCATGAACCTCATGCAGCAAAACACAGCCCTCTCTTGAAGGCCGAAGAGAAATCGTTGTGTCAAGAGTGTCACCAGGATGAGGCGCTCTTCCCGACAAAAAAGCCGGTCGCAGTACATGCACCGTTCGAGCGAGGGAACTGCTCGGGCTGTCACGATTCACACGCAAGCGCGTTTGCCTCTCTGATGCGTAAGCCCCGGGAGGAACTGTGCCTCGATTGCCATAAGGACGAACCCAAATTCCAGAAGGCCAACTTGCATGGTCCCTTCAAGGAGGGAGAATGCCTTACATGCCATCAGCCGCACAGCTCAAAGATGGCGTTCCTGATGCGGGAGGAGCAGTTCGCCCTCTGCTATGAATGCCATGCCGAGGTCAAAGAGCAAGAGAAGAGCAGAAGTCTGCATGACCCATTCGTTGCCGGAAGATGCAGCAGTTGCCACGATTCGCATTCCAGCGACAGCCCGCAATATCTGAAAGCGGTGGAGCCACAGCTCTGCTTCGCGTGCCACGAGAAGGTCCAAGAGTCTTTGAAAGTGAAGAGCGTGCATGCGCCCGCGGCCGAAGGCCTCTGCTCATCATGTCATTCTTCTCATGCGAGCCAATACGGAGAGCTGCTGACGGTTTCAAGGAATGAACTCTGCTACGGATGCCATAGCAACTTTGAGGATGAGGCAGCCGGCGGATATCTTCATGCACCGGTTGAGAAGAGAGATTGTCTTGGCTGTCACGAGGCACATGCCTCGGCTGAATCGCCGATCCTCAAGAAATCCGGGGCTTCGCTGTGCTATGAGTGTCACAAGACTGAGCAGGAAAGCTTCACCAAAGATGTGGTGCACACGCCGGTCAAAGAAGGCGCCTGCCTAGCGTGCCACGAGGCACACCTGAGCAAACTTACCGGATTAATCACAGAAACTCCAGCACTTCTGTGCACGTCGTGCCACGATGCCACGACGGAAGCATTCCTCTCGGCGCATAAAGGGTACAACGTCGCCGGCTCAAACTGCGTGGGGTGTCATGACCCGCATGCCTCGAAACAGGTGGGACTCACGCCAACGATCGTTCATGAGCCATATGGAGAATTCCGATGCGAACTCTGCCACTCGTAAACGTGTATGAGGGCTGCCGCATCCGGTGGCACAGTTCCGTGGGTAAGAGCAAGAAACAATAAACAGATGAAGCTACGAAGGACATATCTGACGGCCATCGCAGCGCTCATCGCTGCGGTGTCTTTCTCGAACGCACGTGTGTTTGGCGCTGGGAAAGAGATTTCGCGGCAAATGAGTTACGAAAAGCTCTGCTATACTTGTCACAAAGACATCAGGCAGACGTGGCAAGGCCAGAGACTCCATGCACCCGTTGAGCTAGGGAATTGCATCGGCTGTCACAATCCTCACGCCTCGAACCATGCCGACCTTGTGCTGAGCGCAAAGAACAGATACTGCTTCAATTGCCATGACAAGAGTTCGCCCGAATTCGGTTCAGAACACGAACACGGTCCGGTTAAGGATGGTCTGTGTCTGAGCTGTCATCAACCGCATGCGTCCAGGCAGGCGAACCTGCTCAGTGCTCCCCAAAGCGAACTCTGTTACACATGCCATCAGGAAGAGAAGAAAGAGTTTGCAAAACAGTACATGCATGCACCCGTCGGGCAGGCCGAATGCCTGAGGTGCCATTCTCCGCACACCACATCCGAAACGAATCTCTTAAGGAAGCGGTCCTCAGAGTTATGCAGTGAATGCCATGAAAGTTCCCAACCCGGCTTCGGGAAAGCTCATGCCGATTATCCGGTGCAAAAGCAGGGGTGCTCAGATTGTCACGACCCGCACTCATCCTCCGCAGAAGGACTTATTCGGGCATTCCCGCATGTTCCCATGGTGAAGAAGCTCTGCTCGTTCTGCCATCGGCCGGCCTCTGGAGCCGACCCCTTTGGACTCGTGAAGTCCGAGGACGGTCTCTGCAAGTCCTGCCACGCAGATACATGGAAACAATTTGAACGCTCGATAGTGCACCCACCCATCCGCGAGGGCAAGTGCACGGCGTGCCATTCAGCGCATGCGTCGAACGAGAGATTCCTGATGAGGCAGGCCAAACAATCCCTGTGCGCTGAATGTCATACAAGTTTCTCGGAAAGATACAAGCTCCAGTTCGTGCATGAGCCCGTTTCAAAAGGACAATGCGAGCTGTGTCATGAGCCGCACGCAGGCAACACGCCTTCTCTCCTGAAGACAAATGTGATGGAGTTGTGCAAACGATGCCATACTGAACAGCACACCGTGAGCCATCCCTTCGGTGAAGGAGTGATTGACCCCCGAGACGGCTCGATGCTCGATTGCGTGAGTTGTCACGACCCGCACTCTTCTGCCGAGGAATATCTCGTCTACTATCCCCGCGAGCGCGAACTCTGCATCCAGTGCCACAAGGCCATCTAGTGGATGTGGTCTGAATAGCGGGCGATGGCGATTTCTTTTCCTTAGACTCAACAACCTCTACTCCGACCTCTGCGAGACGCCAGATTGGGTGAGATACCCAACGAATTGGGGGTTTTCACCCAATTTCCTGCCGAAATACTATGCCCTAAGGGATGCCGGCCGAAGAATCGCATGATACCGGGCGTTCTATCGGCTGCTTTCATGGTTTTTTCACGGGTCTTCAAAGCTGCCCGATTGCGTTTTTGTCATATCTCAAAACCTCTTGATTGATAATATCTTACGAACTTCTTAATCCCTGTTTCGATTGTCTTTCCGATAGAGTCTTGTTGGAAATATTTTCCCTGCGGCAGGGCAGAGGCGAGCAAATGGCATTCCTGTTGCCTCTTATAGAGAAACAAAATCGTCAGATGAAGGAAACATCGAATTGAGAGTTCACCCCAAGAACCATATGTGGTATTACAGAGGGAATAACACACAATTTGTTGTGTTAAAACCTCTTGCCCATGAGGAGAGAAGACTTAGGCAATCGGTGAAAACACACATTGCCGTGATTGCCTTCCCGCTCTTGGCCCTCGCGTTTATGGCGACTCAAGCATTCGCCGCTTTGAAGATTGAAGCCACTTATCTCTATGACCTCCAAGGGCCGACAAAGGATTCACAACTCCAGAACCAGAGAAATCTCTATTGTGATCTTGAGAGGGCCGAAGTTTATGTCGTTGATACTGGCAACCACTGCATCCGGGTCTTCGGGAAGGAAGGGATGCAACTATTCCAGTTCGGTCACAACGGCGACCTGGCTGTCCCGCTGGATGTGGTTATCAACAGTCAGGGCGATATCTATGTGCTACAGAGTGGTCCTGAAGGCAAAGGCGTGATCGACGTCTTCGATTTTCGAGGGAAGTACCTGAACAGGCTCGAGCTGAAGGATTTGCCCGAGGGTGAGGATTGCCGACCGAATGATATTGCTATTGATTCGCAGGACAACGTTTATGTTTCTGACCAACGGAATGGCTGCATTGTATCGTTTGACAGGGATGGCCATTATCGGTTCAGCGTCTTGCCTCCGATATCGGAAAAAGAACGTGAAGAAGTGGTTTTCGGAAGTCTCATGATTGATGATGGGGGCAATGTTTATCTTCCGGTTGGCACGCTTGGCATCGTCTTCGTATTCGACGGCGCCGGACAATTCGTTCGGAACTTTGGCATAAAGGGTGGCGGCCCCGGCAAGCTCGCATTTCCGATTGATGTTGCAGTTGATAAACATGGGCACTGCTTGGTTCTCGACCATGCGCGGCATTGCATATCGGTGTATGACAAGGATGGTCGTTACATGACGGAATTCGGGGGAATGGGTACCGGCCCCGGTTGGTTCTTCTATCCAAGCGGTTTAGAAATCGATAAGTATGGAAGGATTTACGTTTCTCAGACGTTTGGCAACAGGGTTCAGGTCCTCAAGCTGAAGGAGGCGTACGAATGAAAAGCCCGAAGAACCATCAAAGGACTACTGATGAAACAAGAACGAGAGGAGGTGAAAAACGAATGAAGAGACTGTTTGTATTCATGGCGGCGCTTCTGTTTATGGTTGGATATTCAACCGCCGCAATGGCGTTTCACGATGCCGGCGTCGCACGGTGCGCTGGATGCCATACCATGCATAATAGCCAAGGCGGCGTTGCAGTGGACCTGGATTCACCTACCGGCAATGCGTATCTTCTGAAGGACGCCACTCCGAGTGATACCTGCCTGATGTGTCATGCGGCCTATGGGCAGAAGTCAGCCGATGGCCAGACGCTTGGTCCCGGCGGTGATTTCTACTGGGTGACCACGGATGTCACATACTCATCGCACGGCACGGTAACCGTATACGCTCGTGAGCACGGTCATAACCTCGATGCGCCGGGTAACGGCATCGTGGAGGATAGTGTCCTTACCAGTGCTCCCGGCGGAGACTATGATTCAACCTACATGGGGTGCAATTCATGTCATGACCCACACGGCAACATGAACTTCCGGATGCTGTACGGCGCCGGCGACACAGCCGCAAACTATCCCGGTGATTACTCCTTCTCCAATGCCGCCCCGGTGGCAACCGGCAATTCCCGCAGGACAGGGATAGCCGATACGGGCGCAGAGAAGACGGGACAGCACACCGCCTACGTCAGCGGTATGAGCGATTGGTGCGCGAACTGTCACTCGGGAATGCATTCCGGGATGACGGCGAGTTTGGTGCATCCCACCGACGAGACATTGGGTTCCGACCTTTCCGTGAACTATAATGCCTACGTCACCACGAGTGATATGACCAGCGGCGCGTATGCCACATCGTATCTGCCACTGATTCCGTTTGAGGATGCGGCCAACACCACCACCAGCACGACCGGAACGACGGCGGCAAGCAAAGTTATGTGCTTGACGTGCCATCGCGCACACGCATCTCCGTATCCGGATGCCGGTCGCTGGGACTTCGCTGCAACGCTGCTTGAAGAGAGTCATCCTGTGGGCGAACCTTATCTCACACAATATGACGGCGCTCCGCTGGACATGCTCAATCAGAGGAGCTTGTGCAATAAGTGCCACATGCAGGACGAGGATGACCATCTGACAGAGGAGATACCAGTCCCATAACTCACGTCTGTCAGAGAAGTGCAAGGTTCCACGCTTCGCCAGGCGGTGAAGCGAAGGAGCAAAGAGGGGGAGGAGGCGCTTCCGCAAAAAAAGGAAGCGCCTCCTTACTTATTTGTCGAGTGTTTTGTGCATCTTGGCGCATTGCCGTCCTTGCTTCTGAGGAATTGCTTTTCCGCGTCGCTATTGATAATATTGCTGAGATTCTGAAGTTTGTTCTTCCGCTGTATGGTGAACGAAAGCACTGTCACAAGTCGAGACCAATGCATACAGGCGTGAAAGCCCTTTCATTAGTCACAGTTCTCTTCCTCTTCTTCTATCACAGTGATGGCTACTGCTCGGATGCAGATTTAAGGTTCCTCTTCTCGGTTTCTCGTCTGACCGACGGTACAAATCTCCGTGACCCGTCAGGTCTTGACGTCTCTGAGTCCACGGGGGACATTTTTGTGGCTGACACGGGGAGCCATCAACTTCGAATCTTCAGCGCAGATGGAGTCCTTTTGCGGTCGGTTGGACGCACGGCAGGCATCCAGAGTCCTTTTGATGTTGCGGTCGGCCCCGACGGAGACGTTTACATTACCGAGATGAACGCTTCACAGATAACGCGGCTTGACTCCTTTGGCCGACTGCTGCCGCCACTCATACCCAAGTCTTCGGAAGGTCCTCCTTCACTTCTGGGGCGAATCTTTGTTGATGCCGCCAACACCGTGTATGTGGCCGACCGGTCCGGGCCCAGAGTGTTCGTTATCTCTGGCCCGGAGCAGACCGTTCGAAAAATCGAGCAGACAACCGATGCGGAATCAGAGTGGAAAGTGCAAGATGTGACCGTGGACGCGAAGGGCACGGTGTATATCGTCAGTTCTCAAGGAACGGCTGTACACGTTTATCGTCGGGACGGCTCTCACATAAGGAGCTTCGGACGCCACGGACCAAAGGACGATGAGTTTTCCTTCCCCGTCGGGGCGGCAATCGGGCCTGATGGGAATCTCTGGATAGCCGACAGTTTTAGACACGAGCTGAAGGTGTTCACGCCCGGGGGGCGATTCTTGTTTCGATGGGGCAAAACGGGAATGGACGACGGCGAACTTTTCTATCCCGTAGATATCGCATTCGGCAAGGAAATTCTCTATGTGTTGGAAAAGGGAGCTTCGAGGCTCCAGGCGTTTGAAATGCCAGGCAGACGGTAGGACGGATGCGACGGAGGGTGGAATCGGGGTTATGAATCTGTCCCGCAATCGTTGGAGCTCCCGCGGGCGAACACAAGGCTTGCCCCCACAGTTGCCGAATGTCTCGATTGGCGGATGGATTCTTGTGGTGGCCTTGCTCTTCTTCCCGCTCAGCCTTGATCCTGTCCTTGCGGGCGAATATCACGTAAAGGAGGAGGCGTGCTCAGGGTGCCACACCGCCCATTTCAGCCAGCATGGAAGGGCTCCCGTTGGCGCCGAACCCGGCGGTCCGTTTGAAAAGCTTCTCCTTTTCTCTTCGCCTACGAAGCTATGTCTGAGCTGCCACGACGGTTCAGACGTTGACGCTCCCGATGTGCTTTCACCCGTATCTACAAGCTATGGCCCCGATCAGTTCTCGGCGGGCGGATTCTTCGAATACAGTGGCGGCACTCCGAGCGATAGGGGGCACGACCTCGGCACATGGCCTGCGGAGGTGCCTTTCAGTGGAATGGCCCCCTCGACGCTTACGTGTACGACGTGCCACGACCCTCATGGGAATAAGAACTACCGGAACCTTCGAAGCAGGCCGGGGATTGGCACGGGTACCCCCCTGCCGCATAACAATCCATCGCTCCCGACTGATGCAGTGTTTGAACTAGTGCATCCCGATGGGAGGAATCCCTCGGATGTATACAAACTATCCAATATCGGCTATCGGACGGAAATGTCGCAGTGGTGCGTCGAGTGTCATGACAGGTTGCTTCCGAACCAGGCGGGGTCTCTCCCTGCCCATTTCCGGGCGCATCCCGTGGATGTCAGTGTCGGAACCGGCGGAATGCATATGGATACCCAGCACTGGCTCGAGGGAACAGGCGCAGGCTTTGGCACGGCTATCGGCGATGGTGTCTCGGGAATACCGAGGGTTCGCTTCCAGACGCCGTCGGCCACAACCTTTGAGACTTCGTTGTTGCCTTCTCCGAGCAATCAGGTGTTCTGCGGCACATGCCACTATGCACATGGAAGCCCCTATGCTGCAGGAGCCACTTGGCCGCTCAAATCACCGGCAGACAGCGCGGATGCCTATGCTGCATGCCAGCAATGTCATAACCAATGAGAATTCTCATGGAAAGGAAGAAGATAATCACAAGAGCAGCAGCGCGCATTGGAATAATCGGTGTTCTGCTGATTCTGGCCGTGCGGATTGCGCCACTCGGATGGGCCGTGGGAGGATTGTATCCCACCACGTTGCATGGAGACGCCGTTACCGGAGTGAGGCGTGATACATCACTGCCGAGAGGCGATTGCAGCCACTGCCACGCGATGCACGGAGCCCCGGGCGGAATGGGAGATTTCGCCCTCTGGATGGAAAACACGAATCAACTGTGTTTCACCTGTCATTCGGGCAGCAGCCGACGAGAGACATATCGAGGTTCGATCGAATACGAGAGCTCAATCCATGAAGATGATTTTCTCGTGAGATGGCCGGGGCCGGAGCCTCCGGCTCGCATGGAGCCGGAGGCAAAGGGCAAATGTGTCAATTGTCATACGCCGCATGGCTGGGGCGACCTTGATGGACTCATTCCCTCACTTCTATTCAAGCGTGAAGAGAGCTTATGTTTGGGCTGCCACAGGCTCGCGGGTCCTGCGCAAAAAGAGATTGAAACGCAAATGGCGTACCAGTTCACTCATCAAATAAATAGTCGGCAAATGGCTGGTCGCCATACGGCGGGCGAGGAAATGATTCCGAGCACCTTCTCTCTGCAAGGGCGGCACGTCGAATGTGCCGACTGCCACAATGTGCATGTGCATACCGGCGTCCTTCACATTCGCGGGACCAATCAAGCCTCGGGCATTCTTAAGGGAGTCAGCTTTGTTGAAGCGGACTATGGCATGATGCCCGATACGTTTCCCACGTTTCAGCCGCGGGACGAGACCTTTAATATTCAGTTCGAGTATCAACTCTGCTTTAAGTGTCATTCCTACTGGGCATACGGCTCGTTTCCGCCATTTCTCTCTTCCGGCGGCGGGCAGGAGACAGACCAGTCAATCGAGTTCAATCCAAACAACGAAAGCTCCCACAACGTGATACAGGCGCCCAACTTGAACGGGCGCGGCGAGTTCGTCAATGGATGGAGATGGGATGCTCGGATGCATTGCTCCGATTGCCATGGAAGCGACAATGAGCGTGACCCTCAGGGCCCGCATGGGTCACAGCTCCAGTTTCTCTTGAAGGCTTCCTGGAACGTGACAACCGGCCAGTCCAGCGAGGACACAAGCGGTCATCTTTGCTTCCTCTGTCACGATTTCATCACCTATGCCCAGGACGCGGACAATCGGAACACCGGCTTTTCTAGAAATAATGGACAGGATAACCTCCACGGGTTTCATTCACGAAGAGAAAACAACGTGGCTGGAAGGCCCATAGCGTGCATGGATTGCCACAGCAAGATTCCGCACGGAATCAATCGGCTGGCGCTGCTCGTGACGAGGACTGACAATGCACGTTATCTGGGTGGCACCGTGCTTTTGAGGGAGAGCGATGTACCGAATTGGGGACCGAGCGGCAATTGGGATAAGAGCGACTGTACCGTGGAATGCCACTGATTTTTGCCCATCGTATAGGGGGCGAAAAGGCCATGCTGACGGCGTGTGAACCAGAAACCGGATGTGCAATCGCGTAGGTTCGTTTTTTCAGGAACAGGAATCGGCCGGCTGCTTCTGGCTGCGGCGGTGTTTCTGGCAGTTTCGCCCGTTGCGGCATGGACGGGGGATTTAACCGGGTCGGCAACCGTGAACTATCGTTCGCAAGAAGAAGACGGCGAGACCTTCTCTTCGACTGAACAGAGAATCCGTCTGAACTGGAGCACTGCCTTCAGCAATGTTGACTTGCTCGACCTGTATTTCCAGTTCTCACAACTGGAGCAGAATAATCCGGACACTAAAGAGCTCAGGCCGCTCATTGGTTTCAACCTGACGGGGCCGGAGTACCGCTGGCTGCTTGAGTATCGGGAATTCGAGCAGGAGAACAATGAGCCGGGCGGCTTTACCCAAACGACCGACACCTTTTTCACAACATTCACGTTTGAGCCCGACCCCGATTATCCCGACCTGACGGTGGACTTCTCACGGGTGTCAACTGAAGACGACCTCGATGAGCCACAGACAGACTTTGTCGAGACCAACTGGGGGGTGCGCACCAGGTATGAGCGGGGGTCGCTGGCTGTCCGCGCCTCGCACCGGGAGCGCGACTTTGATAATCAACTTACGACCCTGACGACCACCGACCTGCAGTCTCCCGTCGGCGTGGCGGCCGACCTGGCGGGTGTGATCTATGTGACAGATACTTCGGCGGACAGGGTATTCAGGTTCAGCACTTCGGGTGTTTTCCTGGGGGACTTCGGGGGATTTGGCAGCGGTGAGGGACAGTTCAACAATCCGCTTGGCATTGATGTCAGCCCGAGTTTCATCTATGTGGTTGATTCCGAGAACGACCGTGTCGAGAGATTTGATATGACCGGAAGATTTGTGTCGGAATGGGGTTCTTTTGGCTCGGGAAATGGTCAATTCGATGCTCCTTACGGCGTCGCAGTGGACGCAACGGGCGTTTACGTGACCGACCAGGGAAACGACCGGGTTCAGAAATTCACCGCAGACGGCATTTTCCTGTTCTCCTTCGGGGCATTCGGCTCCGGTCCGGGCAA
The DNA here is from genome assembly GCA_003598055.1 of Candidatus Abyssobacteria bacterium SURF_17. GTDB lineage: Bacteria > Abyssobacteria > SURF-5 > SURF-5 > SURF-5 > SURF-17. Next base: position 13,650 of record QZKI01000045.1, on the reverse strand, counting down.
TTTCTCCTCACCGTCGGGTATTGCGTCAAACGGGAGCCAGGTGTTTGTGGCGGACACACAGAATCACCGCGTTCAGGTCTTCACGACGGATGGCACATTCGTCACACAATGGGGCACGTTCGGTTCCGGGCCGGGTCAGTTTCAATTTCCGACGGACGTCGCTATCGGCGCTTCCAACCGCGTGTATGTGATGGATAGGGATAATAACCGGATACAGGTTTTCACCGCCAACGGCGTGTTCCTCGACGAGTTCGGGAGTGCCGGAAGCGGTCCGGGCGAGTTCAACGCTCCACAGGGAATCGCGATTACACCGGGTGATGACGTCGTCGTCGCCGATACGGGCAACGGCAGATTTCAGGTGCTCACCAACACCGGTGTGTTCATACTTGAGGTGGGCGCTGTTAGCGGCGAAGAACGGGCTCGGAGCACGGAACTGGTCTCTGATTTCGTGAATGTTCTCTACTCTCGCGAGCTGTTCACCGGTGTGTATGCATCAGTAGATTATGATTTCTTTCGGTCGGTGGAAGAGGATAAGGCTTCGGGCGATGATTTGGTGTCTACGCTCAATAACGACATCAGCGCACAACTTCGGCTCCAGCCGTATCGCTGGATCACTCTCAGCTCGATATTCAACGTGCAACTGCTCGATACCGAAACGGGCGATGTGGAAACCGACCGGGATGAGTTCACCCAGTCATACACTCTTTCGCTCCAGCCGATCCCTCGGGTGAACTTTGCGGCTTCCTATGTTCTGGACAGTCTCGACACCAATGTCGGGCCAGACGAGGACAGCGCATTCACTTCGGTGAGTCTGAATCTCCTGCCAACGAGTCGAATCAGCATGCGCCTGGGTTACTCGAATCAGCAGAGCGAGCAGGACGGCGAGAAGACCTTGGAAACCGATACCTTTTCGGCCACGACCGACATGAGAATCTATCGGGGAGTCGACCTCAATGTGCAGTTGTCAACGAGCGAGACGCAAGATTTCGAGGCCGATGGACAGGTAGACACTCAACGGATTCGGAGCCGGCTGCGGCTGGTACCCCGCCCGAACATAACATTGAATACGACAGCGGAATATAATACCAGCGACAGTCGATTCGCCGGGTCACCTGATATAAGCTCCGAAACCGTCCTGAGCAGTGTAGACTTAACATGGGCTATAAGCCAGCGGTTGAATCTCTTTCTGGACGTGGATTACATCCAGACTGACTCTGCAGGCACAAGCACCGACAGGTTAAGCTATCTATCGAACCTGGTTTGGAGAATGAATGAGCAATTGACCTTTTTCACCGGCTATCGTGGCGGGACGGACGAGGAGAAGGTGTACAGTTTCAGCACACAGGCCAAATTTCCGTTCATATGGGATACGCTCATGTCGGTCAACTATGAGATTGAAGAAGGAGAAGAAACCGACCGGAATTCGATATTCGTCGAGGTGACAAAGATTTTCTGAATGCGCTGTCCCTGTTATTCCGGGGACATGATAACCGTTCCCTTGCCTAAATGCAAAAGATTGGGCTATTGCGCTTGCCATGGCCTCAGAATAACATAAGAAAATAGCTATCATGTGCCCGGAACATCAGAAGACCAATTTGTGCGACAGATTCAACATGGGATAATGAGAGGATGCAATAAAACTGACCTTGCAGGCGAACAGTGGGAGGCGAGAGTGAAGACGAGAGTAATCCGACCAGCGATTGCATGGTTTGTGCTTGGTATCGCACTCTCTTGCTGGGGATGTGCGACCGGCACACAGGCGTTCACGAACCCGGAGGCTGACCTGAGCGCAATCACCCGTGTGGCGGTGATTCCGTTCGAGAATTACACGTCAGCTCAATTCGCGGGTGAGAAGGTGACGACGATCTATATCGCCGAACTGCTGAGCAGCATTGCCGTGGACGTGGTGGAGCCCGGAGAAGTTGCGCGGGTTCTCCAAAAAAGCAATGTGATTGGGAGCACGCTCAGCCAGAGCGATATCAAATCGGTGGGCGCCTCTTTGCAGGCCGACACCCTGATATTTGGCAGCGTTCAGGAATACGGCAGAGAGCGTTTCCGGAATGAAAGCTATCCGGTGGTATCGGTGAACGTGCGTTGGGTGGACGTGAACACAGGCACCATAATATTCATGGGCACTGCGTCGGATCAGGGAAGCCCGAAGGTGCCGGTGATAGATGTCGGGGAAGAGCAATTGTTCTCGGTTCTCACGCGAAACGTGTGTCGAAAACTCATAGACATGGTGGAATGACAATGATACCACGCACAATTGACCGCGCCATCGTTCTTGTCCTGATAGTGTTGTTCGGTGCCTGTGCACCCCAACAGTTTCTGGTTCGGCCCGCGCCCGAGATTACACGTTTGAACAGAATCGCGGTATTTCCGCTCGAGAATCTGAGCGGAGAGCCCGATGCGGGCGGCCGCGTGACGAGCATATTGGCTTCCGATCTGTACAATTCCGGCCTTGTGGACATTGTGGAACCGGGCGAAGTGCAGCAATTCATCATACGCTCGCGCATACGCGTCGCCGGACAGCTCGACCTGGACACCATTCGGGAAGCCTCGCGGCAGCTTGCAGCCGACGGTATCGTATTTGGGAGTATCAATGAATACACGGTAATCGCAACCGACCTCGGGCCGCTTCCCGCGGTCTCGATGACACTGAGGCTCGTGGATGCGAACACCGGAGAAATCGTGTGGGCGGCAACCCACTCGCTCCAAGGCGATTTCAAGGAAACCGTTTTCGGCATAGGGAGAGTCAATTCGGTCGGAAGTCTCTCAGAAATCGTTGTACAAGACCTTGTGCTGGCACTCGGCGCCGCCATGTATCCGGAGCAGGAGAAAATTGCGGCGGCTACCTTCCCGCGTCGCGTTACAACCGAACTCACGCCGAAACTGCCGCCGGAAGAACCTGTCATTCCATTGGCTCCGACCATGCAGGAGCTTGAGGCGGTTGAGGCCGAAAAGGAGAAGGCACACAGCGCCGTGCTGCAGGAATGGGAGACTATTAAGGGCATTTCCCAGTGAAGATGGGTAGTCGCGGGAACAACACAAGAGAGGAGTCGGAAAAATTGACCGCGTTCAACCGGGTTTGTGTTTTCATTCTGCTCGTAGTCGTCTTTGCTCTTTCAACCGGCTTCAATCGGGACCGCGACCCGTCAAAGGCCGAGTGTCTCGACTGCCACGATGACATTAAAGAGCTGATGAATAAGAAGCACGTCCATTACCCTGTCGAGGCGAAACAGTGTGATGCCTGTCATGATTCCGAGACGTTCGGCCTCAAGGAGAAAGGGTCGGCGCTGTGCACGGTCTGCCACAGAGACTTTGCGAAGGAAGAGGCCATGAAGACCGTGCACCCGGTGGTGGATGAGTGCACCACCTGCCACAGTCCGCATGCCTCCGATAACGCTCCTCTTCTGGTGGACCGCGTCCCTGCTCTTTGCTTCACGTGCCACGAGGGTTTCCCGGTGGGAGAGCGGCCCGCGTCGGTTCACGCGCCATTTGAGGATGGAGCATGCGGAGACTGTCATAATCCGCATACCTCGCCCAATCCTTCCCTGCTGATTGGGGGGCTGTGGGACCTGTGTACCACATGCCACGATGCCACCGACCCCGGCTTTAATAAAGCACACTTGAATCTACTCACGCAGGAAGCGGACTGTCTCATGTGTCACAAAGGTCACTACTCCACGAAGGAGGGGCTGGTTCTTGAGAACGCGCACGCGCCGTTCACTGAAGGGCTTTGCGATTCCTGCCATGTGACACCGGAAGGCGGGGCAAAGGCTGCGTTGGTCGCTTCCGGTCCGGAGCTTTGTCTCACCTGCCACGGAGATATGGATGCGTCCTTAAAATCAAAATTCGTTCATTTGCCGGCTGAGGAAAGTTGCCTGAATTGCCACGAGCCGCATGCCGCCCCCCAAAGTCCGTTGCTCAAGGAAACGGGTGTTGCCCTGTGCGGGCAATGCCACGCCGATAACGTTACGGTGGTGGAAGGCATGAAGGCACATGAGCCCTTTTCCAAGGGCCAGTGCACGGATTGCCATGATTCGCACGGCTCGGAGAACGCTGGTATCCTGGCCGCTCCTGAAAAAGACCTCTGTCTTACGTGCCACGCAGGAGTCGCGGAGAGCCTCATAAAGGTGCACCCACACACGGCGGTCGAGCAGGGTTGTGTTGCCTGCCATCAAGCACATATGGCTCAATCAGCGACTCTCCTTAAGGATGAAGGCGCCCCTCTCTGCTTTCGCTGCCACGAATCACGCGCGCAGCGGGTTTCGCGGTTCGTCCATTACCCGTATCGGGAGGGCAACTGTGCAACGTGTCATCGTCCGCATGGCGGCGTCAGCAATGGAAACCTCGTCATGGACGTCGAACAGCTTTGCACGATGTGCCATCCGAGCCGCCATAAGAGCTTTCCACACCCCACGGGTGTGAAGCCCTCGGCGGAGCTTGAGATTCCGCCTGATAACCGGCTGCATTTCACCCGCGACGACACTCTCGTTTGTGCAACATGCCATGCCCCTCATACCGCGGACGTGGTATTCCTGCTTCGCGTCGGGGTCATCGGAGGCGACCTCTGCTATCAGTGTCACCAGAGATAGCATCCGCGATACAGGGAAACCTTGCGGACGTGTCGGTGGACTCCGGAATTTATGAAGAATACGGGAATGTGATCCGTCATTGGCAAGAATTTTGCTCCACTCTATTGACTGAGAGAACTCTCGAATGAGTGACGTGCTGCGGACTGAGGGGCCGATTCAGCAAACGGAGTCTTCCAACAGCAAGGGATGACAGGTGTTGAGATGAAAGAGATGCAGCGCGAAGAGCGTCGCGCCTTCACGAGACATGACTGCTCGCGCTTCGCCTGCTCATGCGTGGTAAAGCCCCACGTGAGTGCGGGAAATGGCCCAAAGGATGATAAATTCGGCGCCGTCGTTCTTGACGTTTGCTGCGACGGCCTTTGCCTGGAAACGAATCTTGAGGCTTCCCCCGGCACGCGTCTGTTTCTTGAAATCCGGCCAATCGTAGGGCCCGGAATCGCTACCTGGGTGAACGTGCTCCACTCGCGTCCCTCAGCGACGGGCGGATTCCATATCATCGGCTCGCAATTTACCGATTTGGACGAACATGACAGGCAGAACCTGCTCACGCTGCTCCGGACAATAGCCCATCTCGAAGAGGATTTAACTGCGTGCTAAACCTCCCCTCGCTTGCTTCGTCTGACATGCTTCCTCAAAATTGGCACTATGGAGTTTGATGGTCTCGAGGGACTCGTCGTTTCCTGTGAAACGTGCAGGTATCCCCGGTCACGGACTGCTACTGAATAGCATGCTTTTGGCCTGTGGATATGAGTCAAATCACCCAGTGGACGACCCTCCAGAACCGTTGAAGGCTTGGGTCCAGACAACGATTATGGTATATTAGTTGTGAATAGGAGGTTATTGGTGAATGGTTCAACGAACCCTCAGGAAAGCATCTGATAACAGGATAGCCATTCTTTTCGTGCTTGGGGCGCTATCCTTTTCTTTTGTATTCTCCTTCTGCAGCCGGGAAGAGCCGCCTGTGCAGACAACTTTGGCAGGAAACGAGCGTATCCTGATATCCGGCTCCGCCGCAATGACACCGCTTCTGAAGACATTGGCACGCGAGTTTTCCAAGAAAGAGCCAGGCATAGAAATGGTATTCCCTCCGGATTCTCATTCTGATGCAGGAATTGCCGGCGCGGCTGAGAGGAAGTATGACATCGGTGCGATTTCGCGGGAAATGTCTCCGAGCGAGAAAGAAGCCGACCTTCAATACTTACACCTTGCGGTAGACGGGATGATCTTTTGCACGAACGAAAATGTAACGATAACGAATTTGACGACAAACCAAATCAGGCACATCTATGCCGGAATTATCACCAATTGGGGCCAGGTGGGCGGGCCCGACGCACAAATCGCGCTTATAGACCGACCGGAGCATACGTCGGCCAAAATTGCATTTCGAGCAACATTCTTAGGCAACGATTTCCGTGTTGACCCCGAAGCAATGGTTATAGAACGGCCTTATCAAGTGGCCGAATCGATCCAACTAATCCCGTACTCCATCGGCTATACAGCTCTCGCCGAGATCGTCATGGAAGATTTGCCCGTCAATGTAATCTCCGTCAATGGGGTGGAGCCGACTCCCGCAAACATCCAGGATGGACATTACAAATTTTTCAGACCCCTCGGATTGGTGCTGAGCCCAGCACCGAAAGCATCCACAATGAAATTCGTAAACTTCGTCTTTTCAGAGACCGGCTCAAAGATAATCGCGAACTCCGGTTATGTGCCTCAACGCTATGAAATCCTGGTGGGAATCGTCCCGGAGCAAAACCTCTTGGTTCAAAGCCAACGATATGAACCACTGGTTGAATATCTATCTCACAAGCTTGGCGAAGGCTTTTCCGTAAAGCTGAAGCTTTTGCCAACGTATATAGAAGCCTGCCGCAGTCTCGCAAATGGAGACATAAATGCCGCTTTTCTCGGAAGCCTCGCTTATGCTACCGTGCGAGATTATGTTACCGTGCTGGCCCGGCCAGATTATGGGGGGGTCTCCACATATCGAGGAATCGTATTCGTGCGCGCCGATAGCGGTATCGAATCGGTTGAGCAAATGCGCGGCAGGCGGCTTGTGATGGGGGGAAAGACAACAACGGCCGGGTATGTTTTTCCTCTTTACTATTTTAAAGACAAGGGCATCTCCGACTATGGGACATACTTCTCCGAGGCCAGCTTCGTCGGGACACACGAAGACGCGATTCTTGCCGTCCTTGAAAAAAGGGCCGATGTTGGGGCCGCGAAGGATTTGGTCTACAGGATGCTGGTTAGAGAGAATCCCGCGCTCGAACAAACCGTCAGGATTCTGGCCCAATCCCCGCCGGTGCCGTCGAACGCCTTTGTACTCAGGAAAAATCTCACGAATCCCTGTTTCGAGTGTCACCAAAGGCGGGCTCGCCGCACCATAGTAGAGGAAGAAATTTCTTCAAAGATGGATATTGCACTGACAATAAAGGATTCCTTGCTGGGAATGTCACAGGACCCGGAGGGCAAAGCAGCCCTTATGGCCCTCGGGAATGCGGACAGGTTCCTCGAAACGACGGATTCGGATTACTCGGAGCTCTACGGGATGCTCGATGAGATTAATCTTAATCCAAGCGATTTACTTAATGTCGACTGAGCGGTGACCAGATGCGAGCAGGAATGAGAGAGTTCTGGAAGAGACTCTTGGCGCGCCAAAACAAGGTGCTCAACAAGATATTCCTGCCGTTCATCGCCGTCATGATACTGATCGGCGGCCTGGCCATTTATGTCATGACAGGTCTTGTGTCAAACAATGTGGAGGCAAGAGTCGACGAGAAACTCAGTACTGACCTACGATTGATCCAGGAAATCGTCTATGATATGGAAACAAGCCTCGCATTCTACGCCCAGTTTATTGCAGACACCGAAAAGCTTGCAGGCCACATCTCCGAGGCGAGAGACAGCCGCCTCGTGCTCATCTACCTTTTGGAATTCATGAAGGAGAACCAGATAGTCTCCAACATCGGCGGAGGAAACCCGCTCGAGGCCGGCAATCCCGATTTGAATCGGCTTGGCATGCTGGGGATACGGACAACGGGGCTCGTGCTCCAGGCGCAGGGAGAGAAAGGAATTGCTCTCTCTGCGGTCGCTCCAATCGAGGGGAGGGCAGGCAGCCGGTCGGTTGTAACGGTCTCGAGGAAAATGAACCGGGAGTTTCTGCAGGGTCTCTTGCGGAAAATCGGGGCTCATCGAATACAGATTTACTATCACGGGGAACTTGTCGGATCAAGCTCTTCTGATGCAGACTGTGACGAGAGAATCAGGCATCTGATTACACCCAGACTGTTGAAACACACACTCGACGGGAGTACCCCCTACTTCGCCGATTTCGATTGCGCCGACCATTCCATGAAACTCATCCTTGCTCCGCTGGTCGTCAACTTCCAGAAGGAAGCCCTCGTGGCCGTGTTCGAGTCAAAAGAAGACCTTGTCAGGGCGAAGACCGACATCATTATTACAACGATAGTTGCCGTCGGTCTGATGCTTCTGATCATCGTACCGGTCTTCGTCATGACCATCTCACGCATTGTGGCCCCGATTCGCGAGCTTTCTCGGGCCAGCAAAGATATCGCGGACGGCAAGCTCGACCAGCACGTTCCCGTGAAGACGGGGGACGAAGTAGGCGAGCTGAGTGAATCATTCAACAGGATGATCGATGACCTGAGGAGATACCGGGAAGATATCGAGCGCTGGAACCAGACGCTCGAAGACAGGGTGGCCGAGCGAACCCGACAGTTGGCGGAAACGCAAGCGAAACTCATACAATCTGCAAAGCTGGCGGCGGTTGGCGAACTTGCGGCGGGAATTGCGCACGAGCTGAACAACCCACTTGCAGGGATTTACGCATTTCTTCAGGTGTTTGCAAGGACACTGCGCTCGCGCAGTCTCAATAAACTCAGCGAGGAGGAGGCACAGGGTTTCGAGGAGAACCTCGTTCACGTCGAGCGTGAAATACAGAGGTGCAAGTCTATTATTGGCAGCCTGCTGACCTTCGCGCGCGTTTCAGAAAAGAAATTTGCGCTGGTGGACATCAATAAGACAATCAGAGATGTTCTGGCGTTTACAAGAGGCAATTTCCAAAAGGCAAACATTGAGGTGAAAACTCTGCTTTCGGAAAGTCTCCCCGAGGTGAAAGGGGATTTCAATGAGTTGCAGCAGGTCTTTCTCAATATTATTGTTAACGCTCGAAACGCAATGCCAGAAGGTGGAAAGCTCGTCGTTACGACCGATTCAACACCGGGCGGCGATACGGTACGTGTGAGCTTCTCGGATACAGGCGAGGGAATAAGACCGGAAAATCTGGAAAAGATATTCGACCCGTTCTTTACCACCCGCGAACCCGGAGAAGGTACCGGGCTCGGCCTTTCCATAAGCTATGGAATCATCAAGGACCATGAAGGCGAAATACACGTTGAGAGCGAGCCTGGCGCAGGCAGTACCTTCATCGTAGTGCTGCCCGCGGCAAACAGGAAGCCTGCGGACCACGCACACGTGGCTGGTCCCGCATCTTCTGAAGGAATCTGAGAAGGAGCGTGCGTTGATTCATTCCTCCATGCGATACGCATCAGAGTTCGCCACAGCGACAAGCGTTCTCTATTTGTTTCAAGACACCTGCCACATTGGTTCCAGGATACAAGTATGAAAAAGGCCAGAATACTGATTGTTGACGACGAGCATCTCATCAGATGGTCCCTCGAAAAAGACTTGAGCCAGGCCGGCTATGATACTCGGCAGGCTGCCTCCGGCGAAGAGGCTTTAGCCATGATTGAGGAGAACGAGCCCGATGTCGTGTTACTGGACCTGAGAATGCCCGGCATAGATGGATTCGAGGTAATGGAAAGGTCCGTAAAAAAGGACATGCATCCTCTCTTCATCATAGTGACCGGAACAGCAGATGTGAAGACGGCGGTAAGAGCTGTCAAGGAAGGGGCAGTCGACTACATATGCAAGCCTTTCGACATTGAGGATGTAAAACTGCGAATCGAGATGGCGATGGAGACCGCCAGGGTGCGGCGCGAGCTTTCAACGCTTAAAGACGAGCTTAAGACCCTCTATGGGTTCGAAAATATCGTGGGCGATTCGCCCGTGATGAAGGAAGTGTTTGCGACGGTGGAAAAGGTAGCTGCAAGCAAATTCACCACCGTCTTGCTGCAGGGAGAAAGTGGCACGGGTAAAGACCTTATCGCACGGACCATCCACTCGCTCAGCGACCGCGCCCAGGCGGTTTTCCTCGACATCAACTGCTCCGCCTTCCCCGAGACGTTGCTGGAAAGCGAGTTGTTCGGCCATGAAAGAGGCGCGTTCACGGGCGCGCGTTCAACAAAAAAAGGACTGTTCGAACTCGCCGACGGCGGCACCATATATCTTGACGAGATTGGCGACATGCCGCTGACGCTTCAGGGCAAGCTCCTCAAAGCAATTGAAACAAAGCGCTTCCGCAGAGTAGGCGGAACGGTGGAAATCCAGGTGGAAGTGCGCATTATCGCAGCAACGAACAAGAACCTTCAGGCCGAAGTGAATGCGCAGCGATTCCGAAACGACCTCTTTTACAGGCTTCGGGTGATACCGATCCACATCCCTCCCCTGCGCGAACGTACGGAAGACATCCCCGGTCTCGTCGAGTTTTTCTTGGCACGATTCAACGCTGATCTTAAGAAAGATGTCAAGGGAATCTCCCAGGAAGCGCTCAAACTCCTCAAGAACTATCCCTGGCCGGGCAATGTCCGCGAACTCAAGAACATTATCGAACGGGTTCTGATACTGGAGACGAGCGAGACGATCGAGGCCGAAAATCTTCCCCCTGAAATCACCAACTACTCACATGCCAGTCCCGCGGAAAAAGTGGTGGAACATTTCCCCGCCGAGGGACTTTCGCTCAGGGAAGTCGAGAAGGACCTCATCGCTAAGGCACTTGCCAAGGCCAACGGAAATCAAAGCCGCGCCGCAGAGCTTCTCGGCATTTCCCGCGATACGCTCCGCTACAGAATGCAGAAATTCGGGCTCAAGTAGAGGGCCACCCCGCCGATTCGCCCAAGACCGAAACAAAGGACGAACATCCCGCGTCCTGCTCTTGTATTCCTGGCAGTAGTGACAACACTTCTTGATAATCCCAAATCCGCTGATGTATACTCCGACCGTCAGAGACGCCTCCCCTTGTCTTCGTAAGAGTATCTATCTTCAGAGAGGGACCACGTAATGAGCGAGATAGCAGACGTGACTGCACATTCCGGCCCAAAAATCATACGGATTGAATTGACTCCCCTGTTCGTTCCATTCTTGGAGACGGTAAAGCAGGCAATGCAATCCGGTTCAGGTGGTCTGGGGATGGCGATAGCGGCTGAGGAAGCCTGGCTCGGAGAAGATTTCGTCATCTGCAGGCTCGTCGCGGATGATGGGAATATCGGCACAGGCGAGGCATTTGTCTGGCTGCCTGAGACTGGCGTCTCGCCGGAACAGATCATAGACGCTATCGAGCATGCGCTCGGGAGATATGTCCTCGGAGAAAGCCCCTTCAACGTGGAGCGGATCCGTCACCGCATGGACTGTAACGTAGCACGAAGCGAGGTGGCTAAAGGCCTTCTCGATATGGCCTGCTATGACCTCATGGGTCGCATCGCAGGCAGGCCGGCCAGCGATTTCATGGGTGGACGGGCTGTCGATAAGATTCCGCTTGCAGCGTTGATTCCTTTGATGGACGTGGACTCAATGGTCGGGTTTGCAGAATACTTCCACGGTGAAGGAATTCAGACGCTCCGCATCAAGCTGGGCAACAGCATCCAGGAAGATGCGAGAATCATCCGTCGAATGCGCGAGGCTCTGGGCAATGATGTGCGCCTCCGCGTCGATTATAACGGTGCATACTCGCCCACAGACGCCGTGCGCGCAATCAAGGCAATCGAGCCGTTTGGAATTGATTTTGCGGAGCAACCGGTCAGAGCTTCGGACTATGTCGGCATGGCATATGTGCAGAAACGAGTGGACACGCCGCTCATGGCCCACGAAGGCTGCTTCTCTTTGCAGGATATTGTCACACTCATGGAACTGGGCGCAATCGGTATTGTCGGCATAAACTCCGAACGGCCAGGCGGAGTCACGAATGCCCTTCGTGCAATAACCTGTGCCGAACAGCGAGGGATGGGTGTCGTGATCCACAACCAGACACTCGGGATAGCTTCGGCAATGCAGATTCACCTTGCTGCGGCACGGTATCATTCGCTGGGTCATGCCGCCGAACTCTTCGGACACGTCATGCTCGAAGATGACCTGATTGTTGAGCCAATAGACTACAGCAACGGGTATGCTTCGGTCCCACAGGGGCCTGGATGGGGTGTGTCCTTGAACGAAGATGCGCTCAGAAAGTACGCTAAAAGACCTGCTGTCGAAATCAACGCCTGACGGCCCTGTGCTCACGGCACATGCCGCTGAATGAAGTTGCCGATGCGCTCTACCGCTTCTGCTATTTCCGGGAACGCCGTCCCGAAATAGTGCCATACGTGTACCATGTGTTCCGACGGTTCAAGCGTGACATCCACTCCTGCAGCCTGCGCGCGCTCCGCAAGCCGCGTCGAATCGTCGAGCAGCACTTCCGCGGTTCCCACCTGAATCAGCATCGGAGGCAGTCCCCTTACGTCGGCATAGAGAGGCGACGCCAGCGGCGTGTGCGGGTCCTTCCCGTTCAGGTACAGTGTTGCCATTAGCTGTATGCTCGGCTTGTCAACGAACGGGTCCACCTCCGCCTTTGAGGTCATGGATTCTCCGCTCAAGGCGAGGTCAACCCACGGCGAGAGACACACCGCCGCTGCCGGCAGCCGCTCGCCCGCATCGCGAAGGGCCACGAGCGTCGCCACTGTGAGGCCTCCGCCCGCCGAATCCCCCGCGATTACAATTCTCTTCGGTTCGACGCCGCTTGAAAGAAGCCATCGGTAGGCCGCAACCGCATCCTCGACGGCTGCAGGGAACGGATTCTCCGGTGCTAGCCGATACTCAATCGCTAGGCATCGGGTTGCTGCCGCGCGCGAGATGCGAGAAATCATTTCCCGGTGCGTGTTGAGTGAACCCACGACGTACCCTCCGCCATGGAGATAGAGGATCGTCCCTCTATTGGAAGCCTCCGGAGCCATGATCCACTCGGCTCGTACGGTGCCCGCTTGTATCGGTTCGCATTGCACCGTCTCCGCCAGCGGGAACATTGAAGCGACATTCTCGAAGTATGCGCGCGCCTCTTCGACGTTGTCTGTTGATGGTTGTGCCTCCGCCATCTGTGATTTCGCCATCTCAAGGAACATCTCGAATTGCTCGCTTGGCATTTTCAAAGTCCTTTCAGTAAGCCCGTGATTCCGAGTTACTATACCTTCGCACGCTTGGTACTTTGTCCGCGTAATTCGTGCAAAGATTTCCTTGAGGTCTTTGGCAATATTATTATAATCAGGCCCGAGATGTCACGAAAAATAGGATAGTCTAAAGGATGACGCGATGAACGTGTCCCAACCCTCTAAAATAAGGCCAACGTCATGATGATTATGCCCTCTCTTGCCGCGTGGGCTGAGATGCAGCTTTTATGACAAACGCTTGACTGTCAGCCATGCATTATCGGATGCAGGCAAGAACGAGGGAAATCTGTTGGTCGCTGATTTGTCCCAAACTGGCCGCTTTTTCCGGCAAGGCACTTCAACAAGTTGCAAGAAAGTACATACCCGCCATTCGATCCCCAAGACCGGCAACCTCAATGAAAAAGCCAGCTTACGCAATGCCTTGCAAGAACATGCGCAAGTTGGCTCACATCAAGGAATTGTGGGCGGTACTGGGCTCGAACCAGTGACCTCCTGCTTGTAAGGCAGGCGCTCTCGCCATCTGAGCTAACCGCCCGCACGGATGCGAATAAAAGCCATCAACAGCACGTGTTTATTATAGCAATCAAGGGCCTAATGTCAAGCGACAGTGTTGCGAATGTCAAGGCCGGATAGAAATGTCCTCTGTTTTAGCCCATTAGAAATGTCCTCTTTTTCTTCTTTAGCTTCATGAGCGTAAGCGTGATTCGTAGTAGCAG
>QZKI01000011.1 GCA_003598055.1 Candidatus Abyssobacteria bacterium SURF_17 | reverse complement strand
CTATGTCGCCACAAGTCCGGATTTGCCGGGCCTTGTCGCGCAGGGCAGAACCCTCGCCGAGACGACAGAGATAGCCCAAGATGTGGCGAGAAAACTCGTAGAGTCATACGAAGAGCACGGAGACCCCTTGCCACCAGGTATCAAAAAGCCCGAAGAGGAAATGGACATTCACATTGCGGTCGGGATCGGCTGATGGGGGCGCTAGGGGGATTTAAGTACAAGGACGTCATTCGGAAATTGAAGAAAGTCGGATTTCAATTCGACCGCCACGCCAAGGGAAGCCACGAGATTTGGTGGAATCCAACCACGAGAGCAAGAACGACCATCCCAAATCATCCAGGAGACATTCCTGAAGGAACTTTGCGCGCCATCCTCAAACAAGCTGGGATTTCGCCGGAAGAATTTCTGAGCTTGTAACCCTCCGCTGTCTGATTACTACTATGCGTTTTTCCCCGTGCGCTCCGTGTCACGCACGCATCCGGCTTGACATGATGCATCATTTTTGATATTTTAGGAGAATTCAGTTGGGAATTTTGCTCGGCCACTCGGCGGTACGGGGGCCGAGCTATTTGCAAACAGGAGTGGACATGAGGAAATATCTCTTAATGGCCCCGGGCCCTACGTCGCTGCCGCCACAGGTGCTCCTTGCCATGGCGAAGCCCGTCATTCACCACCGAACCGACGAATTCAAGGCGATTCTCAAGGAAGTGAATGAGGGACTCCAGCATATCTTTCAGACGAGCAATCCCGTCATTACCTTCTCGGCGTCCGGCACGGGCGCGATGGAGGCTGCCGTGGTCAATACGCTCTCCCGCGGCGATCGCGCTTTGGTGGTGAGGGGCGGCAAGTTCGGCGAGCGCTGGGGTGAATTGTGCGAGGCATACGGCGTTGAGGTCATGCCGCTCGATGTCGAATGGGGGCGCGCGGTTGACCCTGCAGCAGTTGCATCGGCGCTCAAGAAGAATCCGGATATCAAGGCGGTCTTCACAACCCTCTGTGAGACAAGCACGTGTGTCCACAATGACATAGAGGCAATCGGCAAGGCCGTCGCCTCGTATCCGGCGATACTCGTGGTCGATGCCATCAGCGGCCTGTGCGCCGATGACCTGAAAACCGACGCATGGTCGGTGGATGTCGTCGTCGCGGGCTCACAGAAGGGGTTAATGCTGCCGCCGGGCCTCTCGTTCGCGAGCATCAGCGCCAAGGCGCGCGAAGCAGTAAAGAAGTCGAATCTGCCAAAGTTCTATCTATCGTATGACAAAGCACTAAAAAGTCTGGCGAAAACCGACACGCCGTTCACCTCCGCCGTGTCGCTCATCTATGGGCTGAGAGAATCATTGGCATTGATCAGGCAGGAGGGTTTGGAGAACGTCGTCAAGCGGCACGCGCGTCTCGCGAGAGCAACTCGAGAGGCGGCGCTTGCGCTCGGGCTCGAGCTGCTTTCGAAGGCGCCGTCCAACGTTGCGACAGCCATTATCATGCCCGCCGGGATGGATGCCGATGCCGTGCGCAAGAAGCTGACGCGCGATTTCAGCATCACGGTCGCGGGGGGCCAGGACAAGCTGAAGGGCAGGATAATTCGGGTCGCGCATCTGGGATATTGTGAAGAAGCCGACGTAATCACCGCGATATCGGCGCTCGAAATGGTGCTCCGTCAGCTCGGTCACGCGTGTGAGCCCGGCGCCGGAGTGGCCGCCGCAGAGAAGGCGTTTGCTCACTACCATGACTGAGAAGAAGACCGCCAAAATGAAAATACTGATCAGTGACCCTTTGGCGAAGCAAGGGGTCGATTTCATCAAGCAGCAAGGCGAGTTTGACGTCGAAGTCAATGCGAAGCTCTCGCCGCAGGAACTCCTCAAAGTCATTCCCGACTACGATGCGCTCATCGTGCGAAGCGAGACGAAAGTGACCGCGGAAGTCATCGAGGCGGCCATGAAACTCAAAGTCGTGGGGCGCGCGGGCGTGGGGCTTGATAATATTGATGTGGGCGCAGCGACCAAAAGGGGAGTCGTCGTCCTGAACGCGCCCGGCGGCAACACGATATCGACCGCCGAGCATACCGTCTCCATGATGCTCGCCCTTGCGCGGAATATCCCGCAGGCGTGCGCTTCCATGAGAAGCCGCAAGTGGGAGCGCAAGCAGTTCACCGGCGCCGAAGTTTACGGAAAGACGCTTGGCATCGTCGGGCTCGGGAGAATCGGGAGTGAGGTCGCGCGGCGCGCGCATGCACTCGGCATGAAGCTGCTCGGGTATGACCCCATCCTCTCACCCGACCGGGCGCGCTCTCTCAATGTCGAACCCGTTGACGTCGAAACGCTCATTCGAAACTCTGATTTCATCACGTTCCATGTGCCGCTCAATGAGCACACGAGGAACCTCATCTCGCATCAGCAATTTGCCATGATGAAGCCCGATGTCCGTCTCATCAACTGCGCGCGCGGCGGCGTCATCAACGAGGAAGCACTCTATCAGGCTCTTAAGGAGCGGAAAGTCGCCGGCGCGGCTCTGGACGTTTTCGAGAAAGAACCGCCGATCGATAGCCCGCTGCTCGAGCTTGATTCGGTCATAGCAACCCCGCATCTGGGCGCATCGACCGAAGAGGCGCAAGTGAACGTGGCGTGCGAGGTCGCCGACCAGGTGGTGCGAGCGCTCCGTGGCGAGCCTGTGGCATATGCAGTCAATGTGCCGCCGATCGACCCGAAGGTGTACATGGAGCTGAAGCCCTACCTCGAGCTCGCGGAAAAGCTCGGCCGCTTCCAGGCTCAGTACCCTCAGGGCAGC
The DNA here is from genome assembly GCA_003598055.1 of Candidatus Abyssobacteria bacterium SURF_17. Taxonomy (GTDB): domain Bacteria; phylum Abyssobacteria; class SURF-5; order SURF-5; family SURF-5; genus SURF-17. The sequence goes on along the minus strand of QZKI01000011.1, from coordinate 27,215 downwards.
GTGCGCGAAGTAGTCGTCGAGGTTTTCGGAGACATCGAGCAGCTCGACGTCAGGCCGATCCGGACGGCGGTGATAAAGGGATTCCTCGAGAGTTTTCTGCACCAGAACGTCAACTATGTGAATGCGTCGCTCTTGATGGCGGAACGCAAAATCGCGGTCACCGAACGCAAGGGGCAGATGTTGCGCGATTACGCGAATCTGATTACCGTGCGCGCGCTGACGGATAAAGAAGAATGCTCCGTCGCGGGAACGCTGTTCAGCCGGACCACGCCGCGCATTGTGAGACTGAATGAGTTCTATTTGGATGCATGCCCTGAGGGCGTGGTGCTCATCTGTCTGAACGAAGACAAGCCCGGCATCATCGGCAATCTGGGGACGCTCATGGCCCAAAATGGGATTAACATCGGCGCAATGACGCTCGGCAGAACACGCCGCGGCGGTGAAGCGGCGACAATTCTGAATCTGGATTCGCAACTCACAACGGGCATCATGGATGACATTAAGCAAATCAATTACATCAACGATGCACGAGTCGTTAAGCTCTAACCTGCGACATCCCTGGTACCGGTCCAGCGCATGACCTCCAAGAACATTCTCGTCACCGGCGGAGCGGGCTACATTGGAAGCCATACCGTTAAGGAGCTTCTGCGGCGTGGCTATGAACCCATAATTATTGATAACCTCTCCACCGGGTATCGCAAGCTCGTTGTGGGCGGCGAGTTCATTCAGGCCGACCTCAGAAATCCGGACGCAGTGCGTCAGATATTCTCCGGCCACCGCATCAACGCCGTCATTCATTTCGCTGCATCCTGCTATGTAGGCGAGTCGGTCGAGAAGCCGATGATGTACTATGAGAACAATGTTCTCTGCGGGATGAATCTTCTCGCGGCCATGCTTGCGCACGATGTCCGATGCATAATCTTCTCGTCCTCTGCCGCCGTGTACGGGAATCCGATACACGTGCCGATTCGTGAAGAACATCCGCAGAATCCGATTAATCCCTACGGACAGACGAAGTCGCTTTTCGAGGATATCCTGCGCAGCCATGAGCGCCTGTATGGCATGCAGTTTGTCAGCCTTCGCTATTTCAATGCGGCCGGATGTGACCCGGAGGCTGAAATCGGAGAGACTCACGAGCCGGAGACCCACCTCATTCCGCTGGCGCTCGATGTCGCAGTCGGACGTACGCCCAATCTCAGGGTCTTCGGCACTGACTACGATACACCCGACGGGACATGCATTCGCGATTTCATTCATGTCTGCGACCTGGCAGACGCTCATATCCGCACGCTCGAGTATCTCATGGATGGAGGCGCGAGCGCCGTGTTCAATGTCGGTACCGGCACGGGACATTCCGTCCGGGAAATCATCCGCGCGGCCGAGCGCGTAACCGGGCGTAGCATACCGGCAGTCAATGCGCCTCGCCGACCGGGTGACCCGCCCTCGCTGGTCGCGAGCGCGGAAAAGCTCAAGGGGGCAATCGGCTGGACGGCACAACATTCCGCGCTCGATGAAATACTCTCGACGGCGTGGAACTGGCACAAGAAGCTGCGCGGATGCGCGGACTAGTGTTTGGTTGCAAAAATTCTCGTCATATGGGAAATAGTCAAAGAGATGATTTCTGTAGGGCCGAATTCATTTGGCTGGAGGCATGGAGCGGTTAATGCGAATAAATTCGCACCTACGGATAGCCCGCGAAAATGACGCGAAATTCTGCAAGGAAGCACTAGTGTTTGGTTGGATATGGTCACTTTCTATTGTCGCTAGTACCGCACCCCACGATTGGGGATTTGTATGGAAGAAGCACGTTTGCTCCGATTGTCATTGCAAGCCGTCCCGCGTTTCGCGGGATGGCGAAGCAATCTCTGTGCGCTTGCGACCTCATGAAAGAGATTGCTTCGGTCGTTCGGGTCTGCGCCCCGTCACTCCCTCGCAATGACGAACAGCGGCGTTCATCATAGCTATGCCTGCTTAGGCAATCGTCTGTCATCCGGATTGCCGGAGTCTCACAATGGCCTACCTCATACGAAATCCTGCCGTTTGGATTCCACTCACGGCAGCGCTCCTGGCAGCCATTGTCTTCTGCAATACACTCCCCAATGATTTCGTCTGGGACGATAATGAGCTTATCGTCAACAATCCTTCGGTTCACGGGCTGTCTGAAGCTGGCAGCTTCCTCTCGCGCCACTTCTGGTCACAATCGGGCCAGCCGAGCACCCGCGGCTATTACCGGCCTTTCATATTGTTCTCCTACGCGGTCGATTACACGCTCTGGGGTCCAAATCCTCTCGGTTTCCACCTCACGAACCTGCTCTGGCACGCGCTCGCATCAGCGCTCGTCGGCTTGTTTATCCTCAGGGTGACCAACTCTTCGACGGCGGCGCTCGTGGCGGGAGCGTTTTTCGCGGTCCACCCTGTTCACGTCGAATCCGTCGCGTTTGTTTCCGGGCGCACCGATGTCATCGCAACCGCGCTGATGCTGGTGTCAATTCTTCTTTTCTTCAGGAGAAACGATGGCCGGGCAGGGAATCTCAAAGTAGCTCTATCGTTGGCGTTTTTCGCACTCGCGCTGCTCGCAAAGGAAATCGCGGTCGTTCTGCCGGCGCTCGTGCTTGTGGGTGACCTAGCCCGAAAATCCGCCGGAGGAAAACGCGCGGCATGGCCGGTTCATACAATTTATTGGCTGGTGCTTGCGCTCTATCTGACCGCGAGGTTCGGCTTGCTCAACATAGCTCCATCGCTTCAAGAGAAGCTATCGCCGAGGGAAATTCTCTTCACGATGCCACTGGTCTTCTGGGATTACCTCCGACTTCTCGTACTACCGATTCATCTGTGTGCGGACTACGTCGTGCACGTGCAGCAAGGTCCGACCATAGCGAATCTCGCAGCCATCGGCGCGCTCATTATCGCGGGCGGCGCAATTGCATTCTCCCTCATTTTCTCTGTAGGGGCGCAGCATGCTGCGCCCGCGCGTCGCATTGCTGCCCGATCCGTGACTGCCTTTTTTGCCACATGGATTTTTCTGGGACTCTTGCCGGTGCTCCAGATAATTCCCATCTCCGCGCTCAAGGCTGAGCGCTTTCTCTACCTTTCCTCGGTCGGATTCTGCGCCCTCGTTGGGATGGTGGTCTCATCTGAAGTCAATCGGATGAATGTGTGCGGCAAGCCTGCCCAGGCCGCACGCCATTTCCTGAATGCGGCGCTCATCATTGTCATGGTCGTTCTTTCCGTTCTGACAATCAGGCGCAATACCGTGTGGAAGAACGAGTTTGTGCTCTACCACACCACGGTCCTGTGCGCTCCCGACAATTTCCGCGTGCAATACAACCTCGGAAACGCCTATTTCCGCAAAGGTGATGTGCAGAATGCCATTAGACATACCGAAATCGCCCTCCAGTTGCGGCCCGACCTGCCTCAGGCAAGCTATAATCTGGGTGTGATGCATGCAGCTCAGGGCAGCTTCGACAAAGCCGAAGCGATGTATCGCCGGGCGATTCAGCTTGACCCGTCGTATGCCCTCGCGCATAATAATCTTGCTGTTCTGCTCTATTCCCGCGGCAACCTTCAAGAAGCCAAGGCCGAATGGCAAAAAGCGCTCTCCCTCGACCCGACCCTCGAACAGGCGCGAGAGGGGCTCAGTATCCTTGGGGTCAGACCTTGAAATATGACATAAGACATACATGACGTGATGAGGCCTGTCTCCCCTGTCTCCTTAAGTCAAATTTCAAGGCCTGACCCCAATAACAGGTGACTTGCAGAATCGAACGTGCTGAAATATACTATTTTAAGGACGACGCGTACCCGAGAAACAACCTGAGGAAACCCGGAGAACAACATGACAACAGTTGGTCGCAACGATCCGTGCCCCTGCGGCAGTGGGAAGAAGTACAAGAAGTGCTGCATGCCCAAGGAAACCGCGATAGACCTGCAGGCATACCGCGCGAACAGGGCGGAAGAAAGTCTGCGCGGCGAAATCCTGAGGTTTGCCACGGGCGATAGATTCAAGGATGAAATGGTGGAAGCGTTCCGCAAATATCATCGCGACAAGGTAGATACGAGCCTCTTGTTGAATCAAGACCCCCACCTGAATATCCGTTTTCTCGACTGGTTCATCCATGAACACGTCCATTCATCCGAGAACAAGCACATTATCGAGCTCTTCGACGACCTGCGCGGCAAACATCTTGACGAGGACCAGCGAAAACTGCTTGATGAATGGAAGGCCTCACGGCTGGGCGCCTTTGAAGTGGAATCAACCGACGATGGCATCCTCACATTGAAGGACGTTTTCGGAGAAGGTTCCTATTCATTCGAGGATAAGGCCGCATGCGACGAGCTCAAGCCCGGGGAGATAGTTGTGGCCAGGCTGACGAGTTGTTGGGGGAAGAGGCAACTGGCGGGAGCACCGATAAAGCTGGACGCCGATTCCAAACAGAAATTCATCGATTCCCTATCCGCCGAGTTCGAGACGCATCAGAAGGACCATCCCGAGGCAGGGCGCTCGAAGTTCCTCTCTGAGAACACGCATCTGCTCATTGCAGCGGCGTCCGAACTCTCCTCTTGAAGAATTGAGCCACAAAGGCACGAAGTCACGAAGAAAAGCTGCGAAGGCCTTTATACGAATATATGTGTTTTCGTGCATGGTGGTTTCCCGGTTCTTTACGGTCTTGGTGGTCGTTTCCGCACACCCGCTTCTTCTTTAGTGTTTGGTTGCAAAAATTCTCGTCATATGGGAAATAGTCAAAAAGATGATTTCTGTAGGGCCGAATTCATTCGGCTGGAGGCACGGAGCGGTTAATGCGAATAAATTCGCACCTACGGATAGCCCGCGAAAATGACGCGGAATTCTGCTAGTAAGCGCTAGGATATCTCGGCGCAAGGTGGCTTCGCTGCTCACGGTTCCTGCCAGGAAGCGTAATTGAAAAAGCCACGCCTTTGTGTTAGATTAGTGTGATAGTCCTATGGGTTTGACTAACCTGTGGAGGTTGCGGGGTGAAATACTACATCTGTGATATGTGCGGCGCGCGGATCGAGCGGAATGAGCTCCGATACGTGGTCAAAATGAACATCTTTGCAGCATATGATGCGATGCAGATAGAGCTTTCCGACCTTGAAAAGGACTACGAGGAGGAAATCCATAAGCTCATCAAGAAGATGGAGCATATGGACCCGAAGCAGTTGGAAGAAGATGTGCACAAGCAGTTTGTGTTCGACCTTTGCCGCAAGTGTCAGCAGCGATTGCTAAAAAGTCCGCTCGGACGTAGGCCTGAAGGCAGCAAGGTCTCCGACGAACTTCCACCGTTTGATGTGGATGATTTTCTCCGGCAGATTGGCAGCGGCTGATGCGCGAGGTGGCTCAAGGCCCAAGGGTACTAAGGGGGTGAGCGGAATGGCTCGAAATGCGCTTATCATTATCGATGTGCTCGTCGATTTCATCGACAAAAACGGGGCGCTCTATTGCGGGCCGACCGCCGAGAAAATTGTGCCGTTCATCAAGAAGGAAATTGAGCGGACGAGGGAGAACGGCGGTCTCGTCATCTATCTCACCGATGCTCACAAACCGAACGACAAAGAGTTTGAGTTGTTTCCGAAACATTCCGTCAAGGGGACCCCGGGCGCACAAATCATTCCCGAGTTAAGGCCCAAACGCGGCGATGTCGTCGTCCCGAAGACGCGATTTTCCGGTTTCTACGGAACAAAGCTGGGAGAGATTTTGAAGGAGAATAAGGTACAGCACGTTACTGTCGTCGGAGTCTGCACGTCAATCTGCGTGATGGATACGGTCGGCGGCCTGCGAGACCGGGATTATGCGGTCACAGTGCCGAAGAAAGGCGTGGCCGACTTCGACCAGAAATTCCATAGGTTTGCGCTCGAGCGCATGCGGAAGACATATGGTGCAAAGGTTGTTTAGCACTTCTTCACCACTGAGTTCATAGGTATAGGCAAATGTCTTTGTAGGGGGCGTTCGCGAACGCCCCCTGCAAAAGGACGGGAAAACGTTGCTGAATTTGTGTGTGTCAGCGCTCGGCCAATGCCAGACCGTTATTTCCTTCCCGGGAGTTCAGACTGGCCTTTCATATCGAGTTGATTGAATGAAAGATTTCGAAGTCAAGGAAGTGAAGCAGATATACTCGGGCCGGGTCGTGGACCTGTCGGTCGAGACAATTATCCTGCCCGACGGGAAGGAAGCAAGACGCGAGGTCGTCCGCCATCCGGGGGCGGTCGCCATTGTGCCGATGGCCTCGGCAAAAGAAGTCATCTTGATAAAGCAGTTTCGGTATTGCGCCGGGAAGACACTCTGGGAAATCCCCGCGGGAACGATGGAGCAAGGCGAGACCCCCTTGGCCTGCGCCCAACGCGAACTCATCGAGGAAACCGGTCATCGCGCGGGCAAAATGGAGTCCCTTGGCGGATTCTATACGACGCCCGGATTCTGCAATGAATTTTTGTATCTCTTCGTAGCGACGGAGCTCGAACAGTGTGAATCGAATCTCGATAGGGACGAGCAAATCGAAACGCATAAAATGTCAATGAAGGAGGCGTTCTGCAAGATCGAGAGCGGGGAGATAGCGGATGCCAAGACATTGGTCGGTCTCATGCGAGTGAACCGCATGACGCTCCGGTGAGCGTGACCATCATGGAACTCCGCCGAAGGCGGAGCAAGAGTGGGAGGCAGAAATGAGCAAGTTGGACGTGAAGGACGTGCGCAATGTGGGCCTAGTAGGCCACGGGGGATCCGGCAAGACATCCCTCGTGGAACACATTTTGAACAAGACCGGCAAGACAAGCAGGGCCGGAACCATCGCGGCCGGCAATACCGTCGGTGACTATCTGGAAGAAGAAGTCCAACGCAAATTCACCATCTCACTCAAACTGACGCATACTGATTTCAAGAAGACACGGATTTATATTGTGGATAATCCCGGATATGCGGATTTCGTTGCCGAGATGGTCGCTTCGCTCGCCGTCTTGGACAGCGCGATTCTGCTCGTTGACGGATTCGCCGGAATCGAGGTCGGCACCATCAGCAGTTGGCGTTATTGCGACGAGTATAAACTACCGCGGGCGGTTTTTGTGAACAAGCTCGATAAGGAGCATAGCGATTTTTACAGAGTGCTCGCATCTTTGCAGGAGGGCTTTTCGGGTTCGTTTATTCCGTTCACCATTCCCGTCGGAAAGCAGACAGGCTTGAAGGGCGTTGTGAGCCTCTGGAAGACGGCCGATGCTGCGCAATTGCCGGAAGAGGTGAGCGCGGAATTCTCCGAATACCGGGAGAAACTCGTGGAGGCGGCTGCCGACGCGGACGACGAGCTGACCGAGAAATACTTGGAAGAAGGAACGCTGTCGGAAGAAGAGATCGCGCGGGGACTGAAGAAAGGTATTGCAGCCCGCACCATCGTGCCTGTGCTTTGTGGAGCGGGCGAGAAGGGCGCGGGTGTCGAGGAATTGCTCGAGTTCGTCGTGGATTGCTTGCCCTCTCCGCTGGATGTGCCCACTCGCAAGGCCAAAAATGCGAAGGGCGAAGAGGTGGAACTCAAGCCCGACCCAGCCGCGCCGCTTGCAGCCTACGTTTTCAAGACGATGACCGACCCGTACATCGGGCAGTTGACTTACTTCCGCGTTTACTCTGGCACCGTACGAGCCGACGTGGGTTTCTACAATGCAAACAAGGAGACACAAGAGCGCATCAGTAATCTCTTCATCATGGAGGGTAAAGAGCAGACAAGCGTTGCGTCCGTCGGTCCGGGCGAAGTCGCAGCCGTCCCGAAACTCAAGATCACTGCCGCGGGAGATACCCTGTGCGACCAAGCGCATCCGTATAAGGTTGACCCGATCGTGTTTCCCGAGCCGATGGTGCGCCTCTCCGTCAAGCCGCGCTCGCGAGCGGACGAAGACAAGATCATGACCGCGCTCAATCGTATCGCCGAGGAAGACCCGACCTTCAAAGCGTATCGCAATCGGGAGACGAAAGAGGATATCATCGCGGGGATGGGTGACCTCCACCTGAACGTGATTATGGACCGGTTGAAGAACAAATTCAATGTGTCCGCAGACACCGCGCTTCCCACGGTGCCTTACAAGGAGGCAATCAAGGGTAAGGCATCGGCGCGCTATCGCCACAAGAAGCAAACCGGTGGCCGGGGTCAGTTCGGCGAGGTCGAGCTTGAGATCAGCCCGAGGGGACGCGGCGAGGGTTTCGAGTTTGTCGACAACATCGTCGGCGGCGTGATCTCGAAGAACTTCATTCCATCCGTCGAAAAAGGAGTCGTCGAAGCCCTCGAGAGAGGCATTTTGGCCGGCTTTCAGGTTGTCGACGTGAAAGTCCGACTCTATGATGGAATGATGCATACAGTTGATTCGTCCGACTTGGCGTTCAAGCTAGCGGGGTCGATGGCCCTCCAGAAGGCAGCCTCACAAATCGAGATGTGTCTGCTTGAGCCTATCATGGAGGTGGAGGTCGTTGTTCCCGAGGAGTACATGGGTGACATAACCGGAATCTTCAACTCCAAACGGGGTCGGATTCTTGGCATGGAACCGGGCTCGTACGGCCAGGTCATACGCGTGCTCGTTCCCGAAGCCGAGATGCTGAACTATTCGGCTGAACTGCGGTCGATAACCGGTGGCCGCGGCACATATACCATGAAGTTTTCACGCTATGAAGAAGTGCCGTCTCACATTGCGCAGAAAATAATCGAACAGGCGAAGAAGCAGAAGGAAGAAGGCGAGAAATAGGGGTTCAAGAAGTATCAGTAGGTGGTTGAAGTATGAAGACGCTCATGATGATATTCTTTACCTCCTTGGCTATCGGATTCACCGGCGCTGTGATGCCGGGCCCGCTGCTCGCGGTTGCGCTGAAAGAGTCTCTGAGTCGAGGCAGGACATCCGCGCTGTGGCTTTCGGCGGGGCATTCATTGTGCGAATTGGTGATGGTAGGCGCGCTTGCCGCAGGAGTAGCACGGTTCGTGTCGGTTGACGCGCTGGCCGGCCCTGTCGGTCTTCTCGGCGGCGCGATTCTCGTGTGGATGGGCATCGGCGCCTTCAGGCAGGTTGCTTCGGGACGCGCCGTCGTCAACGAGCGCAGTTCGCCCGCCCGGGTTCACAGTCTGCTTCTTGACGGCGCCGCCGTCACGATAGCAAACCCGTACTGGCTGGTGTGGTGGCTCACTGCAGGGCTGGCGCTCGCCCTGTTTGCGGGCAAGGCGGGTATGGTAGGCATTATCGTATTCTACGTGGGTCATATCACTGCTGATTTCCTGTGGTACGGGTTGGTGGGTATCCTGGCTGGTTCAGGCAGACATGCGCTTGAGGGAAAGCTGTATGGACACGCGATACGCGCGTGTGGAGGTTTTCTCCTCGTGTTCGGGTTGCTTTTCATCGTCTATGGTGGGAAGCTGGTCCATTCAAGGATTATTCAGTGAAGAGCACTTTAGAGACCGTCCCGCAAATACGATTCTCCCGGGCGCAGCATGCTGCGCCCTTATAAGAACGGGGATTTCTTGGGGGCGCTGCACGGGCACAGAGCGCCGTGCCCGTACAGTCTCCCCAATGATGAGACAGATTCTTTATCCCTGCGATTAGATGCGTGCCGGACTTTTGCGATTGGCACGTACTTTGCCACTCTAACCGGGCAAAGGGGGTCTATCTGGCTGAGGAAGAGGCGCCTGCCGGTGTACGAAACAGGTTGACAATAAAGGGGTTTTGAGATACAATTAAAAAAAGAGGGGGCCATTGTTCTCAGGCGGGTGAACAAAAGGGAACAAGGAAATGTTCGAAAAGATATCCGGGCTTTTTAAGCGGTTCACAAGGCGACGAAAGAAACAGAGCGGCGAAACGACTATTATGAACGGTAAAGAGCCGGCTCTGGATGAATTTGGGCTGGGCGAAGAGTTCGGAGAGATGGGCGGTCTGGAAGACTCGATTGATAAGGTGGGGACCGCTCCTGTGGGCCGTGAGACTGAACCCGGAGCGGAAGCTCCGTTTGCTCCGGCCGCATATCCGACCGGAGAAGAAGATTTCACGAGCGGCGCAAGCGATTTCGATGAGCGCACGATCAGCGATGAAGTCTCGGGGGCGGGACTGGGTCTGGAAGAAGCTGGAGTTGGAGCCCCGGAGGGATTACCGGGTGAGCCGGGCGCTCTCGACTTTGGCGAGATGGCTGTTACACCCAAGGTCGTTTCGCCGATGAAGAGGGTTGTCACGTTGGTCGTAGTCGCCGTGATTGCGCTCATCCTCGGAGGAGTCACCCAAATCTTCCTCTGGCCGCTCATTGCGAAAACCGCTGGCCTTTCCGGCGCCGACCAGCCGAAGCTTGACATTGAGACCCAGGTAAAAGCTGCGGAGCGGGAGAACGCGAAACTGAAGTCAGAAGTCGGCGAGTTCAAGGGTATGGGCGCTCCGGCAGCGGTGAAATCGATGCAGCAGCAGCTTGCCCAATTGCGCGATTCACAAGGCGCGATGGAGGAATTTGAAAACGTATATACCGCCGCCAAGGAGAGAGAGACTGCATACGACGAACTCGTGAAGAGAATAGATGGGCTTGAGGCAGACATCTCGAAGACCCGCGGCGATATCGCTAGCGTCAGGGCTCAGATAAACGAGGCGCGCCTTGAAGTCGTAGCCTTGGCCAGAAAGACTGAAGAGCAGTATGACCAGTTCCAATTCGAGCTGGCACGGGCCGAATTCAACCAACGGTTACTCCTCGAACTCCAGATGCAGGATATCGAGAGCTTCCAGATTGAGCTCAAAGAACTGGATGAACGTCTTGCCCGATTGATTCCCGCAAGCCTGCAGGAACCTTCTCCCGGAGCTGTTACTCCTTCAGAGATTGGCGAAGAGAGTTCATCGGGGAGCTAGTCCACAGCGGAGGACTCCATGTTTGAGAAAATCTTTGGAATCTTCAGGAAAAGGAAAAAGACGGGAGTCTCCCAGGAAATTCCGGGGGAAACTGCCGATGAAATGTTCGATGTGGGCGAGGGCGGCCTTGGCGACGAGTTCGATGCCGATACCATCAGCCTCGAAACGGGGATGAGCGACGGCGGTTTCGTCGGTTCCTCCGGTGGTATGGCCGATAGCGGCCCTGGCCTGGCCGAATCGGCCAGCGTCACGGGACCCCCTCTCGATGAGGAGTTGGGATTGGGATTAGATGTCGGCGAGGAACCCGCAGAGGAGGCAATCGGCTTCGCCCCCAAGGAGGAGCGCATCTCGCCGCCGCCGGAGGTTGAGGAGTATGCCCCTCGCGCGCGCACGCGCGGCATCGTGACTCTCTTGAAGACCGGCGTCGTGTTTGTCGTTGTTGCCCTTGTGGGTCTTGCGGCGGGGTTCTTCGGCGTGAAACCCGGGGCGGAGATTGTTGAGAAACTGCTGACGAAAGGCCCCACGCCGAAGGAGCGGTTGGCGCAGCTTAATGTGGAGAATGTCCAGCTTGAACAGGAACTCGCCGCCTACCGCGCAGTCGGCACTATCGAGGAGATTGTGGCCGTCCGTGATGAGGTTAACAAACGGATGGAAATGTCGAAGCATATGGAAACCATTGAGACAAAGGTTGCAGACCGGCCTGCCCAGGAGGAACGGCTGGACCAGGTGTCCGAACAATTGAAGCGCACCCAGCAAGAACTTATTGTGCAAAAAGGCTCGCTCGCTAACGTTCAGAAGGCGATAAAGCAAATAGAGGCGCGCAGTGATTATCTGATGTCCTCGACCCGAAAGCATCTGGACCAAATCGAAGAGGCGGGGGAGCAAGTCGAGATGCTCAAGGCGCGTCTTTCCCCCGAGAGGATTGAAAGAGCCGAAAACGCCGCTTCCTCGAGCAGGGACATTCAGGAGGGGCTTGAACAAACGGTCTCCGATGCGCTGTCCTCGTCATGACTCGGTGGGACGTTGATACTGCAATTGGCCCGGAAAGCTGAAGCCTTCCGGGCTTTTTGGTTGTGCAATATGACCTTCGGGTTCCGGCGGTTGATGTTCTTTCGCCAACCTGCGACACGGGGTGAATGTATTGGTATTGTGTCGCCGGAACAACGGAATGGACGGGGAAACCCTTGACCCTCGAGCATGTATCCTGTAATCTTTGTCGCGCAGAGGAAGCATCGGCCTACTGCACGGTCAATGATTTTCAGATTGTGCGGTGCGACTCGTGCGGATTATTATACACAAATCCACGCCGTCCGGAGTCGGAACTGCCGGACATCTATTCCGAGAAATATTATGTCAGCCAGAATCCATCCACGTTGGGGTATGATGATTATTGCAGTCACGCCGAAGGCTTGAAACGGTCATTCGAGAAGCATCTTGAACTCATAGAGAAATACGTTCGTCCTCCGGCCGCGATACTTGATGTGGGGTGCGCCTTCGGTTATTTTCTCGAGGTTGCAAGCTCGCATGGATGGAGGCCGGAAGGAGTCGAAGTCTCATCATTCGCCGCAAAAGAGGCTGCACGGAGCGCGGGAGCGACAATCCATACTGGAACGCTCTCGAGCGCACACCTGCCGGGAAGTTCTTATGACGTCGCAACAATGTGGGACGTGCTGGAACACACTTTTGACCCTACCGCTGAGCTGGCGGAGGTGAACAGAGTTCTCAAACCGTATGGCTATCTTTTTATGACCGTGCCGAATGCCGGAAGCGCTCTCGCCCGAATAATGGGAACCCATTGGTACGGCTTCAAGAAAGTGGCTGAGCACAACTACTTCTTTTCCAAGAATACCCTCCGACGAATGCTCAACAAAACGGGCTTCGCACTGCTGCAGACAAAGCTGGGCATATGGCCTTGCAGCCTGCGTTTTCTTGTGACCAAGCTGGAGCCATACAGCCCGACTGCATATCGCATAGCTCGCAAGGCTGTCAATGGGCTCGGCCTTGGACATATGATTGTGAATTTCAGATTCATAGATATGCTTGTGATTGCACGGAAAGAGGGCGACCCATTACGCGAGCCCATCTCATCCGGATAAATGCAAATCCAAACTGCCTGTTGCCGCCCCAACGTCAGTGCCATCCTCCATTCCGGCAGAGTATTGGGGCAATGGGTCGTAAAAGTCTGCCCCCCACCATCGGAGCAAGATGAGAGCGAGAACAGTTCAAAGAAGAAACGAACACGACTCACCACTCTCACTTGCAATTACCCATTGCAGAGGGGTCGGACAGAAAACCGCATCGCTTCTCGAACGAGTGGGAATTTCGACTGTGGGGGATTTGATGTTTCACTTCCCACGGGCATATCTGGACAGGCGCAGTCTTACCCCCATCGGATCAGTACAGCCGCCACACCCGGCGGTGGTTGTTGGCGAGATCATCCGGCTTCGCTCATTCCGGGCGTCACGGCGGCTCTGCGTTACGCAGTGCACCATAACTGATGGAACCGTTCCCTTGAATGTCGTGTGGTTCAATCAGCCATACGTCGCGAGAAGTCTTGCGAAGGGTGTCCGCGTGATACTCTCAGGAAATGTGTCGGATCGGCGCGGAGTCCACATGCAGAATCCGGACGTGGAAGTGTTGTCGGGCGAAACGCGCGAATTCCTGCATACCATGGGCTTGATCCCAATTTATCCGCTGACCGAGGGACTCGGTCAGAAGAAGATTCGCCGATTGGTGCACGCTGCGCTCGATGATTTCCTTGACCGTCTTGAGGAGACGCTGCCCGATTCCCTCATTCAAGGCCGCGGCTTGCTCTCACGAGGGCAGGCATTGCGGGGAATCCACTTTCCGCGCACGCACGACGAAATCGAGAAGGCGCGAGAAAGGATAGCCTTCGAAGAACTTCTCGCGCTCCAGCTTTGTCTGAGGTCCGCGACCTCATCGCAGGCAGGCACGGGCATTGCGCATGGTGCGGAGCCGACTCTCACCCGGGCGTTCCGCTCGCACTTGCCGTTCACCCTCACGGACGCGCAGGAGAGAGCGATTGCGGGAATTTTCCGGCGCATGGAATCGTCGCGTCAGATGAATGTGTTGCTGCAAGGCGATGTCGGGTCTGGCAAGACGGTTGTGAGCGCGTGCGCGATGCTGAAGGCCGTCGAAAACGGAAGGCAAGCTGTTCTCATGGCCCCGACCGAGATTTTGGCCGAGCAGCACCTATCCTCGCTGGGCGAATTATTGCGCGGCGTCAACGTCGAGACGGTATTGCTTTCGGGAAGATGTCCATCCTCCGAGCGAAGGCGGGCCACAACCCTGATGGCGTCCGGCAGGCCCGCATTGGTCGTCGGCACTCACGCCCTCATCGAGTCTTCTGTCACCATCCCGAACGCAAGCCTCGTTGTCATAGACGAACAACACCGGTTCGGCGTGAATCAGCGGGCGGCGTTGCGCCAGAAGGGAGTCAACCCGGACCTCATTGTAATGACGGCGACGCCGATTCCGAGAACGCTTGCGCTCGCCCTTTACGGCGATTTTGAAGTTGTGACCATTGACACCTGTCCGCCGGAGAGGCATCCTGTCGAAACGCGCCACATTCCTGATGCAGGCCGCAATCGGATGTACCGTCTGCTGCGAGAGACGCTTTCGACCGGCAGACAAGCATTCGTCGTCTGTCCCGAAATCGGCGAGCGTTCCGACTCAGGGGCAGGGGCAGCGGCCAGAGTCACGGAGACCCGCACCGAATACGCGAAGGCATTTCCTGATTGTCGCATCGGCGTCTTACACGGGAGATTGTGTGCGGAAGAGCGAGAAAAAGCGCTCACGCGTTTTCGGAACAATGATTTTGACATCCTGGTCGCGACCACGCTTATTGAAGTGGGAATTGATATTCCTAACGCATCCGTGATGGTGATTGAAAGCGCCGACCGGTTCGGATTGGCTCAACTGCACCAACTCAGGGGACGCGTCGGGAGGTCGGTGCACAAGTCGCACTGCTTTCTTGTGGCCGAGCCGTCGACCCCCGAGGCAATCAGACGCATTGAACTCATGACCACGGTTAATGACGGCTTTGCACTGGCTGAACACGACATGTATCTGAGAGGACCCGGTGAGTTTCTTGGGACCGCCCAGAGTGGAATTCCTCCGTTGCGGGTCGCCCATTTAGTCAAGGACTTCGCGCTGCTCGAACAAGCTCGCGAAACCGCCACAGCGATTCTCGACGCCGACCCGCAGCTTATGTTGCCCGAAAACAGGCCGCTCAGGGCCTTGCTCGGCGACCGCATGCGGCAGAACGTGGATTTGTAGAACGGTTAACTCCTCCTCCGTGGCGGGGTCGCTCATGGAAGAAAGTGTCTTATTCAATCTGTCATTGCGAGGGAGCGAAGCGACCGAAGCAATCTCCTCGTCAAAATCGACGACACGCACACAGAGATTGCTTCGCTCGGGCCTGCGGCCCTTCGCTCGTGATGACAAATGGGATGTTTCGTCCACGCTCAACCCCGCCGCAGGAGGGGTCGAATGCTCGCAATTGACCACTGATGGGCGTGCATTCCGTTGGAAGGGACAGAACTCGTGAGGATCACAGGCGGCCAGGCAAGGGGAATCCGACTCAAGGCGCCCAAGGGCATGCGAATTCGTCCGACGTCCGATATGGTGAGAAAAGCGCTTTTCGACACGCTAGGCGCAGCCGTCGTGCGGAGGAAGGCGCTGGATCTCTTTGCCGGCAGCGGCGCGCTTGGCGTGGAAGCCCTCAGCCGCGGGGCGGATTATGCGGTCTTCGTTGAGCGTGACGCCAGTGCCGTAAGGATCATTGCGGAAAACCTCTCGAACGCCGGCCTCTCGGGAAAAGGAGAGATAATCAGGGGACATTATCGGCTGGCCGTCAAGAAGCTCGAAGGCAGGGGCGAACAGTTCGACCTCATCTTTCTTGACCCGCCATATCAGAGTGACCTTCTCGCCGCTGCCGCCGAAATCCTTACAGCGCACTGCATAAGCTCCTCACGGGCCATCATTGTGGCCGAACACTTCAGGAAGACGGTCCCACCTCAGACTATTGCAGATATTCCTCTCGCTTCAACGCGCACCTACGGTCAGACGTCGCTATCCTACTACCAGCTTAACCGACCGGTTGAGCCGGCTCCATTCCAGCACTAAGGAACCGGTATTTTCTTCTTGACACGCTATATGTAGTATGGTATAATCCCGTTTGATACCAAATAAAGGACTTCTGAGAGACTCCACTGAGCGTGAGGGCTCGTCAATGAAGTGTCCTTTCTGTGCCCATCCTGACGATAAAGTCGTCGATTCCCGAACCATACGAGAAGGAGAGCTTATTCGTCGCCGGCGCGAGTGTCTCTCGTGCACAAAGCGATTCACTACCTACGAGCGCATCGAAGAAATCCCGCTTATGGTGGCCAAGAAAGACGGGAGACGCGAACCGTTTGACCGGAGCAAGATCGTTATAGGCGTCCTCAAGGCATGCGAGAAGCGTCCCGTCGCAGTTGACCAAATCGAGGAATTGGTTGACAGAATCGAGAAGAGTATCAATAGCTCGATGGAGAAAGAGGTTTCTTCCGAAACCATAGGCGCCATGGTAATGGAAGAGCTCAGAAGCCTTGATGAAGTCGCATACGTGCGATTTGCTTCTGTGTATCGTCAGTTCAAAGATATTGATGAGTTTATGGACGTGGTGAAGACCCTGTATCGCCACGAGAAGACGTGAGGAGGGTTTGGCTGCGGGGAGGGCGATTGCGGGCAACGAGTGAGAGTGGGAGAGAGCGCGAGAGTTAGTGTTCAATAGCTGACACCGTGAGACCCGAAAACGAGCGGAAAGCGGAACTGGAGTGGTAGCGGGAGCCCCCCTTCCGCGGCCGAATAATGTGTGATTGGCCATAGGTAAATGGTTTTTCTGTAGGCGATTTCGGCTTGACAAGTAGGAGATAATCCGATATAAGAAAGTCGGTGGTCTCGGTGGAAGAACCCACGGAAAAAAGGAGAATAGAAGGTTTGGAAAGGCAAGTAGTACGGTATTACGACGAGAAGACCGGATTGTGGTACTTCATCTATTGGGATGATACGTTGAAGTGCTACGTCAGTCAGCTTGAGTCCGGGCAGCACCCTGTGTTATCCCTTTCCGAATAAGCTGAATTGCGCCTGTCTTTGTTTGCTCCTGCCGGGCGCAGGGATTTAGTGTTGGCAGGTGTCTCAATTGTTCCCCCGAGCGTCGCCAGGAAGTGGTGAGGCTCGCCACGCGGGTCTTGCTCCTTTTCCCACATCGTCCGCCAGAACCTCCCAGCCGTGCGAACTCCGTTGACATTTCCGCAGTTGTATACTATACTGTGTGCTCGGATGCCGGGAGCTATCCCGGCTGTTTTATGGTAAGGTCTGGAATGGGTTTATGTTCGAGAGCCTGAGCGAGAAACTTCAAAAGACCCTGAGAAACCTTCGCGGGCTGGGCAAGCTGTCAGAGAAGAACATGAAGGACGGACTTCGCGACGTTCGCATGGCCCTCCTCGAGGCGGACGTTAACTATAAGGTAGTCAAGGACTTTATCGGTCATGTTCAAGACAAGGCGCTCGGGCGCGAGGTGCTCGAGAGCATCACGCCCGGCCAGCAGCTCGTCAAGGTGGTTTACGACGAACTCGTGCGCATGATGGGGAAAGAGGCCGAGCCATTGAGATTGTCTTCCGAGCCTCCGACCGTAATCATGCTCATCGGCCTGCAGGGTTCAGGGAAAACGACAACGGCGGCGAAGTTGGCCCGCAGCCTGCGCACACGCGGCCATCAGCCGCTCCTCGTTGCTGCCGACGTGTACAGGCCCGCCGCCGTGCAGCAGCTCATTGTCTTATCGGAACAATTGGGCATCCCTGCGTACTCGGACGAGAACTCGAATGACCCGGTCGGGATTTGCAGGGACTCCGTCCAGCACGCGCGTCGGAGCAACCGGGACGTGCTCATACTCGACACGGCGGGCCGGCTTCACATAAACGATGAGCTCATCGAGGAACTGCGCCGGATCCGGGAGATCCTGCATCCGCATGAAGTCCTGCTCGTCGCCGACGCGATGACCGGGCAGGATGCCGTGAATGTGGCCGAGCAATTCCATTCTCGTGTGGGAATCACCGGCGTCATCCTGACGAAACTGGACGGTGACGCCCGAGGGGGAGCCGCCCTTTCCATCAAATCGGTGACGGGACAGCCGATCAAGTTCGCGGGCATCGGTGAGAAGCTCGATGCATTCGAGGTGTTTCATCCCGACCGCGTGGCCTCGCGTATCCTTGGCATGGGTGATGTGCTGTCTCTGGTCGAGAAAGCTCAGGGGACCATTGACGAGAAGCGCGCCGCCGAACTTCAAGAGAAGCTCCTGAAGGCCCAATTCACGCTCGAAGACTTTCAGCAACAACTCCAGCAGTTGAAGAAGATGGGGCCTCTCGATGAGATCATGGCCATGATTCCGGGAATGTCAAAGTTCAAGGGGCTCCAGCCGCAAGAGCAAGACGTCGTGAGGGTGGAAGCCATCATCAACTCGATGACGAAGAAGGAGCGGCAGCTGCCCACAATTATCGATGGAAGCCGAAAGAAGCGTATCGCTCGCGGGAGCGGGACCGCCGTTGCCGATGTGAACCGTCTGCTCAAGCAGTTTCAACAGATGCAGAAGATGATGAAGCAGGTGCGCCGCATGGGGCGACTGCGCGGGCTGGGCGGGGGGCTCAATTTTCCGGTCTGAGTTTCGGCTATTTACGATGTAGTTAATTTCTGCTAAAATACAATAAGAGTATGGTGGAGTTGACGAGCAAGGGAGGACGAAGATGTCGGTCAAGATCCGGCTAATGAGAGTCGGACGCAAGAAGGTGGATAAGTACAGAATTGTCGTTGCAGATGTCGAATCGCCGCGCGACGGGCGGTTTGTGGAGAATATCGGGTTCTATCATCCGCAGAATGAACCATCCGTGATCAAGATTGACGAGGAGCGTGCTCTTTACTGGTTGAGCAAGGGTGCGGTACCGACCCTGAAGGTGCGCAGCCTGTTGAAGAAGCAGGGAATCCTTGCCAAGTTTAATCAGGCGAAACGGTTACAGAGCGCGTAGCATTCGGGCAGCAATCTGCAATCAGTACAGTGGCGTGCCATGGGTGAGGCGGTGTGCACGTCACAGCGGAGGTCACAGCCATGAAAGAGCTTGTGGAGTACATCGCGAAGGCGCTCGTTGACCATCCCGAAGCCGTTCAGGTGAACGTGGTGGAGGGCGGAAAGACCAAAGTGCTGGAGTTGAAGGTACACCCGGATGATATGGGCCAGGTGATCGGGAAGCACGGCCGAACTGCGAAATCGATTCGCACATTGCTGAATGCGGCTGCTACGAAGGATAACATTCGAGTGGTACTCGAGATTGTCGAGTAAATCTCGCATGGGTCAGCAAAGTGGAGAACCCGACGAGCGCGACATTATAATTGGCAAAGTCGTTTCTGTCCATGTCCTGCGACGCGAGTTGAGGATCGCGCCCACAACCAGCCATCCCGAGCGTTTCCACGACCTGCATAGCCTTCGGCTGAGATTGCGGAACCATCACACATTCCGGTTGGCTGTCCGCAATATACGCGTAACCGGGTCAGCCGTCATCGCGACGGTCGAAGCGGAGGATGATGCGCAGGCTGCCTCGGCCCGGGGGGCGGACGTGGTTGTTCGGTGGTCCGAGCGGTTTCGACTGCCTGAAAATGAATATTATGTGGATGAGCTCATCGGCCTTGTCGTCAAAGATAAACAGGGGCGGTTCGTCGGGCGGCTCAGGGAGATATGGAATACTCCCGCCAACGATATCTACCGCGTGGTTGATGATAAAGGCCGCGAGATGCTCTTGCCTGCGATTGAAGATGTGATCCTTGCCGTAGACATCGCCGGCGGCGAGATCACAGCCGACATCTCAATCGTGCAGTCTCACGACATGTGAACGATGCGGATAGACGTCATCACATTGTTTCCCGGAATGTTCGCGGGGCCGCTTTCCGAGAGTATAATCGGACGCGCAATCGGGCGGGGCATTCTTTCGGTTCATGTTGTGAACCTGAGGGATTTTTGTGAAGGCAAGCATCGGCAGGCCGATGACAAGCCATACGGGGGCGGTCCCGGAATGGTGCTCATGGCCGAGCCGATCTTTAAGGCGGTCGAATCGCTCTCGTCGCAGAGTTCGCTCAAGAGAATCATTCTGACGAGCGCACAGGGCTCGCTCTTCAATCAGGAGAAAGCCCGTGAGTTGGCCGCTGAGCAAGACATGGTAATTATCTGCGGCCGATATGAGGGTGTTGATGAGCGTGTTGCGGCACGACTTTCCACAGACGAAATATCTATCGGCGACTATGTGCTCACGGGCGGGGAGCTTCCGGCGCTCGTTCTCATTGATGCGGTTTGCCGCCTGATTCCCGGTGTGGTCGGCTGTGCGGAATCGCTCGAGCAGGATTCCTTCAATGAGGGGTTGCTGGGATATCCTCAGTACACGCGGCCACCCGAGCTCAGAGGCATGAACGTGCCGGAGGTGCTCATTTCCGGCAACCATGCTCAGATAGCGCAGTGGCGCAGACAATCGGCCATTCGCAAGACATTCAGGAATCGCAGGGAACTTCTCGGCAAGGTTTCCCTGACGGAGGAAGAGGCGGAATTTGTAAGAACGCTTGAACGTGTGGAGGGTTAGAAATATCCGGCGCGCGCACAGAATCGCGCGGCGGGAAGCAGGCGGAGGAGTGAGATGAACATTATTGATGTACTGGAGAAGGAGCAACTGCGAACTGATGTGCCTCCGTTCTCCGTGGGTGACACGGTGAGAGTTCACATGAAGGTGATTGAAGGAGGTCGCGAGCGAACGCAGGTATTCGAGGGGATTGTCATAGCTCGCAAGGGGAAGGCAATTTCCGAGACGTTCACGGTTCGCAAGGTTACTTTCGGCGTCGGCGTGGAACGCGTGTTTCCGCTTCATTCCCCGAGACTTCAAGAGATTGAAGTTGTGACACAGGGGAAGGTGAGGAGGGCGAAGCTGTACTACCTCAGGGGCAAGATTGGCAAGAAATCGCGCGTCAAGGTGCGCAAGGAATCGCGCGGGCCCGAAGCGGCTCCTTCGGAATAATGACCGGATAATCTCCCCGCGGATGAAGAGGGAGTATTTCATTCCAGCGGATGAGTCCGGTAGACAGCGCTGGAACATCCCATATGCGCCGAATCGTGCACGTGAGAATGACGGCAGGAACGAGTAAGACAAGCCGCTCAAAACCGCTGGAATCTCTTGTGACGGATGAGCGGACCGATCCGTCCCGACTGGCTGAAACCTTGAACAAGAAGACGAGCGGCGAGAGTCGGACTGGAATAAAGCGTCCGAGGGCGGGTGCAAAGAAACGGGCCGGTATCCAGGACATGTTCGAGTTTGAGCAATGGGCTCGTGCCCGGGGATACCGGCTGATTGCGGGAGTAGACGAAGTAGGCCGTGGCCCGCTCGCAGGTCCCGTGGTTGCGGCGGCGGTCATCTTGCCTGAGGGCATCGATTCGCCAGATATCAATGATTCAAAATTGCTGGACGACGTTACGAGAAGACGAGCGCTCGGGATGATTGCCGCAACGGCTGATATTGGCGTGGGAGTGGTGAGCGCCGAGGAAATCGACCGGATAAATATTCACAAGGCCAGCCTGCTGGCGATGAGATTGGCACTCGAGGACCTTGTGTCCACGCCCGAGTTCGTCCTGGTGGATGGACGGGCGATTACAGATTTAGATGTGCCTCAGCGTGCGATCGTGAAGGGGGACAGGCTCTCGATTTCGATCGCAGCGGCATCCATCGTCGCCAAGGTGGTGCGCGATGAGATGATGATAGAGTTTGACAAGAAATTTCCGCAATACAAGTTCGCAAAGCATAAGGGATATTCTACCCCCGAGCATCTTGCGTGTATCAGGGAATTCGGAATTTCTCCTATCCACCGGCGTTCCTTTGCTCCCGTGAGAGAACGCTTATGTCCGCCGCTCCTATGAAACTGACTCTGAAATTGTGTCTCATTGTTTTGTCGATGTGCTTCCTCATCGGGTGCGCGACAGCCGCGCGCACCGGCAACGGAGCGCGTTCCATTCCGAGTCTTCCGACGGAGGAAAGGCGCCCCGCTCCGGTCTCGAAGGCATACGCGCACTATATCCAAGGACTCCTCTTGATGAGGGAAAATGATGCCGACGGTGCGATTAGCGCCTTCAAGAAGGCGGCGGAGTTTGACCCCGATGCCTCGCCCATCCATGTTCAACTTGCCAGGGCTTACCTTGTACAGGGCAAGGGTGAGATGGCGGCAATCGAGGCGCTCAGGGCCATTCATCTAAACCCGGACGATTCCGACGCACATCTGCTTTTGGGAGTGATTTATGCGCATCAGGGAAGATACGACGAAGCGGCGGAACATCTTATCAGTGTGCTCAAGACCTACCCCGACAACATCGGGGTGCTCAATTCACTGGCGGAGATTTACGAGACGAAACAGGATTTATACAAACTTATTGAGGTCTATCGGTCAATCGTAGACGTCCGGCCTGACCTCGAGTGGGTGCGCAACAGACTGGCGCTCGCATACATAAAAGTGGGCAGCTTCGACAGAGCAGAAGCCGAATTGAAAAAAACGCTCGAGTTGTTCCCTGACTATGCGGAGGCGCACTACAACCTCGGCGTCCTTTATGAACTGCGCGAGGAACCCGCAAGAGCCATCGAGCAGTTTGAAAAAGTTCTCGTGTCGGCTCCCAACAACGTTGAGGCTCGCAAGAAGCTCGGCGTCCTTTACGCGAGCCAGGAACAGTGGGAGCAGGCAATCGCGCAGTACGAGGCGCTCGTCAGACAGCGTCCTCATGTGATCAACTTCCGCAAGGCGCTCGGCCTGCTCTACCTGCGGAGTGGCCGGTTGGATGACGCCCGGGAACAGTTCGAGTATTCGATAGAGAAAGACCCAAATGACGCCACCACCCATTACTTGCTCGGGGCGGTATATCAGGAACAGGGTGACCTCGATAAGGCGTTGGAGCACTTCGCTCACGTGACCGCAATTGACGAAGAAGCGCTCAGGGCGTATTTGAAACTCGGCCTCCTTTACGGGGAAAAGAACATGCCGGGCATGGTCATAGAAGCGCTCCAAAAGGCTATCGACCTTGGCGCGCGAAGCGAACCCGTTTACCTGCTGCTCGGCACAGCGTATCAGCAGCAACAGGAGCCGGAAAAAGCCATCGCGGCATTCGAGGAGGCGCTGCGAATTCGGCCGGACAGCGCAATCGCTCATTTCCGTCTTGCCGTGCTCTATGAGGAGCAAGATCGGTTCGAAAACGCGGTGGAGGAGTTGCGAAATACCATTGAGCTCGACCCTGATAATGCGGATGCGCTCAATTATCTCGGGTATATGTTTGCGGAAAAAGGAGAAAACTTGGAGGAAGCGGGCGACTTAATCCGGCGCGCCCTCGATATCGAGCCCGACAACGGATACTATCTCGACAGCCTCGGCTGGGTACATTATCAACAGGGAGACTACGAGGGGGCCCTAGAGTATTTGGAAAGGGCAATTGGAAATATTGAAGAGGACGACCCCGTTATTCGCGAGCATATCGGCGACGCGCACCTGAAGCTGGGAAATCCGGACAAGGCGAGGGAACAATATGAGCGCGCCCTTGCGCTTGACCCGGATAACGATGCCGTTTCCAAGAAAATCGAGGACTTGAAGTCCGCCGCGCCCGAGCCGCCTAATAATCCCGCCCCCTGAGTCTCGCAAAGAAATCCCGGAGAATCTCGCCGCATTCGCGTTCCAGCACACCGGAAACGATATTGACGCGATGGTTGAGCCGAGCGTCCTGCAATATGTTCATGAGTGACCCGGCCGCGCCGGCCTTGGCGTCCCACGCCCCGAACACAACCTGCGGTATCCGCGCGAGCACTATTGCGCCCGCGCACATCGGGCAGGGTTCAACCGTCACGTAGAGCACCGTGTTCTCGAGGCGCCAGCTTTGCAGATGAGAGGCCGCCTGTGTTATGGCAATCATTTCTGCGTGTGCCGTGGGGTCGCGGAGCAGCTCTCGCTGATTGTGCGCTTTGGCAATGATTTGTCCCTCGTGCACGATTACCGCGCCCACGGGCACTTCCTCGCCCTCGAGAGCTTTGTGTGCCTCCCTGAGCGCAATCTTCATGTAATCTTCGTGTCTCATCATGCGGGAATCCAAGGGTCAATTCGGAACGTCAGAGACTCGTTACGCGGACATAACCCCGTTTTTGAAACTGTCCCGTAATTGCATGCTTGGACCGGGTTCCTGTAGGTGCGAATTCATTCGCATGTTTTTCCTGGCCCGTTTTCGCCATGCGCTTGCGAATAAATTCCCTTGTATAAGGGCGCGATTCATCGCGCCCCCACAGCCACTGTAGAGGCACAATTCATCACGCCCAATCTCCTCATTGGTTCAGGCTATTCCTCGCTCCCTTCACGCCTTGACCTTTTGTGCCATGGCGCGACCGAACTCGAAGCACTTCTTCAACTCTTCTGCATTCGGCATATACTTGACGGTCAGCGGTTCTGCCGAAATCTCCACGCCTGCCTCGCGGAGGATCTTATCAACCGACTCGGCTCCGCCACCGCTCCAGCCAAACGAGCCGAAGGCGGCGCCCACCTTCTTTCTTGGTCTGAGCCCTTTCAAATCCTCCAGAAAGGGCGACAGCGACGGGAGCATGCCTCGATTGATGGTGGAGGACCCCACAAGGATTCCCTTCATGAGCAGACAGTCGGCAATGGCGTCGCTCCTGTCGGACACAGGAATCCGCACGAGCTTCGCCGGAACGCCCTCAGAACGAATTCCCTCGACGATGGAAAGCGCCATCTTCTCGGTGGCGGTCCACATCGTGTCATAGGCGACGAGAACAGCCTTATCCGCCTCGCCGCTTGCCCAGCGCAGATAGGCGTTCACAATCTTTTGCGGCTCGCGCCAGATGAGTCCGTGACTTGGCGCGATCATCCGTATCTTCAGGTTCATCTTGCCAACTTCTTCTATCTTCTTCGTGATCAGCGGCGACATGGGCATGAGGATATTTGCGTAGTATTTCGCGGCCTCTTGCATCACAATCGCTTCATCATAGTCCTCGACAAAACGTTCCGTTGAGGCAAGATGCTGCCCGAAAGCATCATTCGGGAGCAGAAGTTCGTCCTCAGGGATATAGGTGAACATGCTGTCGGGCCAGTGCAGCATGGGCGCTTCAAGAAAGGTGAGCGTCTTCTTCCCTAGTTTGATGGTATCACCGGTCTTCACTATGGAATAATCCCAGTTGCCGAAGTAGTTCTTCTCAAGGCCGTCCTTGCACCGCTGGTTGCACACGAGCTTTGCATTTTTCGCTGCCTTGAGCATTGCCGCCAACGCGCCCGAGTGGTCTGTCTCCACATGATTTGCGATTATGTAGTCGATCTTCTCCGGGTCCACGAGCGCACGGATTCGGTCCATCATTTCGCCCGTGAACGCCGCGTACACCGTATCCACGAGAGCGACTTTTTCGTCCTGGATGAGATAGGCATTGTACGTGGTGCCGCGCGGGGTCGTGTATGTGTATCCGTGGAAGTACCGGACATTCCAATCAACCGCTCCGACCCAGTACACGCCATCCACCACCTTGACTTCCGTTTTCATATTCACTACCGCCACCTCCTGTTCATAGAAATCCGTCCTCCCGATGATGTCTAATGCAAGTATGTCTATCGCAAGCAAATCTCGCTAAATTGCGCAAGGCACGTTTTCACCTGGCTGGAGCCGTTCAAACGTGCCTTGCAGAGAATAACTATATGCTCTTATGAGTGTCGGGAATCTTCACGCCGCACACATACCGCCTCTCCGACGGTCGGGCAGATGCATTCCCGAGAGGATATTTGCTTATGCTTATGGTCTGCTACCTTGCGGGCGTATCAGTACCTGCGGCCTCTTCCCCCTCCTCCTTGATATCCTCCACCACCGCCGCCACCGCGACCGCCCCTGCCGCCACCGCCGCCACCGAAGCCGCCGCGTCCGCCACCGCCGCCACCGCCGCCCTCACGTCGAGGCCGAGCCTGGTTGACGTTGAGCGAGCGCCCCTTGAGATCCTTGCCGTTGAGGCCTTGGATGGCTGCTTCTGCCTCGTTCTTGTTGGGCATCTCGACAAACCCGAACCCTCTCGGCTCGCCGGAGAACTTGTCCTTCAAGATGTTGACAGTCGCGACTTCTCCAAACGCCTCGAAGGCCTGCTTCAAGTCGCTCTCGGTAACGGTGTTCGCCAAGTTGCCTACATAGATGTTCATGGAACCGTCTTTCCTTTCCGGGCGCCGTCGCCCTCTTGCTCATGCACTTTTCTCCGCGTTGTCACAGGCAACTCGGAGAACCTCTACGCCGAGAGTCATCATGCACCGGCGGAGAGGGAGGGATTCGAACCCTCGATAGAGTTTCCCCTATACACGCTTTCCAAGCGTGCTCCTTCGGCCTCTCGGACACCTCTCCTTCTCTCTTCCTTGTTTCAAGAGAATAGCAGAATCGGTTTGAACGTGTCAATGTGGACATCCAGAGAATAGATCAATTGGTCTCACCCGAAAATGCAGCCTGAAAAAGCAGGTGATGCTCTGCGCGCATCCTGATGGACGTCCGCGCTAAATGTTCTTTGACGGGCATAGCTCTCGTACGGCGCATCCGGCATGGTTGGGCTTCTTCGCGAAACAAACTCGGCGGCCATGAAAAATCAGCACATCCGAGACCATTTTCCATTCCTTCCTCGGAAAGAGCGCACAGAGGTCGGCCTCAATCTTGTCCGGGTCGGTGTTTTTGCTAAAACCGAGCCGCTCTGACAGACGCTTCACATGGGTGTCGACCGCGATGCCCTCGACCACGTCATACGCGTGCGAAAGCACGATGTTCGCCGTTTTTCTCGCGACTCCGGGTAGCTGCAGCATTTCCTCCATCGTCCTTGGTATTTCTGAACCGAATTGTTCGACGAGCATCTTGCACGCCCCGCGTATGCTCTTGGTCTTGTTTCGGTAAAAGCCCGTAGAACGGATTTCCTGTTCAAACTCCTCTTGAGACACCTTGAGGTAGTCCCCGGGAGTGCGGTATTTCCGAAAGAGCGACTTTGTCACAACATTCACGCGCTCGTCCGTGCACTGGGCGGAAAGAATGGTGGCCACAAGGAGTTCGAGCGGTGTCGAAAAACCAAGCTCGCACCCTGCATCAGGATATTCCTTCTTCAGGATGCCGAGTATTTTTCTCGCCCGCTTTCGTTTTGTGTCAAGTGATTCTCTAAGCGCCAAAGCTCCTATTCCCCACCAGCCAGCCTAACCGGCTTTTCATTGCCAAGTATCTCATATCTGAGCAAAAAACGCAATTG
>QZKI01000072.1 GCA_003598055.1 Candidatus Abyssobacteria bacterium SURF_17 | reverse complement strand
ACAGGTCGTCGGTGACAAACGCTTTGTGTATGACGGGCTGGATTTGATTGCGGACCTGAACAAGTTTGACCAAGTGGTGGCGAGTTACACAAACGGCCTGGGGATTGATGACCCGCTCATCATGCGGTGGAACGGGAACGATTACTTCTACCACAAGAACCATCTCGGCAGCGTGACCATGATTACAGATGACGAGGGAGAAGACAATCCGCTGGCGAAGACATACCAGTACGATGCATATGGCAACGTCCTGAGCGCGTCCGGCTCGCTCGCGTACAATCCTTTCCTTTTCACCGGCCGCGAGCGCCACGTCGCCAGCGGCCTCTACTACTACCGCGCCCGCTGGTATGACCCGCAACTGGGAAGGTTCATGAACCAAGATCCGATAGGGGATCTTGGCGGACTGAATCTGTATGCGTATGTGGGGAATGATCCCGTAAGTCGCATCGATCCACTTGGGCTGGAAGGCCTCTTCTCGCCTCTTGCTTTGTCGCCACAGCTTGGCAGTGAAATTGGCGAAGCCTTCAGCGAAAGCATAGACTACTACCACGGAATGTATGAGAGAGCTCATGAAATTCGATCCCAGGCTCAGCAAAACTTCCCGGATGTCGTAGAAGACGACTTCCCGAGACACTACACGGCTAGTTACCAGCTAGCTGAGGAATATGGGACGGGAAACGCACGACTCGCAGGGATCGCGAATGAAGTTCAAGGGCTGCTTTTGTATGACACACGGCTTTTCCTCCACAGCTTGTTTGGCAACCGTCCCTTTGCTTTCTCACTGACCGACCTGTACGTGAATGAAATGGCTTTTGAGGATGTCGAGAACAAAAGAGCTAATCGGTGCCTTGCCGCTCAAAACAGATAAGGTTGCTGTGTATGGGGCAACCCCAACGATGTGCACATGATTCCGCACTTGTGGCGGCGGTCCTGACTTTCAAGCTCTGTTTCACAGGCCGGGAAATGTCTTTGCAAGAATTCCCCGGTATCGCGCAAAGCGAAACTAACGGGATAGTTCAAAAAGAAAGAGGCGGGGATCCTTCCGGGAGCGTATTTATGTACGAAACGAAGGGACTGGGCTTCAGGCTGTTCATGTGCCTTTTGATTATGGTGTCTTTTGTCCTCCTTTGTTCGGCATGCAGTAACCCTTCCGTAATGGATATGGAGAGGCTGAAGGCGCTGAATGAAATCTATGGAGAGAAGTATTCCTTCAAGCTAAGTGGCGACTTCTATCTGGAAGTCACATCAAAGGGAGATGTGCAGGTCACCGAAGAGGAGCTGATAGGAATCTACAAGCTGTTCTTCTTCGACAGCTCCAAGACAAAGAAGAGAGACACCGCTTTCATTTACCTGAATTGGTATAAGCGTCGAGGTAGATTTCAGTACCAGATATTCTATGATCCCAGAACGGGCCAATTCAAGAAAAGCCACGCATCTCATGCCTAGGAAAGAGGCAATGGATTCCCGCTTTCGCGAGAATGATAAGAAAACGCTATTGTTCGTGAAAATTGGGGTCAAGTCTTGAATTATCAGGTTTTGATTGGGTATGCCGAAAAACAAAGACCTTTCTCATGGGACCTTATAATTCAAGACTTGACCCCAAATCCCCAACTCACGGCGCGCCGTGCCCCTACATTCATTTCCAATTAGGGACAGATTCAAGGAGGAGGAGCACTCTTCCTTTCGCCTATCCCTGTTGCGCTGCCAGTTTGCGCAGTTCTTTTTTCTGAATCTTGCCGATGGGGGTTTTCGGCATGGCGTCGAGGAATTCGACCCGCCTCGGGCATTTATACTTTGCCAGGCGTGATTGACAATGAGCGATTAATTCTTCGGCTTTTGCCACAGCACCCGGCTTTAGGGTGACATACGCCATCACTTCTTCGCCCATGGTTTCATCCGCCTTGCCAACCACCGCCGCCTCAGCGACTGCCGGATGGAGATATAACACGTCTTCCACATCTTTCGGGTAGATATTGAATCCGCCGCGAATGATGAGGTCCTTTTTCCGCTCGACGATGAAGAGATGGCCATCCTCGTCGAGATAGCCCATGTCACCGGTATGGAGCCAGCCGCCTCGTAAGGTCTTCTCGGTGTCTTCGGGCATTTTGTAATATCCGAGCATGATGTTGTCGCCCCTGCACACGATTTCGCCGACGCTGTTCGGAGGAAGTTCGCCGTCGTTCTCGTCGAATATCTTCACCTCGACGCCTGCCATTGCAGTCCCTACGGAGCCCGGCTTGCGCGGGTCGGAGTCCCTCTGCGCCGCAACGCCCGGCGCCGCCTCGGTCAGCCCGTAGGCCACATGCATCACGCCGCCGAATTTTTGCTCGAACTCGCGCAGCTTTTCCAGTGGCATCGGCGCAGCGCCCACGAGCCAGGTTTGGACGGAGGTTGTATCATACTTGTCGGCCTCAGGATAATGAAGCATATATATGAACATCGTAGGAACACCTGCCATATTGGCGACCTTATATTTTTCGATGGCGCGGAAGACCTCCTCAAGATTAAACCATCGCAGGAGCACCGCCCTTCCCGTCCTATCGCTGACGTAGCCGCTCACGAGCAGCCCAAGCCCGTAAGAATGCGATAGGGGCAATACCACCAGTGACACGTCGCCCCGGTCCGCATCGCCCGCAGTATTCTTCGTATTTATCGCCTGTGCGTGTAGGTTTTTGTGGGCAAGCATGACACCTTTGGGGCGGCCGGTCGTTCCCGATGTGTAGAGCAATGCGGCCACGTCGTCGTCCTTCGTGGGATAGATGGAATTCACCGGCTCCGGTTCCTCGACGAGACGGTTAAACAGAATCGTATCGGGATGCTGCTCGTCTCCCACGATTATCACATGCCGGAGCGAAGGCGCGTTTCGTCGCGCCTCCTGTACTTTATAGAGGAATTCAGGCGAGGTTATTATGGCGGCCGCTTCGGAATCGGCGGCGATGTAGGAGACTTCATGCGCCTCGAGGAGGAACAGCACGGGGACGATTATCGCACCCAGCCGCCAGATTGCAGGATAGGATATCAGGACTTCAGGGCAATTGGGCATGAGCACCATTACTTTGTCGTCCGGTTTGATGCCGAGCCGTTTCAACCCGCCCGCGAATCGCTTGGATTGCTCGTGCATCTGGACGTTCGTGTACTCGTTATCCTCGAAAATTAGCGTTACATACTCACCGAATTCGCGAATTTTCCGACCAGCCAACTCCGCAAGATTCATGGATACCTCCGGAATGAGAAGAAGAATGGTGAAGGCTTATACACGATCAAGAGGGCGGGAGTATGTTATCATTGGCGACGGTTTTCTGCAACTGGGGGCGATGAGCTTTATGCAAGTAGTGAGGTCGCATCTTACATTACCGCAAAGCATCAGGAGAATCTGTCAACTTTCTCAGACTCATTTCAGCAGTTTAAGGAATTCTTCAACCGTCATATCGGCATTGCGAATGAGCGCGCGAAGCGTACCCACCGACAATTCTTTGTGCTGAGGTATGGAGAGATTAACTCGAAGGCCAGCTTTTGTCATCACGAGGTGGCTCCCTACCTGGCCGAGCGGCCGCTATCCCGCCTTCTGAAAAGCCTTTGCCGCTTCTTTACCCGATATATTGGCAAGTTTGCCCATGGCTCTAAACCGCCACTACGATGGGCTTGTGTTTAAGTTTTTTCGGCAAGGACGCAACGGCTTTTTGGTCTTCGGCCCACAGCCATGCGGTAATGGCCTCTTTGATGTTCTCAAGCGCTTCTTTTTCGTCTTTGCCCTGTGAAACGCAGCCCGGCAGCGCGGGAGCCTCGGCAACAATCCATCCGTCTTCGGCTTTTTCGAGCACAACGTGGAAAATCATTCTCCCACCTCCTCGTTAGCTTCAATTGTATTATAGTAGATAGAGTCTAGGGTAAGTTCTATGTTCGAAGCCGGATTCTTCCAAAACATCTTTCAGAGTGCCCATGTTTTCACATTCTTCCAGAAATAGCGTTACAGCCTCCTTGAGACTTTCCTTTGCCTCCTCTGGCGAATCTCCAAAGCTTGAAACATTCAGTTCCGGACAGAAACTCACGTATCTGTCGCGTTCCTTGAAAATCTCCACTCTTATTCTTATCCTGTCAAACATCACTAATCTCCTTCATATCTGAGATTCGCTTTTGGCTCCTCTGTCTTCGGGGCGGGCCAACTATCCGGCCCAAGAAATCTAGGCTCATCGCTGTTGGAGCCCACGCGACGATTTACCATCTCGGAATATTATACAATGGCGCCTGTGTTATTGACAACTGCGGTGCTTCTGACGAGCAACGGAAGTTGCTCCAGCCGCACTTGTCTGGTACAATAGAGGTGGAGACGGGGCTGAGGGCAGTCCCGATATAATCATGGAGTGTAACCGTGGCCGAATCCTCCGACGAAAAAGCCTTTCAAGAAACCAAGGCGAGGATGCTTCGCGGGTCTGAGAAATATGCGCAGCGGGCGGGCTACCGGCTCAATCCGGATGCAGAAGTGGTGGATACCATCACGTCCGGTCTTGCAAAGAACAAGTTCAAGTACGGGCGGGCATATTGTCCCTGCTTTTTCATTTCCGGCGATCCTGAGGAGGACAGGAAGCTCATCTGTCCGTGTCAGTATCATCGGGAGGATATCGAGAAAACCGGCAAATGTCACTGCGGACTGTTCGTGAAATGAAGCCGGGGACTTCGCACGTTGTCACGGGCTTATCTTCCACTCAAACGCTAACCACTCAACTCACGTGACCACAAGAGCGGTCATAAAATCCTTCGCGAAAGTCAACCTTTTTCTCGATGTTGTCTGCAAGCGTCCCGACGGCTATCACAACATCGAGACGATATTCCAGACGGTAAGCCTCGCCGATATAATGGAGATAGAACTCACGTCGGCAGGCATAGAAATCTCCTGCAACAATCCCGAGATCCCCACAGATGAGAACAACCTTGCGTACAAGGCGGCCTTTCGCCTGAGTGAAGCCGCTGGATACACCGGAGGAGTAAGGATACGAATCGAGAAGAGCATCCCTGCGGGCGCGGGGCTCGGAGGAGGTAGCTCGAATGCGGCTGCAACGCTCGTATGGCTCAACCATCTTTTGCGTGCCGGTTTGTCCGAGAATGAGCTGCGCGCGATTGCGCAGACTCTCGGAGCGGACGTGCCTTTTTTCATATCCGGAGGTCTTGCGGCGGCATGGCAAATAGGCGACAAGATTCAGCAGCTTCCTCCGCTGGAGAGGCATTTCCTCATACTCGCGGTTCCGAAGGGCATAACCGTGTCCACTCGGGAAGCATACAGCATGGTGAGTGTGCCTGAGTGCGGAGATGCAATGCCGAACGAACTGTCGGAATGCAGCGACAGATTGCGCGCATGGGTTGCTGCCCTTACCGCTCAGAGAGCGCCTTTTCCTGTGGGCAACGCGGCTGTGATGCTCCACAACAGCTTGGAGAAACCGGTATTCTCGCGATATCCCGAGATAGCGAACCTAAAGACGTTGCTCCTTCGGGAAGGTGCGCAGGGGGCTTTGATGAGCGGGTCTGGCAGCGCCGTTTTCGGGCTTGGGGAATCACTCGCACACGCGCGCAATCTAGGGTGTAGCTTGAAGGAATCCGTCCCGTGTGACTGCTCTGTGCATAACTCAGTAAACCGGGGTTCTGTGATGGAAACCGAAACGTGACCCATCGGATTGCACGCGTTTTAGAGCTGTGATATTATGACTAAGAGATACGCATTGTGATGGTGTCATTCCGCCGAACCGGGCCACGCACGTAACGGCGGCTCGAAAGGTGGAAAAGGATCGACAATGGCACGACGAACGACCGCCTCAACATTTCCAAAATCCGCACGCCTGGCTATTCCTGATCTGAGTGCGAACACGTTCTTTGCAGACCTTTCTGAAAGGGAAATCGCCGATTTTCTGAAGGTGTGTACGCTTCACAGTTTCGCCGCCGGCGAGCGGATTGTGCGTGAGAACGATGCCACGAGGGAGCTATTCGTCATTCTGAAAGGCACGACACGTATCGGGAAGACCTTATATGCCGGCGACGAGAAAGAGCTTGGGCTGCTGGGCCCGGGCGAATTTTTCGGAGAGATGGCATTCCTCGACGGGGGACCGCGCTCGGCGAGCGTGTGGGCGGCCGGAGAGACCGTTGCTCTCAGGATTGACAGAGACGCTTTCGAGAAGCTTGCAGCTCGCAGGCCAGGCATCGCTTACAAGGTCGCGATAAAGATTGCATGCTCCTTGGCCGACCGGCTTCGCGTATCGAATGATATGGTTGAGAGCTTTTTCTCAAGTCCCAACAAGGCCATTCTCGAGTTCAAGACACGCCTCATGAAGATTCAATCCATGCTGTTGAGGAGATGACAGTCCGGCATTACTGGCGAAATAGGGACAGAGAATCCGTCTCACAGTTCTGTAGGTGCGAATTTATTCGCATTCGTTCGGTGAAAACAGGCTGGAAAACCTATGCGAATGAATTCGCACCTACAGGCGGTTATCCCGAATCATCAACCGTGGGAAGGATTCTCTGTCCCCACTCGTCCAACCTGATGCTCTTGCTGATGTGCATCATCTCGCCTTTTATCATCTGGGTATCGACGGCAAGAGCGGCTCATTTCTACAACGAACAGTTTGGCCGCCCTACAAATGTTTGTTCCTCCGCCTTTTACTCCCGCATGCTCGGCAGAGAAATCAGATATTGCATCTACCTGCCGCCGAGCTATTACCTCGAGCCTGCTCGAAGGTTCCCGGTCATCTACTATTTCCATGGGTTCGACATACGGGGAGTCGCGTATCAGGATTGGCTCAACTGGCATTTGGATGAGGTGCTCGATGCACTCATCGCCGGCGGTCGCATTCAAGAAATGATTGTGGTGATGCCAGAGTGTTTCTCGACCGGTATCGTTGTGAACTGGGGACGCTATCCAACGCCAAAGATGCCGCCGCCGCTGACGTTCCCATTCAGATTGCTTCGGGGAGCTTTTCGTTCTGCTGCCGACCCGACTTACTTGGGAACGTATCTTTTTATCCATCGATGGGACCTCGACCGGGCCGATTATGCGGACTTCTTCACGTCAGAATTTTTCCGTGAAATCGAGGAGAATTACCGGGTGATGAGTGACAAGCGCTTTCGAGCGCTCTGTGGTTTTTCGACCGGCGGCTACAGCGCTTTGTCGGTCGCGTTCCAGAATCCTGATCTATTCGATTCTGTCAGCGCGCATGCTCCGATGCTGGTTGCGGGTTCGCCATTTTCTTTGGACGCAGGGAAACTTTTCGAGGAGTATGACCCGGAGAAGGATGAATTCATACCTCAGCGCTTCACGATAAATCTACTGCGCCGAATCTTCGCGAACGATGAGACGTGGCAGGCCAATAATCCGATTCTTCTGGCCGAGTGTCAGGAGTTGAAGGGACTCAGCATCTATATGGATGTTGCGGAGAGGGACAAGAGGCAATATGACGTGGGTGCGCGTGAGCTTGCGGAGGTCTTGCAAGAACGCGGGATGAAAGTGCGTTTTGAGGTGGTTCAGGGACTATCTCCGATGTT
Organism: Candidatus Abyssobacteria bacterium SURF_17; assembly: GCA_003598055.1. Lineage (GTDB taxonomy): Bacteria > Abyssobacteria > SURF-5 > SURF-5 > SURF-5 > SURF-17. The sequence continues at coordinate 24,049 of QZKI01000072.1, read as the reverse complement.
CAATCACACCTATCCCGGGTTCCTGAATGGAAAGCTCATCAGCGAGTATGCGGAAGGAAAGACCGACGAGGAGCTCTACGCACGATACGGTTGGAAGAATCTGAGAAGCCTGCTCAATCCCGATGCGCAGCAGATCGAGCATTCACTCATGTTTCACTCGCGGGAATTTTCAGAGGAATGAGGCGGTGTTGCCTCCCCATTGCGTAGGATCGAATTTATTCGACGCGGTGGCTCTCAAAAAAGCTGCAAATGCTGCGAATAAATTCGCACCTACAGCATCATGTGGTGTCGGACTTTAATTATCGTTCAGATAAACGATCCTTGCTTCAGCATCTCACTGGCTGAGCCATACGATAAACGACTTAAGGGTTACGGCCAGCACTGAAGCAAGCAGGATGAGAACGAGCAGGAAAAAGCCGACGGTATAGCGGCTTTGCTCTTCCTTGTGTTCCTCTTTCATACGCACTCCCTTGAAGAGCTACCGGGCCCATTTGTCGCTTTCTCCTCCCTCTCCTTTTGAAATTATAGCATTCCCCCCGTCATCTTGTCACCACGATTCTTTCAGGCATCTGTCAATCGAGGCGCCAGTCGGACACAGCCAGCGCATCATGAAACTTCAACGGGTTTCGATTGACTGCGAGATGGCTCGTACGTCTCGACTCTGTTCCGACCCTTGCGCTTGGCGGCATAGAGCGCGTCGTCAGCCATGCGGAGGAAGTCGTTTGCGCTCTCGGGCCCGTGTGCCGGCATGTTGCAGATGCCGATGCTCAGCGTAATGTGCATCTGTTTATGCCCGTATCTGAACACGGCTTCCTCGACGGCCGCCCGCAACCGGCTGGCGACAATGAAGGCGCCCGACAGCATTGTGTGCGGCATGAGAACGAAGAACTCTTCTCCTCCGATGCGCGCGCACACGTCTCCGCGCCGCAGGGCGCGAACGAGCAGCTTGGCCAGTCGCTTGAGCACCACATCGCCTGCCGGATGCCCATATTCATCGTTGATGCCCTTGAAGTGGTCGATGTCTATCATGAGACAGGATATCGAGAACGAATATCTTTTCGCCCTGTCAAACTCCTCCTTGAGCCTCCCTTTCAGATAGCGCCGATTATAGATGCCGGTGAGTTCGTCCGTCATGATGAGCCTGGCCATGCGTCTGGAGGTCCTCTCCATGCGGGCTTCGAGGTCGCGCACATAGCTGCGTGTTGACTCCTCCACCGCGCTCATGATGTCCGATTTCGTCATCACTCCCACGAGTTCACCGCGGTTGTTGACAACCGGAAAATGTCTAAATCCCTTATCGCGCGCAAGCTTTGCGGCGCTATCCAGTGGCGTTCCCTGCGTGATGGAACAGACCGGCGAACTCATTGCGGCTTTCACGAGGGTAGAATTTGTGAGCCTCTTCTTTGCGATGAACCGCACGATATCACTCTCGCTCACAATGCCCACCGGCTTGCGCTTGTCGACAACGACCGCGCAGCCTATTTTTCGTTTGGCAATTTCGGCCGCGACCTTTTTCATTTTTCCCGACGCACGGACCAAATATGCACTGCGGATTATGTGTTTTGATATGTTATCGTCGGACATAGGCTTAGATGCGGTCCCTTCTGCTGGTACGTTGCTTTAAATCCGTCCCACAGTTGTCCTTGTAGGGGCGCACGGCCATGAGCCCCTACTATAAGAAAGCCCGATTCTTCGGGCCGTGGGGGCACGGCACGTAACGCGCCGACATTGCATGCAGAATCGTGAGACACAATCACTGTGCCTGTATTCTCCGCCTAAAAACCCGCCATAAGCTTGCGATGTGCAAGCTGGTACGCGTACATCTTGTGAAATATCGAATACTTTGCGTCGTGATATGCGCTCGTGGATGAATCGGCCTTGACGGTTTTCCCGCTGTGACCCATGGCGGCCATGGCCTCGGTCACGGATGGGTATGCGCCTGCGGCGACTGCCGCGAGAATTGCAGTTCCCAAGAGCATGGCCTCCGGCTCACGCGGCAACATGATATCACAGCCGGTAATGTCGGCGTGTTCCTGCAGCCAGAGCGAGTTCTTCGTGCCGCCGCCACATGCATGGATTCTCTTGATGGAAAGCCCCTTCGCGTTGAGCGATTCGATGATATTTCGGGTGCCGTATGCAATGGCTTGAACAGTTGCGTAGTAGCGGAGCGCGAGGTTTTCGAGGGAGCGGTCAAGCGAGAGGCCGTCCACCATCCCGCGCGCGTATGGGTCGGCATGCGGCGAGCGATTGCCGTGATAGTACGGCAGCACATGGAGGTTTTTTGTTATCTCCGGCCCCTTCTGATCACGCTTTTTGATTCGCCCAACCACCACGTTCAGAATCTCGTACGGTGTGCTGCCCCCTTTCTTCGCGATGGAAGCGAGTTGCACTCCGACTGCGCTGTCGGCTATCACGTGGTCGACGAGCGAACCCGTCGCGCTCTGGCCGCCCTCGAGCAGCCACATCCCCGGAATCATCGCGCCGTAATACGGTCCCCACACGCCCTTAACGAACACGGGCCTTGCCGTTGTGGCCATGTGGCAGGAGGAAGTGCCGCCGATGAGAGCAAGCACGTCTGTGAGCGAACCCGCCTCTCCCCCGCCCTGCTTCAGCGCCGGACCGAGCACGCCCACTCCGCCGGCATGAGCGTCAATGATTCCCACACCGACCGCAATGCCGGGGGACAGGCCGAGCGATTTTGCTGCTCGCTCTGCCAGCGGTCCCGCATAGGTGCCCATTGGTCGGACAACCGAGCCGACCTTGTCCCCTTCAAACAAATCTTCAAGCCCCACTTGTTTGAAGAACGACATATCCCAACGACCATACTTCCGCTCATGGCCGAGGTAGGTCCACTTGCACACGACAGTGCAGAGGCTCCTGATATCGACGCCGCTTGCCGCATAGACCATGAAATCAGCCAGGTCGAAGAATTTTCCGGCATCGCACCATGTGCGTGGCAGGTTCTCTTTAATCCAGAGAAGCTTCGGCGGCTCCTGCTCGGGCGAGAGCTTACCGCCGACATACCTGAGCACCCGATGTCGCGTCGAGTTGATCCTGTCGGCCTGGTCGGTTGCGCGATGGTCCATCCAGACGATGATATTCTGATTGGCCTTGCCGGTGGGGGAAACGGTGATTGGTTTGGCGTCTCTATCGAGAGCGACGAGCGAACAGGTGGCGTCAAAGCTGAGGCCGATAACGTCCGCAGGCTTGGCTGAGGCACTTCGCAGACACTGGCGGATAGCACGCCCGGCGGCGTCCCATATGTTTTTGGAGGATTGCTCAACGAAATCGGGCTTCGGACGGAAAATATCGATTGGGCATTCGCCCGTCCCGAGCATTTTCCCTTGGAGCGTGAACACTCCCGCGCGCACGCTTCCCGTGCCTACATCGACTCCGAGAACCAGCTTGCGGTTTGCGGTGCGTGCCATTCCTTTGCCTCCGCCGATGTTTTCACCTGCCCGTCAGAAAGAGCGCCGGTATTCTATCAGGTGTCAATGCGGAAAATCAACGACGCATGACTTTGGGTGTCGTCGCCGGATGATAATGTCCTCTTGTTCGCCGGATAGAAATGTCCTCTATACTGCCTCCTTGGAACGAGGAGGTGAGGATGGAAGGACATTTGGTGATGAGTGCGAAGGAGCGGCGGAGGAAGGTGGAGTTTGAGGGTGTGCGCGAGGGGAGGCTGACGACCAATGCCATTCTTGGGGTCAGGTCTTGAAATTTGACTTAAGGAGGCAAGGGAAACGGACCTCAACACTAGATGTATTCCTTATGTCATATTTCAAGGTCTGATTCCAAGCAGCACGGCGTCGAGTTCGGGGTCTTTGGGCTTTAGCTTGACTTTGATGTGCTGGGGAGTGTGCGTGTTCGTAATGCTTGTCTTCGTGTCATCGGGCAATTTCTCGAAGAATCTGCTCGTGAACACGGTTTGGCCTTTGTCGGCGGTGCTGCACATGCGCGCGGCGGAGTTGACGGTGGCGCCGATGAGCGTGTAATCAAGCCTGAGTTCCTGTCCGATATCACCCATGATTACCTCCCCGAAATCGCAGCCAATGCCGACCGGTAAGAGGTTGTTACGGGCGATGTCCTCATGGATTTTCATCGTTGCGTTTGCGCAGTCGGCCAACTTATTCTCGGGGAAATAGGCAAGCATTCCGTCGCCCATGATCTTGTTCACCCTGCCGCCGCTCGAGGTGATGATTCGCGTCATTAATTCGTGCTGCCGGTTGAGCATTCCCACCACCTGGTCGGGCGGTTTCTCTGCGCTCCATATCGTGAATCCTCGAATGTCGATGAACATAACTGAGACATTGGTCTTGAACGCCTGAAGCCCTTGTTCGAGGACGCTTGCGACATCGGCGTCGACCCCGAACCGCATCCCATATTGGCGCGATAGAAATCGCCTCCGAATCGAGTCGAGGATTTGTGTTGTCCGTGCCGACCAGATATCATTCCACTTGTGCACCTGGCTGTATGTGAGCGGATTGGCGACGCCCAGTTGATTAGCCTTCTTCGATATGCTGTCTACCAAGAGCGTCACCGTTGACGGTCCTTCATCCATTGCTCTGCTCATAAGGTCATTCAATGTGTCAGCTTCCACTTCTTTCTTGAGCCAGTGTTGCAGCCAGAGCTTCCCCGTCATGAAAAGCTCGTTCGTCTCCTTAGCGGAGGGCTTTGCCTTCAGCTCTGTGAGCAACTGGCCGGGCTCGACAGTCCTCAACATATCCAAAAACTTCTCGATATTGCTCTCGATGATGCCGCCATGCTGAGGCAGTATCCGGTCGATCTTCAGGTCCTTGATTTTCTCATACGCATATGTAACGGGCTCCTTGGCAGCGATGTAGTGCTCGATGAAGTTCCGGGCGAGATCGATGTATGATTCATCAGCATAGAGGCTCCATTCCCTGTTGAATACCGCGAAGACATCGCCCGAAAAGAGGGAGGCTGTCTGATTGTCATAGCTCATGATGTTTCCGGCGAAGTGCAAATAGGGCGCATGGAAGAAGGTTATTCGCCTGCCTGATTTCAGCTCGAGCACATCACCGTCGCCCAGGGGCAGCACTCCTTTTCTCACTCCGTAGTAAGGGATGAACAGGGTTGTCCTCGGATGGGTCATAATGACGAGGTCGGGATGAAGTATGTTCTCGATGAACGGAATCAAGCCGCAGAGGTCGGGGTCCTGATGGTGAACAACGATGTACCGTATTCGCTCGGGGGCGGTTACTTGCTCGATTTTCTGCAGTATCAGGTCTCTAAAGAGCGGGTGGCCCGGGCCCGGATCAAATAGGACTGCTTCGTCCCCATCCACGAGGAGGTAGGGATTGTTTGAGAAACCCGCCTCGTAATCCGCGAAGCCTACCCACCAGATGCCCTCCGCGACAGCAATTGCGTTCGTGTCGTCCAGCTTGCGCATGAAAGTATCACCTCTTCGGGGACGGGTGCGAGGAATATGATCAGCACATCACTTGCATCTGCTGATAATTATAACATCGTATCCGGTTGGATGACATTTTATGTCGCTACCCGTTCACAGGTTTTGTTGCAGAAAGTCTGCAAATATGGTAAATTAAGGGGCTAGAAGAGCATTGTTTCGCGCATGTGTGCGCGTGTCATGGGTTTGGGGAAGAATATCCGATGAACGCAGAGTACGATTTTAAGAACATAGAGCCGAAATGGCAGAAGCATTGGCGGGAGAATAAGCTTTTCAAGATGCATGAGGGCTCGCCAAAACCCCCATTCTACTGCCTCATGATGTTTCCCTACCCGTCGGCGGAGCTCCATGTGGGCCATGGCCGGAATTACATCATCGGTGATGTGCTCGCACGCTACAAAATGATGAAGGGTTTCAATGTCCTGGCCCCAATGGGTTGGGATGCCTTCGGGCTGCCGGCCGAGAACGCCGCCATCAAGCAGAACATTCACCCCAAGGTAAGCACGTGGAACAACATCCATCGAATGAAGCGGCAGCTTGGGCAATGGGGCGCCGAATACGATTGGGACCGCGAATTCGCCTCATGCGAGCCGCTGTATTGCAAGTGGACGCAGTGGCTGTTCCTGCAATTCTATAAGAAGGGCCTTGCATACAAGAAGCGAGCGGCGGTGAACTGGTGCCCGTCGTGCGCCACGGTGCTTGCGAACGAGCAGGTAATAAATGGCGAGTGTGAGCGGTGCGGCTCAGGCGTCACCACGCGCGACCTCGAGCAGTGGTTCTTCAAGATTACCGATTATGCCGAAGAGCTCCTTGACATGAGCCGGCTCGGTGATTGGCCTGAACGCGTCAAGGCCATGCAGACGAACTGGATCGGCAAGAGCTATGGCGTGACTATTGATTTTCGTCTGGCCGGAACCGGCGAGGCCGTCCCGTGCTACACCACGCGACCCGACACCGTGTTCGGCGTCACCTATCTTGTTCTCGCTCCTGAGCATCCTCTCGTTGAGAGGCTGACGAAGGGCACGTCGATTGAAAGGGAAGTAACCGATTTTGTCGAGCGATGCCGGCGGATTGACCGCATCAAACGAACCTCCGCCGAGCTTGTAAAGGAAGGGATGTTCATCGGGAAACACATCATCAATCCGGTGAACGGCGAGCGGGTGCCGCTGTGGATTGCCAACTACGCGCTGATGGAATACGGTACGGGCGCCGTGATGGCTGTTCCCGCGCACGACCAGCGCGACTTTGATTTTGCCAAGAAATACGGATTGTCTATCCGGGTGGTCATCCAGAAGGCCGACGGAAGTCTCCATGAGGATACCATGACAGCGGCCTACGAAGACGAAGGGTTCCTCGTGAACTCCGGCACGTTCAATGACACGCCGAGCCGTGAGGCCATCGAGAAAATCGGCATATGGATGGAGCGGGAAGGAATCGGCAAACGGACCGTGAATTACCGCCTGCGCGACTGGCTTATCTCGCGCCAGCGGTATTGGGGCGCGCCCATTCCCATCGTTTACTGCGAGAACTGCGGCATGGTGTCGGTGCCCGAGAAAGACCTCCCCGTCTATCTGCCCGAAACCGTCGAATTCAGGCCAACGGGCGAGTCACCGCTCGCGCGGTGCCCGGAATTTGTGAACACCACATGCCCAACATGCGGGCGGCCCGCGAAGCGCGATACCGACACGATGGATACGTTCGTCGACTCGAGCTGGTATTACATGCGCTATCTGTCGCCGCACGATGAGAACCGGGTTTTCGACTCGGACCTTGTGAACAAGTGGCTGCCGGTGGACCAGTATATCGGCGGCATCGAGCACGCGATCCTCCACCTGCTCTATTCGCGGTTTTTCACGAAGGTTTTGCGCGACCTCGGCCTCATCACGTTTCACGAACCGTTCCAGAACCTGTTCACGCAGGGAATGATAATCAAAGACGGCGCCAAGATGTCGAAGTCCAAAGGGAATGTCGTCTCGCCGGATGAGCTCATCGAGAAGTATGGCGCCGATACGGTGAGGATATATACGCTGTTCATCGGCCCGCCGGACAAGGATGCCGAATGGAATGACCGAGCCGTCGAAGGCGCGTACCGATTCCTGGGGCGCGTGTGGAGGCTGGTGCATCAGCATCTGGAGCGCGTCCGAGGAAGTGACGGCCCGCTTCCCTCGAGCCTGAACGATACGGAACGCGAACTCAGACGAATCACTCACTCCACTACCAGGAAGGTTACCGAAGACATCGAGGAGCGATTCCATTTCAATACCGCTATCAGCGCTCTCATGGAGATGGTCAACGGGATGTATACCGCCGACCTCGAGCAAGTGAGACCGCCCGTGCTGATGGAGGCGTTCGAGAAGCTAGTCGCGCTGCTGTACCCCATGGCGCCCCATATCTGTGAAGAACTGTGGTCAAGGCTCGGGCATTCCGACACATTGTTGCACGAGCCCTGGCCCCCCTACGATAAAGCCGCAATCAAGGCTGAAGAGATGGTCATCGTCGTTCAGGTGAACGGCAAGGTGCGCAGCCGCGTGACCGTTTCCGCCGATTGCAGCGAAGACGAACTGAAGAAGGCGGCCCTGGATGACTCAAAGGTGCTTAGTCACATCGATACGAGGAATGTCGAGAAGATCATTGTTGTTCCCAAGAAATTGGTGAACATCGTTGCGAAATAATCTTCGCTCCCTACGTCGTTTGAACGTGTCGAATCGAGGGCAAAATCGCATGCCTCGTAGATGGGAATGCATCAGACAGCGTTTCAGATGGGCACTGCTTGTTGCGCTGCTGGCGAGCGGCCCAGTCTCATCAGGCGCAGAAATCGCGCCAGCCGGTTCGTCTCACCCCGCCGTGACTGTTCTCAATGACCCTCGCGATGTCGTCGTCACGCGTGACGGCGCATACGCTTACGTGGCCAACTTCGGCGCAGACAAGCTCAGCGTCATTGACAGAGGAAAGAACGAGAAGATAGCGGATATTCCCGTGGGCGATGGGCCCATTTCGCTCGAAATTGCGAGCGATAACTCCTTTCTCTCAGTGACCCATTTCTTCTCCGGCGACGTCTGGTTTCTTGACCCACAGACTGATGCCGTCATATCGAAGGTCTCTGTGGGCAGCAGCCCAATCGTTACTGCGCTCACGCCCGATGATACCAAGCTGTATGTCGGCAATCTCATGGGACGGGATGTGTCGGTGGTCGATACCAAAACCTATCAGGCGATGAAAACCTTCCCCTTGGGGGATTACCCTCATGGAATCGCCATATCGGCGGACGGCAGTCTTCTCTACGTTTCCGTTCGGGAAAAAGGCGCTATTCTTGTCATAAATGCGACCACGGGCGAGCTTCTGAAAACCATCGAAACGGGAGGGTTCCCGCGCGCCCTCGCTCTCTCTCCCGACGGAAAGCATCTCTTCGCTGTGGACTATGATTCGGGCAAGTTGCTGTCTGTGGATACGAACACACTGGCTGTTGTGCGCGAAATCACTGTCGGCAGCCACCCAATCGCGGTCAAAGTGAGTCCTGACGGCAAGAAGGTATACGTAGTCAACAGAGGAAGCAACAGCCTCGGTGCAGTGGAGATTGATTCAGCTCAATATTCTGAAATTCCCGTAGGGCCAGGACCAACCGAGGTCGCAGTGGCGCCGGGCGCGGATGCAATTCTTGTCGCCGTTGGCGGTTCGAATCACATACAGATGATTCCTGCGTCAATGAATGTTGCGGTTTCAGAGCCAGAGATGTCAGAGGTCAGGCCACCTGTTGCTCCTGCCCCACAGATGAAAGACCTTGCATCGGCCAAACCGGTGGAGGAACCCTCGCCCATTCTTGATGATTCCATTCGAGACAGAGAGGCGGCACGTGCGCCCAAGGAAGCGCAAGAACCGGCAGCGACGGACACGAAGGTTGCTCAACCTCAGCCTGAGCGCGCTGAGAACGAGAGCCCGGAGACCACGCCCGTTGCGAAAGCGGCTTCGTCGGAGACTGGTATGTCAATCCTTCCTGGCACAGTGACAGGGACGGAAAAGGAAACATCCCCCGCATCCAGCGAGCAACCACCAGAGGCAGGCCCTATGATAGAACCGAGCACATCGGTGATACCTTCGTCCGCCGACGATGTGACTTCCTCCGAGACATCGAGAACTCCTGGTGCGCAGATAGCGCGGCTCGTTTCACCGCTTGAAGGAAAGGCGAAAGCCGCAGGGGCGAAAGTGGGTGAAATGCCGTTGGGCTCTGTGAACACCCTCTTCGTGAATGAGGACACCCATGAAATCTGTGCGCTGGATACGCAGACGAACAAGATTGCTGCTCGTGTGCAGCTCAAGGACAGGCCCGAAGGAGTGGCCGTGGACCCCGCGGGCAAGTATCTGTACGTGACCATACGGTATGACAATTCGCTATTCGTGATTGACGCGACTGCGGGAGAAATCACCGCGAGGGTTCCCGTCGGCATGTATCCACGTGCAGTCGCGGTGCATCCGGGGGGTCGCGAGGTTTACGTCGCGAACGATGAAGGCTCGAGCATATCCGTTGTCAGCATGCCGGAGGCAGAGGTCGTGGCAACAATCGCCGTCGGTGACGGCCCGATAGCGCTCGTGCTCTCGCCCGACGGAAATCGGCTGTATTGCTTGAACAGATACTCCGGCACAATATCGATCATTGACACACCGACGAAGCAGGTAGCAACACGCGCAACCGGTCGCTCCCCTGTTGCTGCCGCGCTCAGTCGGGACGGATCAACGCTATACATTGCGGATTCGATTGACGACACCATCTCGGCACTCGGGATTGATTCTGACATTATCTCTTCCGCAGATGTCGGAGACCGGCCGGAAGCGCTAGCGATATCCCCCGACGGCAAGCAGCTCTATTGTGTGAATTTCCTCTCAGAAACGCTTTCGGTTATCGACGCGCCCACACTCTCCGTCATCCGCGAGGTCCCCTTGGGCAGAGGCCCGAGCGGAGTCGTCGTCAGTCCCGACGGCAAGCGCATTTACGTAGCAAACCGCTTTGAGGGAACAATCTCCGTCTTGAGCGCAGAAAGTCTCGAGACACTTGCGACGATAGAGGTAGGCGGCGGCCCGACAAAGATGACGGCCGTCACCGCCTCAGAAGGGCACGTGCTGCAGTAGCATGTTCAGCTTGCTTGCACAAACGCTCGGCAACGTCCAATCCTGCCTCGGAAGGCGGCGGTTTCTGCTCTCTACATTCGCCGTGGGAGTGACTTTGCTGTTGCCTGACCATGCGGTTGCCTGGGGTGAACGCGCTCATGCCAGAATCGCGGAGCTCGCGCTTGAGGCGCTGTCAAGTCAGTACCGGGGCGACATCATCCTTTATAAAGAAGACCTCATCGAGGGAGCGACCCGGGGCGACCTCGAGGAAACCGTTCAGACCTCTCAAGCCGGTTCAAATTCACAGATAGCGACTGACGTCAAGACGTTGATGCTCATCCCCCACGAAGGAGCGGACCTGACGCACTATTTTGCCTACCGGCTCGGGGCTCTCGGTCTCGTTGTAGCCGACTCGGCACTGCCGTTCGCGTGTTCGCCCGACCCTTCCGATAAGGTACTTCAAGCGAAATTCGAAAGTGATATCGATTCTGACGTCGGCTCGTTCAGAGTCGGCACTATTTCCACGACCTCACTGACGTATCCTGATAGCTACGCAGAACGCATATCGCGAGAGGCAAGAAGCTCGCAGAATCATGTCAAGAGCAGATATCTTGCCGGCCAGGGATACGTCGCATGCAAGAGCGACATTGTCAATCCGTCGTTCAAGCGCGCAGTCGAGGCCGTGGCAAACATATGGACGACCGTCCTTTCCAACAAGCCTTCACCCAAGGCGATCCCCTCGCCGCAGCGAGTTAATTACTACCTGGATCAGATACGATATTCATCACAGAAAGCATACCTTGATGATATATATGCGGCTCTGGAATCGCTCAAGCGGGAAGGCAGACGAGTGCCGCTTACTCCGACCTTTGTTGGCACCGAGTTTTTTGACCTTCCCTGCAACGCCGAGACGACGATGATATTCGACCTCGCCAAGGACGTTGACCCGCATTCCGCGAGTGTGTCAAACAGCAAGCGAACGTGTGATGAGTATGTGGCAGCGCATCCGGAGAAGGAGAATGAGGAGTCGTTCGAGAGGCGGCAGTTGCCTCGTTCGCTCTACGGAAAGCATGGAAAGCCGCCCGACATCTTTGTGTACCAGCACAATTCGGGTCTGCTCTTGCTCACGAGCAAGGTAAAGGATTTGGGCCCCGATTATGTGCTCCTGAACTTCGAGCCAATAAGGAAGATCAAGAAGGATCAGGTCGTCAAGACTATCAAGGGTGAACCGCAGGTCGAGGTATTCGACCTTGATGAAATTATCAGGATTTATGCGCGCGAATACAAGGTTTCGCCGGCCCTCGTCAAGGCGGTGATCAAGGCCGAGTCCGATTTCGACCCCTATGCCGTCTCGAGCGCAGGCGCCAGAGGGCTGATGCAGCTCATGCCGTCAACGGCGCTTGAGATGCAGGTTGATGACATTTTTGACCCCGTCCAGAACGTTGCGGGCGGAGTGCAGTATCTGGCCCGCATGCTGGAGTTGTTCAACAACGACGAGCGACTTGCGCTCGCGGCATATAACGCGGGACCGGGAAATGTGCTCCGCTATGGAGGCGTTCCACCCTTCAAAGAAACAAAAGCGTATGTCCCAAAGGTTTTGAATTACTACGACCGATACAAGAGCAATCCTTCTCCCGTAAAGCTGAAGGTGGCCCTGAACAAGAAGCCAAGCATGGAATACCTTCCGGACGTTCAGGTTGTTGAGGAGTTTGAGGTGGAAGTGACGGTATCTTCTCCCCGCCCTGCATCTCCCACGCCTTCCAAGGACTATGTGACCGTCTACCTCAAGAACGGAAATACGATGCGCGGGAAGGCGTACGAAAAAATGCCTACGGGGATAAGGCTGAAATTTGAGAACGGCTCGATCTTCATCCGTGAAGAGATGGTAACTAAGATCCTCTGATGTCGCAGGTCATGCGGTATTCCAACGGCTTCCAACACTTTCCCCGCCCGATGACCCGCCTCCGGAACCTGTGTCAAACCTTTCTTGTCGCACGGATGCACAACACAAAGGTGGGTTTTGAGTCCGGGCGGTTTTCTGTAGGGGTCGTTCGCGAACGACCCCTACAAGGCTCGCTGGACACTTCTACTTTCCTGTCGTGCACCCTTGTCGTAGTGTTGTTCCTTTTCCTCGTTGCTACCGTCTTCGGCTGCGGCGGCCCCAAGCAGAGACCGCAAACCATAAAACTCTGGGAATTCCCCCGCTGGCGGGAAACTGCGGATTCAATCGACAGATTCGCGTGGATGAAACGGCAGATTGCGGCCTTTGAGGCAACGCATCCCGGCGTCTCCGTCGAGTTGACCGAGCTCACGTGGGAACGCGGTGAAGACAAAAAGAGGATTGCCATTGCGGCACGCGTTGGCCCGGATATGATAACCGGCATGCTGCCCGTCGAATTAGTTGAACGCGGCCTCGTCGAGCCGGCAGATGAATACATGACGCTCGAAGAGAGGGAGGATTTCTTTCCTCCGGCCCTTGACGCCTTCAGGTATCAGGAGAGAATCTATGGCTGGCCCTGGTATCTTACCGGCAGCGTCATGTTTCTCAATCTTGACCTGTTTGCGCAGGCCGGAGTGCCCGTCCCTGATGCCACATGGGACGACAACACGTTTCTCGAGAGCGCACGACGACTCACACGCGATTTGGACAGCGACGGCGCACCCAATGTCTATGGATTTGGCTTTCTCGTCCGGCCCGGCGATACCTCCGTGTGGCCGTTTCTGTACCCCGACGGTGTCCGGCTCCCTCTGAACCATTCATTGTTCGAGAACGACCGAAACGGAACCGCTGAAGCCAGCCTGCGGCGCCTTGCCGAACTCATCCACCGCGAACACGTTGCGCCGGTTCAATGCGCGGGATGGGACACGGAAGCGCTCTGGCAGCGTTTTGCGAATCACCGTGACATAGCCATGGCTCCGTGGGGAATATGGGCGATCCCGAAGCTGCGCACGATGCCCGGATTCAGATTTGCCGTGCTTCCATATCCTGCGCCGGCCGGGGCGCGCTCCGTCGAGCGGGCGAGCGCCTTCATCGGCACGGCGGGTTTTATGATTCTGCGCCAACGTGATGAGGACAAGCGTGAGCTGTGCATGGAACTTGCCCGATTCCTGACCCGACCGGAAGCACAGACAGACCTTGCTCATTACGGCGTATTCCCGTCGAGAAAATCCACAGGGAATATTTATCCGGACGATGAATTGATGGTACAGGCTCAGGAGATAATCACGTCCGGACAAACAGTTCCCCGACACCGTCTGTGGGCGAGAATCGACGAGAAACTGCAACGTGAGTTTCAACTGGCGCTATTGGGCGAGAAATCGGTGGAGACGGCCATATCGGACGGCACATCACAAGTCGGGAAGATACTGGAGCAAGCAAAAGAACAACCCCCATCGGAATCGGCTAGCGCACGGCAGAGCGGCACGCTCGTATTGGTGTCGGCGACACTTCTGATCGGAGGGCTCCTCTTCGTCAGTGCGGCGGTTGTCGCCCGCAAGAGCAGCGCTGCCCTGGCTTTCGCATGGTTGTTTCTCTGTCCGGCAGTAATAGTCTTCCTGATTTTTCTTCTCTTCCCGCTGTGTTGGGTTATGCTGCTGGCCTTTCAGAATTATTCCCTCGCGGGCGTTTCTCCCGCGTGGACGGGATTGGAGAATCTGAAATCCGTCCTGCGCGAGCCGGTTTTCATGAAGGCGGCTTTCAATACACTTGTGTATGCCGCCGTGGTTGTTCCCGTCAACACGTTCTCGGCGCTCGTCGTGGCCAGCTTCATCTACCCACTGTCAGACCGAGCTCGCGCTCTTTTCCGGGGCGCATACTATCTCCCCGGCGTTGCGTCGGTTCTGGTGATTGCAATGGTGTGGCGATGGTTGTTCAACGAGAGCTTCGGATTGTTCAACACCGCGCTGGGCTTTTTCGGCTTGCCAGGGATTCGGTGGCTCACCGACCCGGGCGTGGCACTGTGGAGCATCATTCTCACGAGCGTCGCGCGTCCGCCCGGCGGCCCTATACTCATATATCTCGCCGCACTCGACGCAATTCCGACATCGTTATTCGATGCCGCTGAGATTGATGGCGCCGGACCGGTGAGAAAATGGTGGCACGTAACCGTCCCCTTGCTGAGGCCGACGACCCTCTTTATCGCCCTGACGATAACCATTGCGGCATTTCAGGTGTTCGCGCAGGTATTCATTCTTACGGACGGCGGGCCGGGATATGCGACCGAGGTGATCGTTCACAGAATATATACGACGGCCATCCGTGATTTCGAGTTCGGCGCCGCATCCGCGATGTCGTTCATTCTTTTTGGCGTAATCATGCTGGCCTCCATCGTGCAATATCGCTTTCTCAGGTCGGAGGTACAATACTGATGTGCTTGCGTGGTCAACTGTTGTCGCTATACGGAGGCATGAGAGCACGGTGAAACGCAGATCGCACGGACTTCTCATAGCGCTCTTGGTATTGGGGGCCGTCGTGTCCATCTTCCCGATGGTCTGGATGTTCTATACATCATTCTGTCCTGCCGAGGACTTGAACGCCGTGCCGCCGGTGCTCATTCATCGAGAATTCACGCTGCTGAACTATGTGCAGCTTCTCTCGAACGCGCCCATCGTGCGGTGGACGCTCAACTCCTTCATCATCTGTGCAGCGATAACAATCGGCCAGTTACTGTTCGACAGCATGGCAGGATATGCCTTTGCGCGGAAAAAGTTCCCCGGAGGCCGAATCCTCTTCTGGCTGATTATCGGCACCATGATGGTGCCGGTTCAGATATTGATCGTGCCGTTATACATCATGATGGTGCGACTGCACCTTGTGGATACGCTGTGGGCAGCGATACTGCCGGGATTGGCGGGCCCGTTCGGCATCTTCTTTATGAGGCAATACATGCTGACCATTCCGTCGTCGCTCGAGGAAGCGGCACGGATTGACGGGTGCGGCGAATTTCAGACGTTCTTGCGCATCATCCTGCCGGTATCCGCTCCGGCGCTCGCAGTGCTGGCGATATTTCTGTTCATCTCGAACTGGAATTCCTTTCTCTGGCCGCTCCTGGTGCTGAACAGCGCGCACACGTACACGCTCACGGTCGGACTCGCAACGCTGCAAGACAAGCAGGCGCTTGATTACGGCCTGCTGATGGCCGGCGCTGCCGTCGCATCACTACCGATGTTCGGGATATTCCTCGTGTTCCAGCGGGCGTTCATCAGAGGGGTCAGAATGGGAGCGCTGAAGGGGTAACAAAGGATTGGAGAACCGTACATTGATGTGTTATCGCTTATTCAGACGAAAAAACCTTATCATCGGCTTGCTGGCAAGCGGCCTCCTGCTTATCAACACCTCCTGCGCGAGCCGGCCGAAGCCGGATGAGGTGTCGCAGCCGCATTCGCCAACAGCCCTTGAGGCAAAGAGTCCCGCCCCGCTTGTCTGTCCGAGCATCGAGAGCGCTCCGTGCACGGCTCCGGCGACCCGTTCGCGGGAATGGGAGGAAGGGGAAACGGCAGAGCGATTGCAGCCCGACAGCGAACTCGAACCCGGTACCCCAGATATCCCTGTCATCGAGCCAAAGAAGCTCGAACCAAGAAAGGCATATGAGGAACCGACGGTGAAGGTGCAGATACTCGGAGACACTCTTTCCATCACGCTTGAGAGCGAGAGGGAAATGGCTGTTGCGTTCGGCGGCAATGTCCTGAAGATTGACCCCGGCTCGTCGATCCAGCTCAAGGCGCGGAGCGCGCGCGTCTCAGTGCGAATGTATCCGGTGGGAATCGCCACATTTCCGGCAAATGAGTACGAAAATGCTGTTGCGCTCGCGGAAAAGTGGAAGCAAGAAGGCTATACCGTCCGGCTTATCAAGGCAGGCGGCCCGCTTCTCCAGGCGAACGGTACGGTAACTGACACAACCGTTTACTGGGTCGCCCTCGGCAGTTTCAAGGAGAAGCGAGACGCCGAAGCGTTCCAGCAGAAAATGGTTGCACGCGGAGTTTCGTGCTGGGTGATCGATGAGAGCGTGATAAATCCCCGCGGGAATATAGAACTCGTTGATGCTTCCGGCGCTCCGCGAGCCTATGCCGACTCCCGCGCGACCCTGACGAGCAAAGCTCCAATAAGGATCTCCGATGTCCCCTTCGGGCATGGATTCTGGAGCAGCGGCAAGTGCGAGGACAGAAGCTACAACGGGCCGATAGAGATTCTCGTGGACAAGTACGGGAAACTCAGCGCGATCAATGAAGTTGGTCTGGAAGAATATGTGGAGGGAGTCGTGCCGGTCGAAATCAGGCTGACCGCGCCCGACGAAGCCCTGAAAGCACAGGCTGTCGCGGCTCGGACCGAGGCGTTGGCGAAGCTGGGAGTCCAACACGTGTTCGACCCTTATGACTTTTGCGCCTCACAACATTGTCAGGAGTTCGGCGGACTCACGCGGAACACCCCGCGCACCGACGCCGCCGTAAGGGCTACCCGGGGCCAGGTGCTCATCTCGGGCGGCAATCTGGTGGACGCGGTCTACAGCGCGAACTGCGGCGGTCATACCGAGCATAACGACACGGTATGGTCATCACGCCCGCATGAAGCGCTCAGAGGAGTGTCGGACCTGTGCGGTAATCCCGATTCGTTCCGGTTTCCAATGACTTCGTCCCAACTGAGCGAGTGGCTTAAGGAGACTCCGCGCGCTTACTGTGGTGACCCGCGCGTTGTCGAGCCTGGGAAGTTTCGCTGGAAAGTCAGATTCAGCGCGGAACAGATGACTGACGCAGTTAATTGCCATTACCGGGTTGGAACGGTAAGAGACATAAAAGTTCTGCGGCGCGGCGTTTCGGGACGCGCGCTCCAGGTAAAGATTACCGGGTCTCGGGATTCAGTCATAATTACGAAGGAACTGGAAATTCGGCGCGTGCTCGGAGGCCTCAAAAGTTCGATGTTCATCGTTGATGCCAACAAATCCTCCTCGGGGAAGGCAACCTCGTTCACGTTCTATGGCGGCGGATGGGGTCATGGTGTCGGCATGTGCCAAGCCGGGGCCGAGGGGATGGCTTTGCGAGGGTTCACGTACGACGAGATTCTCACGCACTATTATTCCGGAGCCACGATCAAGAAACTGTATGAATGATTCGCCCGAGGTGCTCAAGCTGGGAATCACCCATTTGCTGGAATCCGAGCGAGGCATTCTCGACGGAGCCCGCGTCGGCCTGATTGCGAACTCGGCCAGCACGAACGAACACGGGACCGCGGCAGCGGCGGCCCTACTCAATGCCGGCATCAGCCTCCAATGCCTATTTTCACCGGAGCATGGGTACGATGCCGCGAGCGAGGCCGGAGCGAAACTCTCAGACTCCATAGACCCGGCCACCGGACTTCCCGTTTACAGCCTTTACGGCGAAACGCGCCAGCCGACTGCGAACATGGTGAGCGACCTCGACGCCATCGTGTTCGATATGCAGGATGTCGGCGTTCGATGCTATACGTACATCTGGACGATGGCCCTTGCAATGCAGTCAGCGGCTCTTTTCGGGAAACTATTTGTCGTGCTTGACCGCCCGAATCCACTCGGGGGCATACATGTTCAAGGTCCCGTGCTTGACCCACGCTTTGCGAGTTTTCTGGGTATGTATCCCATCCCGCTTCAATACGGCATGACAATAGGCGAGCTTGCGCTGCTCTTCAATCAATCTTTCGAGATCGGCGCCGACCTCGCTGTGATTCGAATGCAAGGATGGCGGCGGCAGCTTTTGTTTTCCGATTTGCGTCTGCCGTGGCGACCGCCATCGCCGGCCATCCGCTCGCCGGAAACCGCATTTCTGTACGCGGGAACGTGCCTGTTTGAGGGAACAAACATCTCGGAGGGACGCGGCACTTCTTCGCCGTTCGGCTTGATAGGCGCACCATGGCTGAACCCGGATATCGTAAAGGAAATCGGTGCGCGATGGCTCGAGGGATTCTCGCTTTCTCCCCGGAAATTCACACCCGAGCGCTCTAAGTATGCCAGTGAAGAGTGTGCCGGGCTCGCGATCTCTGTCGTCGACAGAAGAAAGGCGGACCCGATTCTGCTTTCGGTCGCATTGCTGGCAACGATAGCCCTCCATCATCGTTCGGAGTTTGAATGGAATGAGGAACACTTCGATGCGGTCGCGGGTACGGACTCACTTCGTCGTGAAATCATAGCGGGAACCGACCCGGAAGAGATATTCGGGAGCTGGCGCGCACCTCATCGCGAATTTGAGGCAACGCGGTCACGCTATCTTCTGTACGAAGGATAGACGCACATGACAGAGCTTATCGAAAGCATCGGCGAAATGCTCATGGCCGGATATCCGGGGACCGACCCGGCGGCCGCGGCTGAGCTCATCCAGCGCTATCGAGTCGGAGGAATAATCCTTTTTTCGAGGAATGTGAAGGACGCCGACCACGCTCGCGCCGTGTGCTCCAAGCTGCAGGAACTCAGACAGTCCGTGAGCGATTCCCCTCTTTTCATTGCGATCGACCAGGAAGGCGGCTGCGTTGCCCGGATAACTGAGGGAGTCACGGTGTTTCCAGGGAACATGGCGCTGGGGGCCACCCGCTCGGAGGAACTCGCGCGTCAGGTGGCAAGTGTGACGGCGGCCGAGCTGTTCGCCTTGGGCATCAACGTGAACTTCGCGCCCGTGCTCGACATAAGCTCAAACCCCCGGAATCCGGGCGTGGGCGCGCGCTCATTCGGTGCTGACGCGGCGCTCGTCGCCCGGTTGGGCTCGGCCATGATACGAGGAATGCAGGAAAACGGCATGTGCGCCGCGGCAAAGCATTTCCCGGGGCTGGGGGAAGCACGCGTGGATTCGCACGACGAACTCCCTCGGGTCGATGCGGCGCTTGAGCGCATGAAGAAGCGAGAACTCCTGCCGTTCGAGGCTGCCATCGACGCTGAAGTCGCCTTTGTCATGACGGCACACTGCTCGTATTCCGCGCTCGACAACACGCTGGCCCCCGCAACTATGTCGCGAGCTATTCTTACTGACCTGCTGCGAAACCGATTGGGATTCAAGGGTATCATCATCAGCGACTGTCTTGAAATGGGAGCGATTGAAAAGCATTTTCCTGCGCCGCAGGCAGCGGTTGCGACAGCGCGGGCGGGTGCGGACATGATGCTCATATGCCACACCCTCGATAAGCAGATAGCCGCAATCGATTCATTAAAGAATGCTGTCAGAACAGGCGAGTTGTCGGAAAAAAGAGTGCGTAACGTATTATCGGCGATATCATCCATTAAGAAGGCTCTGAGGTTCGAGCAAGGCCCTCCTTATAGAGCGGACAAACCTCAGAAGTCAGTAAGCGAGGAAGTGGCCTCGCGCGCTATAACGATAGTGAGAAACGAGGATTCGCTTCTCCCGTTCAAGCTCGCGGCTTCGGACCAGCTCGCGGTCGTCGTGCCGTCCTTCGAAAGCCTTACGAAGGTGGAAGAGGCTGCGGAACCGCATGAAGCCTTCATCCACAAGCTGAGACGATACCATCTCAATACACTTTTCTGCTCAGTCGGCGTGAAACCGACCGAGGTAGAAGTTCGGAAATGTGTGGATATCTGCCGGAATGCGGACGTAGTCGTGGTGGTTACCTACAATCTCCACCAGTACATAGTGCAAAAGGATTTCGTACATATGCTCCTCGGCCTTGGAAAGCCTGCGGTGGTCGCGGCAGTGCGAGACCCGTATGACCTTGCCTTTGTTCCGGAGGCACGCGCATGCGTGGCCACATACAGCTTTCGGCAGTGCTCGCTGAAAGCGCTGGCCGGAGTCCTATTCGGCCAGGTCGAGGCGACAGGGGAATTGCCGGTGGAGCTTGGCTGATCATCGTATGAAACGGCTTCTTGAAATAGCGCGACTCGACAAAAAGCTCGTGGTCGGCCTCATGTCGGGCACGTCAGCCGACGGTGTGGATGCGGCCCTCGTCGAGATCACGGGGAATTACCTCGACACGCGTGTGAAGCTCATCGCGTTTGAGACGGTCCCCTACCCTGTTGATATCGCGAACGCCGTGCGCAACCTTCAGAACGGGCGAACTCGTCAGGTATGCGAGATGAATTTCCGGCTCGGCGAACTGTTCGCCGAAGCCGCGCTCGGCGTCATTCGCAAGGCAGACCTTTCGAGCGCCGATGTGCATCTGATTGGCTCGCACGGCCAGACCATCTTTCACCTGCCAGAGGCAATGCCCCCAGACCGCTCGACGCTGCAAGTGGCAGAACCCTGCGTGATAGCGGAACGTACAGGCGTTGTAACTGTTGCCGACTTCCGAACACGCGACGTGGCCGCAGGCGGATATGGCGCCCCCCTTATTCCCTATGTCGATTTTCTTCTATTCAGGGATACTGAGCGCGTTCGAGCATGCCAGAACATCGGAGGAATCGCGAACGTGACGGTCGTTACCCCCTCACTCGATGGGGTATTCGCCTTTGACACCGGACCGGGCAATATGCTGATAGATGAATTTGTCAGGGCGATGACTCGAGGCGAAAAACAGTTCGACGACGGCGGAACCCTCGCCAGAAGCGGGAAGGTCGAGGAGGAAATTCTCCGAAATCTGCTCGAACACCCATACTTCGCGCTGCCGCCTCCCAAGACAACTGGCCGCGAGCTGTTCGGCGCTGAGCTCGTGCGCACGCTGCTCTCGGCCACGCCGCCCGAGCACTGCGCAGACATGCTTGCAACGGTCACCGGGCTGACCGCACACTCGATACAGATGGCTTATGAGCGTTTTGTTTTTCCGAAAACGCGCATCGACGAGATTATCCTCAGTGGTGGTGGATGCCGAAACGATTATCTGATAGAATTGATTCGAGCGCTCTTTGCGCCGATAGAGGTCCGGACTTCGGACGACTACGGCATCCCCGCGGATGCGAAGGAAGCAGTCGGGTTCGCCATTCTGGCGAATGAGACAATCAGCGGGAATCCATCAAATATTCCCACGGCCACCGGAGCACGTCGGCCGGTAGTTCTCGGGAAAATCGTCCCGTAGAACTCATATGAAACGGACAATGAATTCATCAAGATGGTTCGTGAGGATTGTTTTTCTCATCGTATTCGCCGCATGCATGTGCCTCATTTCCGCCGGCTGCGCAAGGCCGCCCTACGTAGCGCCCGCGCCACAACCATTCGACTACGGCCAGTTTGTACTGCGGCTGCCGTCTCCCGAGGTCGAGCTCGATGCGCTCAGAGGGAAACGCATCGTCATTGACCCCGGCCACGGCGGCTCGTTCGCCGGAGCGGTCGGACCAAACAACCTGCGCGAGGCCGACGTGAACCTCGGAGTGGCGCTGCAATTATGGGGAATGCTTACACAAGCAGGCGCTGAGGCATATCTCACGCGCACGGACGATTCGAACGTCTATAAGGGCGACAACCTGACTCTGAAGAAGGACCTGCACGCGCGCGCCGAGTTCGCAGGCGCCCAAAACGCGGACCTTTTCCTGTCGCTCCACCACAACGCCGACGTGCTGCCGGGAGCGAAAAAGAACTCGCTCGAAACGTATTTCAAAATGGGTGACCCGGGACCATCATTGGACGCGGCGCGGTGCATCCACAGGCAACTCGCGCTCAGCCTGGGCGAAAAAGACAATGTCATACTGCCAGGAAACTTTCACGTGCTGCGGGAGAATCCTACAACCGCGATTCTCGGCGAGCCCTCATACATCTCGCACCCGGCTAACGCTTTCAGGCTCGGCCTCGCGCCGATGCAGCGGGTGGAGGCGCAGGCCTACTTCTTCGGAATCGCGGAATACTTCTCCAAGGGTGTCCCGAGGATAGTTGACATGAGCCCGGAGGGAACCGTTATTGACACATCCCGTCCCTTCCTGACGGCGCGCGTCGAGCCCGACCGTGATGTGCCGACGGACCCAAGCTCGATTTTGATGCTCATTGACGACGAACCCGTCGACGCACGTTTTGACGCAAAGACTGCTCGCATCACGTATCTGCCGCGCAAGCGTTTGAGCAACGGGACACATGTCGCGCAGGTTTTCCTCCGCAACACGAACGGAAACGCGGCGAGACCGCAGCAATGGGAGTTTGCAGTATCCATGGCGCCAGCATATCTCGTCCTCGAGCCCGGGTTCACGTCGGCGCGGCCGGGCAGTGCGGCGCCAATCAGGATATCGGCTCGCGTGTTCGATACGGACCTTGTGCCTGTCGCCGACGGCACTTCGGTGGAATTTCACGCGACATCGGGCATGCTCTCGCCCGCTACTTCGTCCACAATAGCCGGGGAGGCGACGACCTACTTCACACCGCTGAGAGATTCGAGTCCGCAAGAGGTGACGGTGTCCGCGACGGCATCCGGCCTGACACACAGCGTGACGCTTACGCTGACAGACGACGCTCCTGAATTTGTGGCTGCAAACGTGTTCGATGCCAAGACCGGCGCCCCGCTCGAGGGCGCACTCGCGATGGCTGATGGCGAACCCATCGACTACACCGACCGTGCAGGCTACTTCGCAGTGGATTTCGCTGGAATCGGAGCCACGCCGGTCACGTTCTCACGGAAAGGATACATAGCGCAGACTGCCAGCCTTTCGAAGTCTTCAGGCGCAACACATGTGAAACTTGAGCCGGTGGCCAACGGCGTGCTTTTCGGACAGAAAATCGCTCTCGACCCGCAGTTCGGCGGACACGAAAAGGGCGCTATCGGCCCAACGGGAGTGCGGGCGTCCGACCTCAACATGCTCGTGGCACAGTATCTTACAAGGCTGCTCGAGGATTCGGGGGCAAGCGTTGTGCTCACGCGCACGTCCGATGAAACTGCGACCGCCCTGCAACGAGTGGAGACTGCGGAAGCATTCGGAGCGCAGTGGTTCATATCAATCGGTCATGGCAAGGAAACCGAGTACCAGACGCTTGAGCCCGAGGGAACGGCAACAAACCTCGCGGCGCCTTGCGCGAATGTGCTGTACTACCCGACGAGCGAAGAAGGAAAGCGCCTTGCACAGGCAGTCGCAAATACGATGAGAAGTCTGGGAATCGCTGAAACCGTGTTCCTCGAGCCGAATAACGATTTCGTCCTCACCCACACCTCATCGCCTGCAATCAGGGTGATCTGTCCGAGTCCGTCTGTAGCGGAAGTCGAAGAAAAGCTTCGCAATCCGAACGCAGCCCGAAAGGAAGCGCACGCCATTTACCTCGGCATCCTCGCAAACTTCGGATTCAAAGAGGGAGTTCCTGCGGGAATTGACGTGGGACAACCCAAGAAAAGCTCAGGGTAAGCCGTGCTCTCTGACAAATCGAGGAATCGAGAGAGCAGTATTGCAAGACCTGACCCTTCAACCCTGGCGTTGCGCATTAGTTCGGGGACCGAGCTTGCCCTTGCCCATTGTGACGAAGGAGAACAGATAATGCCAAAAAGCTCCTCAGCAGCAGCGTAAGGGGTGAGTGGCTCGCAGGCACAGATCACGTTAATAACAGATGAGGGTTCCGCCCATACGCTCGTAACCGGTGAGTGATGGCCCCCAAGCTGACCCGTTCCACCACTTATGATAGAGTGCGCTGTCAGTGCCCGTCACGAATACA
>QZKI01000104.1 GCA_003598055.1 Candidatus Abyssobacteria bacterium SURF_17 | reverse complement strand
GGGCGCTCGGCGAGCTTGGAACAGAACAAAAGCCCCCGGTATGGGGGTGAGGGGGAAGAGTTTTCTCTTGACAAGCCGCCTCTATTGGTTGGTTCCATCTGTCTTGGTTGCGGTTACGTTGCGCTGCGTATTCTCATTCCGGCCCAAGATAGAGCGGAAACCTTACCTCGAAATCGGCCGGGAGTTTTGCTTTCAACATTGCGGCATCCAGCGCGAACAACGGGCTTATCTCCAACATACCCTTGACGCGTCCGTTCGAATCCCTCGGAACGCGCGCTCCTGCCTTCTCCAGCCATTTGGCGGAGAGCCGCATCATCAGGTCTCGCGCGGTATCGGGGCTGTCCTCTCCCGTTTCGTTCTTGATCGGCGCGAATTCCTCATCCCGGTCCACTTCAAGGATAGATGTGGCGCGCGCCCGGCTCAAAGCGTCGAAGACGAATTTTTCGAACTTCAGCCCGTTCTTCTTTTTCGGCTTGACAAGCGAGCCGTTGTCGTCGAGAAACGGGATTATCTTTTCAGCAATGTGGAACGGGAGCGAGTGCTTCTCGGTATTGAGACGCTCGACGAAGTCCACGCTGAGGACATGTATGGCGAGGTTGCCGGCCGAGAACGTGAGCGAGCCGTCCGGGTTGCGGGCATATTTGTAGTCGTCCGGCAAATCGCTGTATTCAATGACCGTGGTGGCGTTCCCCACGCGGCATACGACGCCGACTTTTTCTTCCGGATCGCGCTTGGGAGCCACTTTCGCCGACATCTCGGCGCCTCTCTCGATGTGGTGGCCGAGAAACAGAGGGTCGGCCATCTTGATGAGCACGTTGTCCACCTGAAAGTAGAAGATGTATTCTATTCCGCGAGCCTGCATGTCCGCGAGCGCGCCCGCTCTTTTCAGCGACGTAATCGAGCCTCCGTGCCCGTTCGGACTGGTGAAAATATGGTCCTTTGCGTCCAGAACGAGTTTGCCTTTGAAATCAAGTGCGGGCATCATTTCCTGCTTAAAGACAAATACATCTGAAGGGTCGAGTCCAAAGTATCGGTTGAGTTCAAAAAACTCGCGGGTCGCTCCGTCGTTGGTCTCGCTCGTCATGACGTAAAGGGGGATGCGGGTCTTGTGTCGCGCGGATAGAGCGAGAATTTTCTCGCTGTGGTGCTCGAAGATAGTTTTTTCGCGCACAGGCGTTATCTTCAACGTTCCCTTGGGCGCCTCAATGCCGAGCCTGGTCGCCTGACCGCCCGCCACGACAAATGCGGCAATCTTGCCCGCGCGGATAGCCTCCTCGCCGCGATGGACAGCGCGCTGTGCCTTCGAGATTTCTTCTTGTGTCTTCGGGATGGAGATGATCTCCGCCGGCTCGATTTTCTGCTCGGAGACAGGTGTGGCGGCGCCCTTCCACTGGTTGTACAGTTCGCCCAATTCCCGGAAGGCAATCGCCTGGAGTTGTTTCAACAAGCGCTCCTTGCCTTGCTCTCCCATCTCATGCCACCACCGAAAAACGTGGCCCTGTCCGGAACGCACGGCTTCCTCGATGATTTTCTGTTTTTCAGGGTCGGGATGTTTCGGCTCGCGCATTGGTCCTTCTCATTGCTACTGGCGTTCAGTACCTGCAGGCACACGCCCCCACAGAGGCCGTAGGGGCGCGATTCATCGCGCCCAAATGCGTTTCTCGGTTGCGGCTATGCCGGACTATGCTCACCAGAGGTCTTTTTGAATGAGTTTTTGCTCGAGCGCGTCGCCTTTCCTGGCGATTGTCCAGACGGATTTCTCCAGGGCTCTCGGGTCAACATTTTCCTCGAGCAATGTATTCATGATAGCGAAGAACTCTTTCTCGTCGATACTGACCAGGCCGATTGCACCGTAAGAGAAGCTCGGGTTTAGCTTCAGAGCCCACCGATAGTGTTCGGGTTTTGCCGGCCCGATAACCGTGAATAACTGGATGAGGGGGGAACCATCCTCGTCCGTCGAGTCGAATTTGAGGCGGACTTTTTGATGTCTACCTTCGGCCACCGGCACGCGCAGAAGGAACCCGGAACGGGTTTGTCTGGATGTGATCGAGGTGCCTCGCGTAATTATTTCCACGATTTCCTCGGGCGTGCGCGGGACGCGGCCAGCAGGCCGACGCGGCGAGCGGGGCAAATGCTCTTCCGGCTCGCTCGATGCCTCGGTCAGCGACAGTCCCGGCTCGGTCTCGGCGGCGGCGCTTCGCGCCGACGCGAACTCAGACGGCGCCCGGGAAACGGAAGAGGGCTTACCAGCCTTGGCTCGCGGTTTACCCCTGCCGAGGGCGCCGAGGGCATTGATTGCTGCCTCGCGAACCCACGAATCGGGGTCGTCCTTGAGCGGCTCGAGCAGCATGCGCGCCTGCTCTCCTCCAATTCTGCCGAGCGCCTCGGCTGCCGAGCTGCGCACCTTATAATTGTTCAAGCTCAACAGCTCGCCGAGCGGGCGCACGGCCTCTGCGCATTGCAACGTGCCGAGCGCCTCGGCGGCGTATTCCTTTACCCAGTCGTCTTCGTCCTTGAGCGCCTCGATGAGGGCGGCAACGGCTTTTTCCCCGCCGATTTTGCCCAACGCGCGGGCAGCCGTGCTGCGAGAGTAGTAGTCCCCCGCTTTCAATTTCTGGATGAGAGCGTCGGTATCGGCCATTGCTCACCTCCTTGTGGATTGAGGACAGTTCAGGATGAACCGGACCGCCGCCGTGCTGGAGAGCGTCGAGATTCCCATGGTTGATTCAATCAGCCCTTGGGTTGCAGCTTTGAGGATATCGGGCGCCTGTACATTTCCTTTCCGCGGGTGACCTGCGCGACCAGCCCGAACGTGAAGAGGACGAACCACACGAGCAGTCCAACATAGAACCATACCCCTCGGGTTTGAACGAGCTCACCACTGATAAATCGGTTGAATAAGCTTCGGTATGCGCCCACACTTTTCCCCGTTGCGAAAGCGAATACGGCCAGCACAGAGGCGAGCGCCCCCTGGGCTGCCGTTGCACCGATGATGATGACGCGCTGGAGCCACAGCGCGATAAAACCACCGACAAATCCGACGACAATGAGCAGCAATGGATGTGCCTGATATTCGTACAAACCCGCGAGAAACGCGGCGAGCAGCGCAAATGCGAACGCACCGGCCACAAAGATGAATGCATAGTAGGCGGAGACGCTTGCCCACAGGCCGATAAGGCCGAGTATCACCGCCAGGGCAATTGGGAAGAATCCGCCCCCAAGCCAGGTTCCTGCCTGATATCCGAGTGTCGCTCCCAACGCCAAACCGAGGAGGGCGACGGTGATGATAAAGAGTCGATACCCGAAAAAACAATTGAGAAGACCAAGAAGAAAAGCGGCGACCAACCACACGGTGCCCATCATTTGAATGTCCATGCGGATAATTCCCTTTGCCTGTCTATTCGCGCTCCTGTCTCACGGCGGCCCCCCTGCTTCTCGCCTCGCTCTTCCGGAGGGTTCGGGCCGCCGACGCCCTGCATGCACGCGGCGCACCACCGGTTCCACGTGAGATGGGTACCTTATACCATATAAGGGTTCTAAGTTCAACTGGCGTTTGTTCCTGAGGTTGCGAGGCAGAGAGCATCAAATCAGAGCATCTTGCAGGGAAGGTCCAATTGTCGGACACGCGCATCGACACGCGCGCTGGGCGCGTTCGACACGGAACGACTCCTCCAATCCGGCCAGCGTCGAGACCCGCGCGCCCAGTGTAGCGTCTCAAGAATAGCTTAACGCGTTGCGAAGGGGGACTGTGAATTCATCCCGTGATTTTATAGGGGCGAATTCATTCGACTGGACATAAGCGCAAAGCGGCTGAAAACATTATGCGAATAAATTCGCACCTGCAAAGGCCGAGACCACCGGCAACCGTGGGACAGATTCGCTGTCCCCGAAGCTCAAATGCAAGCGTTAGAGACACGACACCAGTCATCGTTTGCGTCTTCGCGAATCTCCGTTGTTCATTTCGCCAGTGGACAGTTATCGGGAAAATGTACAGTATTGGATTGCGGGGCGAACGCCTCTTGTGGGGCACACCTGATTCATTTCGAGGTTTTGAAAAAGGGGAGTGCCTGTGCTATAATTCCGCGGAGCTGCGAAGGAGGGGGCGCAATGATGCTCACGGAGGAGTACAGACAAGCACGGATACTTGCCGTCGAGATTGCCCAAACCTTCGATGCGCCAAGGTTTTATGTGGACCTGAGGCGGGAGAGGGTGACCTCGAGCAGGATGCTTCATACGGATGCCGTCATCGAGAAATTGCGCCAGATAGTGATCAGCAAAGACGAACACTTCGGGCATGGTCTGAAGCATTCAGAAAAAGTGGCAATGGATGCCGGCGCGATCGTCCAGAATGAATGGAGCCGGGTGGGCCGGCAGCCGGATCAGGCGATGAGGGCGGTATTCTTGGTGCAGTTGGCCGCGCTCCTGCATGACGTCAGGAGGCGCGTCCCCAACCATGCTCGCCAAAGTGCTCGGGCTGCAAGCGAGATACTGACTGATTTCCCGCTTGAAGACATGGAACGGAATTGGATAGTCCGCGCCATCGAGAATCACGAGGCCTTCGTCGAGTCGGCTCCAATGGAATGCCCCGAGGGACAGCTCCTCAGCGACGCGCTCTATGACGCGGATAAGTTTCGGTGGGGGCCTGATAATTTCACCGACACGATTTGGGAGATGATCGCTCCAACGGACCTTCCGCTGAAAGTACTCATGGCACATTTCCCGAAGGGAATGGAGGGCGTGAAAAGAATTGCGACCACCTTCCGTTCCCAGACGGGGATGCGGTACGGGCCCGAATTCATCGAAATCGGACTTGCAATCGGAAACAAACTGTATGATGAACTCCTCAAACGCCTCGCGCGGGAAGAGGAACAGGTTTGATGCGACGTGCTGCGCTCGGCCAAAGGTGAGTTGAAATGGCAGCGAAGAAAACGGACAAGCCCCGGATTCTCATAGTAGATGACGACGAGGATATTCTCGACATAACAAGCACCTTCCTCGAGGCGAAGGGATATGAGGTGGGGCGGGCACGCTCGGGCGAGGAAGCGCTGAGGGACGTGAAAACCTCGAAGCCCATGCTGGTGTTGATGGATGTCATGATGCCAAAGATGGACGGCTTCTGGTTGTGCCGCGTTCTGAAATCCGACCCGAAGTATCGCACCATTCCCATCATCTTTCTCACCGCACAAGATGATGCGCAAAGTCGGATCGAGGGACAGAAATGCGGCGGGGATGATTATCTCGCAAAACCGTTCGACATGGATGCTCTCGAAGTACGAATCAAGGCGCAATTGAAGAGACTGTCAAAAGACGATCTCGTGGAAAGAATAGAGGATATTCTGGAAATCTCCAAACCGAAAGGATTTCTCGGAAAGCTGGACCTCGACGAACTCACCGTGCTGCTGAAGCATCTTGAGGCAAAGCTTAAACGCAAGTGAGAATCCATTCCCTGCTTCAACCCATGCGAAGTCTGATTTTCCGCTCTCTTGCTTTGGTGGTTGCTGCTGTCCTCGTGCCCGCGTTGGCTATACAGCCGAATGTCGCCGGCGCCAATGGGGCGGGACTCCTTCCGACAAACACGTATTGCAATCTGCCACAGGCTGATTTCACAATACCCGAGGGCAAGTACCTGTATGCGTTTTCGTGGAACGGCATTCCTTCGGCGCACGGCGAACTCGTGGTGTCGTTGGATGGAACGCATGAGAGCGAACAATATTGTTTCGCGGCTACCGCAAGCACGTCGGGAATTGTCGACGCTCTCTGGAAATTCAGGGCCCATGCCACCGCTATTGTGGATGGGTCCACGGGACGCGCGACAAAAATTCACGTATTCCAGCAGGAAAACACGAGGATACGAGAGACCGAGACTCTCTTCGATTATGAGACTTCATGGGCCCATTATACGCGATGGAAGCGCGACAGGGTGAGGCGGAAAACCATTACTCTCGGAGATGATATCATTGACCCTGTTTCGCTCGGGCTGATTATCTGCGAGCAGCCGCTGCGGGTCGGGGACGTGACCGTCGTGACCGTGCTCTTTGGAGACGACCGGTATGCGCTTGAGTATGAGGTCTGTGCCCGCGAGCGGGTTTCCCTGGGAGACCGCGAGGTCGAAGCTCTTCGCATCGAGCCGAAATTCCACAAGATTGAAGATGAAAAAAAAGGCAAGCCGCCGAAAGTGAAAGAAATGACGCTATGGCTGAGCGATTCTCAGCCGCGGATTCCACTGCTCATGAAGAGCCGAACGTTCGTTGGCTCGGTGACGGGTGAGCTTGTGCGCATGATTGCCGCCGGCGATGCAGAAGGGAACTCAGCGCCTGCGTCGTGACAGACGGCGGAAACGCCGATTTCGACCTTCAGGTTCAGGCGTGTCTCGAGACCGGTCACGAAAGCAATGCGCTTGACTATGGCAAGTCCTAAGACATGAAACAACAATGGCGCATTGCCATCCTTTCCGTTTCGGCGTGCATACTCCTTATCGTCCATAGATACCCGGGTCAACCCGCCTTTTTCGATGCGCATCTCGCACGCGGATTCTTGTTCAATCCCGCGAATGAGCTCTACCGATGGCTCTATAGCTTCGCTGCGACATTCATCGTGCTGGGGCTGTTGCCAGCCGCGCTTGGCTGTTTTCTGTGGAATGAGCGGCCTTCCGAGTGGGGATTGACGCTGGGGCGAAGAAAGCTCTTCGGCTTGGTGGCTGCGCTGTTGCTCTGCGCGCTGTCACTGCCTCTGCTCCACTACGTGAGTGGACTACCCCATATTTCGGCGGGCCATCCTCTCTGCAGGCTGGCGGCGAACCATCGGGCCGCGTTCATCATCTATGAGGGATTTCTTGTGCTCGCCATTGTGGGACGAGAATTTGTCTTCCGCGGATTCCTCCTGTTCGGACTCAAGAAGCACGTCGGAGAAGCAGCCGTTTACCTGCAGCTTGTGCCATACGTCGTTCTACATTTTGGCAAGCCACCAGTCGAGGTTCTGGGCGCGATTCCGGCAGGAGTCATCCTGGGTCACCTGGCGAGCTTCACCGGCTCGGTCTGGTACGGCATCCTCTTACACTCGCTCTGGGCGGTTGCGCTCGACGCGTTCATAGTCATCGACCCTTTCTAACGAATCCCGGAATCTCAAACGGAATCCCCGCGCATCGAGCACGGTATGGATGTGCAGGCCTGCCTGACTATTCGGGGATTGTATATCTGTGGCTCGGCGCCTCTCGGAAAAAGGGCTCCCGTAATACCGCAAGGCCTAAGGCCAGAACATATACGGCGAAGCCCGAGAAGAGGGTTACAGCAAAGCCGCCCGCGAAGAAGAGCGAGATGGCTGCAATAGAAGCCATGACCGGAATCGCGCTGCATGACGCCCACGACCATACGCTTCGGCGTTTCCGTGGGACGAGCGCAGAAGGCCAGGTATTCCCCAGCATTACTCCGAGGGGGCCGACGAGGGCGACCGAACCCGCAATCCTGAGGGATTCCGGCAGATCCGACAATCGGGAAAGCAGCGGCGGAAGCGCAAAAAGGTAAAGGACGAGGAGGCTCGCCAGAAGGCCCAGTTTGTTTGACCGTCTCCTGCCTGAAGCTTTCGGAATGTACGCTGCCGAATAGCTACCCACTCCCATGAACAGAATGAGCGCGATGAGAGCAGCCCATTGCGAATAAGTATGAAGACCGAGCAGTGGCGTAACCAGCTCTATCGCGGGAATAGAAACGAAGAAAAAGCCGAAGCCCATGCACAACTGGACAAGAAAGCCTTCAGAGCCATCTCGGTTCAACGCCGGATGCCTGCGGTGGGTGATGAGCGGCATGAGCACATATGTGCCTGTAAGAACAACCAGCAATGGAAGGCGGCTCCCGATTGCCGCAAGCAGTGTCCCCCCGGGAATACGTACTCCGGTCAAGAAGTCCTGAATAAGCTCAACCATACCTAAAACCATCGTACACCTTGCGCTCTTCAACGAGCTTCCGACAAATGCAGGATATACAGAAAGCCTCCTCTAATAACCATTAGCGAAATCGGCAAGAATGTTGCCAGCGACATCTGCAATGCTTATGCGTGTAACAATTCGTTTCACAACAAGACCTTGCAGGAACGAGTGCTTTCTAGCGCGATGATTCTCTTCCCATAAATGGAATATTTCGTTACAAAGCGAGGTTCCTTCATTACGTTTAGTGCATATTCCGGAACGTCGATGTGACCTTACACCCGAAAGATGCAAAAAGAAATTGAAGGCACTGGTTGTTCGTGAGGGTAATCCGACGGGTCGCCCTTATAGAAGGGGGCAAACGGACGACCGAAGCTGTGAGATTCCGCACTCAATGGCTCACTTATGTGCTGCGAACTTGAGTATGGTCATGACATGACTTATCGGCCTTCAGGGCATATGGTTTCGTAAGTCACTGTTCCATAATTGAACATGCGGAGACAGCGCCTATTGATTAGCCAGCCAGATTGGGTTATAATTGAGCATACAGAGGTGAGGCAACAGGCCAGAGAGGAGTAAAAACATTGGCGCTTATCCTGTTAGCTGAAAAAGATTTTCGATTGTGTACGACTTTGCAACAGGGACTCGCGCAGGCAGGCCATGAGATCATGACTGCCCTTAATCAGGAAGAGACCCTCCGATTGCTCCCACTCCGGAACTTCGAGGTCGTCATCCTCGACACAGAGATACTGCGTGAAGGTGACCTTGACCTTATCAGTTATGTCAAGCAGGCCCAGCCGCTGTGTGAGATACTGCTGATGACGCAAATCGAAGACATAGAGGCTGCTGTAAAAGCTCTCAGGCGTGGAGCTTACATGTACTTCGTCAAGCCGGTCGATATAGCAGACCTCGTCTACGGTGTCGAGAGCGCGCTGAAAAACCTCGAACGCTCGATGGCCTTCCGCGAATACGAGCGGTCGGCATTTATTGAAATGATGGGTGACAGCCCTGCCATCAGGAAAATGATCACGCTCGCCACAAAGGTGGCCCCGACCGACAGCACGGTGCTTCTCCTCGGTGAGAGTGGAACCGGCAAGGAGATCATAGCTGAATACATTCATCGGATGAGCAACCGCTACGACAAGCCATTTCTTGCCATTAACTGCAGCGCGCTTCCGGAGACGCTCCTGGAGAGCGAGCTGTTCGGATACGTGAGGGGAGCATTCACGGGAGCGACCAGTGACCGCAAAGGATTGTTGGAAGCAGGCAACAACGGAACGATATTCCTCGACGAAGTCGGCGACATGCCGCTCCTCACTCAGGTAAAGCTGCTGCGCGTGCTCGAGAACCGCGAGGTGCGCCGGCTGGGCGAGAACAAAATTGTGAAGGTGAACGTGCGCCTCATCGCCGCCACCAATCAGGACCTGGCGGCCGCAATCCAGGAGAAGCGGTTCCGCGAGGACCTGTTTTTCCGCCTTAATGTCATCCAGATAAAAATCCCTCCGCTACGCGAGCGGATGGATTCTCTTCCCTCGCTTATGCGCTATTTCATTGCAAAGTTCAACCGCCGTTTCAACCGGAGCATCCGCGAGATTGACCGGCAGGCGCAGTTTGTGCTCGCAAATTATGAGTACCCCGGCAATGTGCGCGAGCTGGAGAACATCATCGAGCACGCGGTCATCATGGCCGACGATGACGTCATCCGGGCCAATAGTCTTCCCGACTATCTGCAGACGCTAAGAAAACCAATGCTCGCGCTCCCGAAAGGAATTGAGGAGGCACTGGCTGCAGCGGCGCATGAGGCGCAGGCCGCAGAGCCTGGGTTCGTCACGCTCGCCGAGATGGAGAAACGGCTGATAACCGAAACGCTCATCAAATGCGAGGGAAATCAAACGCTCGCCGCCGAAAAACTTGGCATTTCGCGCTCCACCCTCTGGCGCAAGATGAAGGAATACAACATCAGAGCCTCATTCACGCCGGAAGAAACACCCGCAAATTGAGCCGACAGACCCCCGCAGGGCCGCAGAACCTGACATCTTGCCGTAGTTGTCTCTCACCACGCAACCTCCAAGCATGCAAGAGTCGATTACAATTTTGTATGCGAGATTTCAAAAATGTTATTTTCGGGCATAGTGTGTGAACAATTCTGTGATTAATACAAGTCCTTTGTTGCTAATGAGTAAGGCATGACCTTGGGATGAGCCCCGTGCAGGAAGAGACCATGGCAAGAATCTTGATAGGGTAGCAGTCGGAGTAGTTCCCCATCGTGAGGTTAGTCAACCTGTGAGGGGGGCAGATCCAATGCGAAGATTCCTGCTAGCCGTCCTGCTGCTGTTGTTCATCGATGTCCCCGTCTTTGCTGATAGTGCGGTTTTCCACATTGAAGATTTTCCCCAAGAGGATGCCTACGCGAGCACCGGTCGCTATGACGCCAATGGGTTCGATGACCCCAATGGGTGGCAGCTCTTTGGATACTCACCAAATACGCTCTCGTACCACAACGCGTATTGGAAGTGGCCGCTCACTATTCCGCGTGGGTCAACCGTAACCCGGGCCTTTGTCACTATCTATGCCGACTATTCCAACTACGATGTTTTCAATGCAGCTTTCGTGGCTTTGGTGCCGGACAACAAATGGGAAACAGTCAATGGCTTCAATGCCGCGAATTATGCGAACGGAAGCGCCCTCAACGCTATTCCTCGTCAAGGCATAGCAATCGAATGGAATAATATCGCCTGGTGGACGAAAGACAACTGGTATAAGACCCCCGACATAACTGAGCTAGTTCAAGCGCGCGTCGACAACGTGGATTATGACCCCCAGGACATGGAGAACCGCTATTTCGGGCTAGCCCTCTATCGCGTCTCAGGCTCAAGCTACAGAACTGGAACGCAGGAGCCGGACAACAACTCATTCACGGCCAAGCTGTATGTCGAATGGACTCCCGGTCCCGACACACCTTCAGATGATGCGAGCGCCACATTCTTTATCGCTAACGCTAACGAGGAGGACACGTATTCAGCCACAGGTCGATACAACATCAACGGGTTTGACAACGGTAATGGGTGGCAGTTCGCTGGATATTCCGCGTACACCGCGTCCTACTACAACGCGTACTGGAGATGGGTGCTTACCATTCCCAAAGGGGCTACGGTGGTGGAAGCCCGCATGAGGATACGCGCTGACTACACGAACGGCGGGCCTCTAAACGCCGCGTTCATGGCTCTGATGACCGACGACAAGTGGGAAACATCCAGAGGTTTCAACACAATAAACTATCCGAGCGGAACATCACTCAATGCAATTCCTCGTCAAGGGGTTCCGATCCAATGGAACGGCATCTCCGATTGGTTTGCTGACGCGTATTACGAAGGACCGGATATGGCGGAACTGGTCCAGGCGCGCATAGACAACGCCGACTACGACCCGCAGGATGTGGAGAACAGGCATTTCGGTTTGGTGTTGTATTACGTTTCCGGCTCAGGACTGAGAACGGGAACGCAGGAACCCGACCAAGATTCCTATACAACCGAGCTTTGGGTACGATGGATACCTCCCAACGAGTGTCCGGCTGCCGATGCCGGACCTGATACAGAAGCAGCCGTCGGAGAGACCGTCCAACTCGACGGCAGCTTCAGCGAGGACTTTGACGGCGACCCCCTCGTCTACACGTGGTACCTTGCCGGCAAGCCCCACGGAAGCTCCGCCGCACTTTCCGACCCGAAGGACTCACGGCCGAGCTTCAAAACTGACCTTCCTGGCACATACGTGGCCGAACTGTTTGTCAACGACGGCATATGCGAGAGCGAACCGGATGCTTGCACGGTTACTGCCTCCGTTGTGGAATATGTCTGCCCGAAGGGTCTAGGTTTCTGGAAGAATCGTCCCGCCGCTTGGCCCGTCGATACGCTCGTCTTGGGAAGCCAAACATATTCCAAGAATGAACTGCTCGCCATCCTTAAGATGCCAGTCCGCGGCGACGCCAGCCTGGTGCTCGCTCGCCAATTAATACCGGCGAAGCTGAACGTAGCCCACGGGTCCGACCCGCTCCCCATTGAGGATTCAATCTCGTCGGCCGACGGCCTCTTGAGCGCGTTCACGGGAAAATTGCCGTACAAGGTCAAGACCAAGACTTCCACGGGAAAAGCGATGACCAAGGAGGCCCGTGAGTTGAACAACTATAACAGCGGTTGGCTGACACCTGCATGTGAGCCTTAGCCATCCTCACCTACGACAGGATTGCTTTATCCTTTCCCATCTGGTCGTTTCAAGGCTACTGAGGACGGCCACACTCGCACTTTCCTAATCGCACCAGTCGAGTGCACGTTTCCCACAGTCGTAATCGATGGCTCCTCCACTACCGCAGAATTGCGTCCCGCACCGCTAAGCCCTGACGCACAAATGTGTCGGCGCTCCGAATGCGACCCGCACATAGGCCTCTCTTTGATATACTTGTGAACACATGAAAGTTCTGTGGCGCAGAGAGAGTGCAGTTTGGTTTCTCCTATGGATGCCGCCGGGGTGTTGCTGAAGGGGACAAAGGACATGCAGATACGGTTTGTCGGCTGCGGCGACGCGTTCGCGAGCGGAGGCCGGTTCAACACCTGCTTCCACGTGACAGGGGAAAAGGCAAATTTCCTCATTGATTGCGGCGCATCTTCGCTGATTGCCCTCAAGAACAATCGAATCGAAATGAATACGATTGATACAATTCTCGTTACGCATTTTCATGCCGACCATTTCGGCGGCATTCCGTTTTTTCTGCTTGACGCTCAGTTCTTTTCGAGACGCACACAGCGGCTGACAATCGTCGGCCCGGAAGGGCTGCGGGAAAGTCTTGGACGCGTGATGGAGGCCTCCTTTCCGGGGTCGGTGAACACGATACAGCGGTTTGAAGTCTCCACCGTTGAACTGCGGCCGCATGAACCGGCTGCACTCGGGGAACTGCGCGTAACCGCCTTCCCTGTCAGTCACGGAGGCGAACGCGACCGAGCCTTCGCCTATCGCATTGAGACGGAGGGACGCACGATTGCCTACACCGGCGATACCGGCTGGACCGATGAACTCATCGAAGCAGGGCATGCCGCTGACCTGCTGATTGCAGAAGCCTACTTCTACAATAAGCACATCACGTTTCATCTCGACCTCGCGACGCTAATGGAGCATCTGCCGTCGATTGTGCCCAAACGTCTCGTTCTTACCCACATGAGCGATGATATGCTTTCTCGCTTGCCAGACATACCGTATGAAGTTGCGGAGGACGGCAAGATGATAGAGGTGTAGCGAGCGCCGCGAGCCCAGAAAGCACGGCGGCAGGCAAGCCTAGCGAGCCAAGCTGTTGGGTGTTAGAGTTTTTTCGAGAACGACCGTCCTGTGACTTTCGTCATAGTTCTCTCCCGGTAGGTGACGCTATAGTGGAGGCGTACGACGGGAAAGGAAGGGCGTATGATGACGACAGTAAAACGGAAAATCGTAAAGATAGATGAAGAGAAATGCACCGGCTGCGGCGCATGCGTGATTCCGTGCGCCGAGGGCGCCATCGAGATTGTCCACGGCAAAGCACGCCTGATTAGCGAGAAACTGTGCGACGGCGCCGGCTTCTGCCTCGGCATCTGTCCGGAAGGCGCGATCGTGGTCGAAGAACGCACGGCCGAGCCGTTCTCCCTCGCTGCCGTGGAGGAACACATGAAGGAGAGTGAATCGAGCGCGCCTGTCCTCGAGTGCATCCGGTGCGGAACGCCGGAAAACGAGACGGTTCTCATCCCGTGCCGAAAGGACGGCGAGAGCGTCTGGGTATGCGTCCGTTGCCTGCCGCCGCTCATCCATGGCGCTGGCCATTGAGGAGACTGCCCCACCGTCGAGAATGCAACGAAGGGGCACGGCGCGCCGTGCCCGTACAGCCCGTTTGTTGGGGAGGGAGTCCTGTAGGTGCGAATTCATTCGCGTTGCTTTTCGACGCGCATTCGCTGTCCATATGCGAATAAACCCGTCCTCAACTTCGATCGGAGATTCGCACCTGCACAATCGTGGGAACATTCTGAGGAGCCGATATGCCGGATTTTTCGAAGAACAGCGTTACCGCCGCGATGCAGAATGTTTTCGGCGACGACCAGAAGAGAATTTCGCATGCGCTGAGCGTGCTTACGTTCGCCGAAAGAATCCTGCAAGGCGAGAACGCCGATTCAGACATTGTCATCGCTGCGGCGCTGCTTCATGATATCGGCATTCAAGAGGCCGAGAGAAAATACGGCAGCAACGCCGGCCACTATCAGGAAATCGAGGGGCCGCCGATAGCGGAAAGGATTCTTGAATCGCTCGGTAGCCGACCGGAATTCATTACGGAAGTCTGTGACATCATTGCCCACCATCATTCCCCCCGAGAGAACGAATCTCTCAACTACAAAGTCTTGTATGACGCTGACCTCATTGTGAACTTACGCGATGATGTGCCGCCCGAACGGCGGGCCGCTCTGAGCGAAAAGATGAAGAAGATGTTCTTCACTTCGACAGGACTCAAACTGGCGCGCAAGACGCTTCTGGGAAAGAGCGCGTAAACGGAACGGGAACCACCAATAACTGCGGATAACCGCAGAATAAAGATGTTTCGGATACCTGCGAGTGCGAACAACTGCTGAGCTAGCACAGACCAACCCTCCCGCATTTTCAGGGTCTGACCTCAATTAATGTCAAGGGTGTGGGCGCGACGCCTCGCCCCTTGTTTTCCCTTTCAGCTTTATGACGCAATGACGCATAAAGAGACTGTCCCGTAATTCGCAACCTGGGATGTCCTTCTGTAGGTGCGAATTCATTCGCATAGTTTTTCCGGCCTGTTTTCGTCATGCGCATGCGAATAAATTCGCACCTACAGAATTGAGGGACAATCTCATAAAGGGCCTTTTTCTTATAACGCGTATATTAAGATAGCGAATCGAACGGTCGGTTGCCAACAGAAGGAGCAAGACGAAAGGCGAAAACCCCGCCTCACGAAGGCCGTCCACCAACCAGTACCAGTTGAACGCGCTCTCCACCACGATCTCGAGTCGCTTTCGATACGGTTCAATAAGCTCGATGATGCGCGACAGGTCGTTGGGTACCTTCCGCTGCACGCGCACCGTGAGCTTTCCATCAATCACGCACACCTGACAATCCCTTGCACTTCATCTGACCCTTTTTGAGTGGCATCGACAAGCAGCTTTAGAATGTGAGTTCCATAGTTTACAGTTTCTTCAAGCAAGGAAGAAAATTGAGCCAACACCTTGGCGAGCTTGGGGTCGAGACTCTTTTCCAGGATTTCAGGCACAGCTTGCGTCGGCATACGGAGGTCTCCTTAACTCTCCCGCGGGGGGGGATCCCGCGGACGCACATTGTTCACGCACTGAGCCGGGCCGGTTGCTTTTTTCCCCGGAATCTGTATAATAAGGCTCCGTCAGGAGATTGAAGACTGCAAGCAGTTGCTGTTGTGCCCGGTTTGAGGTGGTTATGGGCGAACTTATTCAGAGAGCCGTCGAGCTGCCGTGGGGCTATATCATGAGCACGCTTGTCATTCGATTCGTAGGCGTGTTCATTGTACTTGCTATTCTGATGGTTGGCATGCAGGTTCTCGGCTCTGTTGTTTCAAGACTGGTCTCGGGACAAGAAGCAAGGGCCGCCGAGGCCCGGAGGCGTGAAGCCCACGCCGTCGCCTTGGCCGAGGCTCCCGAACGGGAAACGGGAGAGGAAGAGATAGTTGCTGCGATGGGGGCGGCCATTGCAGTTGCGATGGCGGCGAGTCGTCAACCCATCTCTCCGCCCGCTCATCCGGACGTAACTGCAGGTTCCTGGGCGATGGCCGGTCGAGTGGCGCTCATGAACCGGCGCCTGCCAGCCGGAACGCAGCGCCGCCGTTAGCTTGCTCCAGTCAAGGCGGCGTCCCGCTCTGCTTTTTCAGTGAGAAGCTTGACGTCTCATTTTACTTTCAGCTCACGCGCGGCCACATGGTCCGATAGGTATTCACGGGTATATCTCGCTATATCATTGTGGTTTATGGCCGGCAGTTCCGGGGACATGATACCTTCTCTTGTGCAGAATGCTACGGATGCCCGCTTGTCTGACCACTACCCGGCATGAGGGTTCAGGTATCATGTGCCCGGGGGCCTATAAATCCAGCAAAGATAGGCCTTGGCTGCAATTGCGTTATCTGCCTGTTTGTGCTATTATAATTGGAATTTAGGCGAGAGAATTTGGAGATACGGCAGAGCGAGAAGGGGGATAAGATGGCCATCAGGGTAGGGATTAACGGATTTGGGCGGATTGGTCGGATGGTATACCGGGCGGCGCTCGAGCAGCCTGCAGTTGAGGTGGTAGCCGTCAATGACATCACCGATGCCGCCACGCTGGCCCATCTTCTGAAGTATGATTCCACGCACCGTCGGTTCCCAGGGAAGGTGACGGTCAAAGGTGATACGCTCATGGTCGACTCGGCACAGCTGAAGGTTCTCGCGGAACGTGATCCGGCAAAATTGCCGTGGAAGGACCTGCGCGTGGATGTTGTCGTTGAGTCGACGGGCATCTTCAGCAAGCGGGAGGACTGCGAGAAGCATCTTCAAGCAGGTGCGAAGAAGGTTCTCCTGAGCGTTCCTCCGAAAGGCGAAGTAGATGCGATGATAGTGCTCGGGGCGAATGATGAAGCGCTGAAACCCGAGCATAAGATCATATCCAATGCTTCGTGTACAACCAACTGTCTTGCGCCGCTTGCGAAGGTCCTGCACGAAACCTTCAAAATTGAATGGGGCTTAATGACAACCGTTCATGCGTACACGGCTGACCAGCGGTTGGTTGACGCTCCGCATAAGGATTTGAGGCGGGCGCGCTCGGCTGCGGTTTCAATCGTGCCGACGACGACGGGTGCGGCCAAGGCTGTCGGGAAAGTCATTCCCGATCTCAAGGGCAAGCTGGACGGGATGGCGCTCCGGGTTCCCGTTCAGGACGGTTCGGTGACGGATTTCGTCGCAGTTACCCAGAGGGATGTGACGGTTGATGCGATTAACCGCGCCGTTCTGAATGCATCGCGCACAACGCACAAAGGCATCATTGAGTATTGTGAGGATCCGGTTGTATCGGTGGACATTATCGGGAACCCGCACTCATCCATCTTTGACGCCGAGCTGACGATGACGATGGGCACGAAGATGTTCAAAGTCGTCTCGTGGTACGATAATGAATGGGGCTACTCGTGTCGTTGCGTTGACTTGATCACGAGGATGGCAAGATAACGCGTGCGAGAGAGTTTGGGATGAACAAACTCACCATCAAGGATGTCGACCTCGGTGGGAAGAGAATCTTCATCCGAGTGGATTTTAATGTTCCTCTCGATGACGGCAAGGTTGCAGACGATACGCGGATAGTCGAAACGCTTCCGACAATCAAGTATGCCGTCGAGCGAAAGGCAAAGGTGATACTTGCCTCCCATCTCGGCCGCCCGAAGGGCAAGGTAGTGGACAAGTACCGCATGGATCCGGTGGCGGCTCGTTTGAGCGAACTGCTTGGCAAGCCGGTGCAGAAGCTCGATGAGTGTGTCGGAACAGAAATCGAGAAGGCCGTAGCGGCGATGAAGCCTGGTGACGTGGTCGTGCTGGAGAACGTGCGCTTTCACGAGCAGGAAGAGGCGAACGACGAGCATTTCTCTGAGGCGCTGGCTCGACTGGCCGATATTTATGTGAATGATGCGTTTGGGACGGCGCACCGCGCGCACGCCTCGACACATGGAATCACGAAATTTATCGGGAAGTCCGTGGCGGGCCTGCTCATGGGGAAGGAGATCGAGTATTTTACGACGGTTCTTAATAATCCCGCCCGCCCGTTTGTGACGATACTGGGAGGCGCGAAGGTATCGGACAAGATCGGCGCGATCAACAATCTCATGGACAAGTCTGACCGATTTCTCATCGGCGGGGGGATGGCGTACACGTTTCTCCGGACTCAGGGTCATACGATAGGCAACTCGCTGTTCGAGGAAGATAAGGTGGAAGTGGCCCGCGAGACGCTTGAAAAGGCGAAGCGGCTCAAGAAAGGATTTGTCCTGCCGGATGACAATGTGGTTGCAAAGAAGTTCAGCGAGGACGCTAGAACACAGATAACCGAAGGCAAGGACATCAATGATGGGTGGATGGGGCTTGACATCGGGCCTAAGACGGTGGCCCTGTTTCGTGAAAACTTGAAGGATGCCAGGACAATTGTGTGGAACGGGCCGCTCGGCGCGTTTGAGATGAAGCCGTTTGCGGAGGGTACGCGAGGCGTCGCTGAGTTTGTTGCTGATTCGGGCGCCGTCTCGGTTATAGGAGGAGGGGATACTGCGGCCGCGATGAAGCAATTCGGTCTTTCCGGCAAGATGTCTCACATATCGACCGGTGGCGGCGCATCGCTCGAGATTCTTGAGGGCAAGAAACTCCCGGGGATTGAGGCCCTCACCGACAAGTAGGCTTCCTCAGAACGACCTCGGAACCATTCACTAGGTCGGCGACACTCCGGCGCCACACTTGGGAATGGGGATAAGCCAATCAAAAGGAGGATAGATCTCTATGACGGTTACCAAAGAGGAAAAGCAGAGGATTATCAAGAAATACCAGGTTCATGAAGGCGATACCGGCTCGCCGGAGGTTCAGATCGCCTTGCTCACCGAACGTATCAACGGGTTGACAGGCCACTTTGAAGCGCACAAGAAAGACCACCATTCGCGCCGCGGCCTGTTGAAAATGGTCGGGCGTCGGCGCAGCCTGCTGAATTACCTGAGACAGAAAGACATAGAACGATACCGCAAGGTTATCGGTGAACTGGGCCTGCGGAAATAAGATGTTCCCGTTCACTGCATGGTCATTTCGACCACAACACAACCATTCCTGCCGAGAGTTCACGTGTGTCTGCAAGCCGAACGTAGAAACGTGCAGCGCGGACGGGATATTACAGGGAGAAAACACTAATGATTGAGAAGGTAGAGACCAAGATTGGGAAAGGGAATCTGATTATAGAAACCGGCCGAATGGCCAAGCAGGCAGATGGCGCAGCATGCGTGTTCTACGGGGACACAGCCGTGCTCGTCACCGCCGTGGCATCAACGGCAATACGGGAGGGCATCGATTTTCTGCCGCTGACCGTGGACTACCGCGAGAAGACGTACGCTGCCGGCAAGATTCCCGGTGGATTCTTCAAGAGAGAAGGGAGGCCGAGTGAGAAGGAGACCCTCACGTCCCGACTCATCGACAGGCCGCTCAGGCCGCTTTTCCCGGAAGGCTATTATAATGAAACACAGATAATGGCCACGGTGATCTCACACGATCAGGACAATGACCCTGATGTGCTTTCGATAATCGGCGCGTCCACGGCGCTGGCGCTTTCGCAGATTCCGTTCACGAAAATCGTCGGCGCGGTCAGAGTGGGAAGAATTAACGGGGAATTTGTCGCGAATCCGTCGTATAACGACCTTGAGCAGAGCGACATCGACCTGGTGATTGCCGGAACGAAGAACGCCATAATGATGGTGGAGGGGGGCGCCAAGGAAGTTGATGAAGAGACGATGATCGCCGCGCTTGAGTTCGGCCACCAGATGCTGAAGGATACGATTGCTATTCAGGAAGAACTGGTAGCGAGGTGCGGGAAGTTCAAGGTTCCGGCTCCGCAGATACTGATGGATCCGGCGATCGTGTCGCAGATTACGTCGCTTGCGAGCACGAAGTTGACCGAGATATTCCGC
Source organism: Candidatus Abyssobacteria bacterium SURF_17 (assembly GCA_003598055.1). Lineage (GTDB taxonomy): Bacteria > Abyssobacteria > SURF-5 > SURF-5 > SURF-5 > SURF-17. The sequence continues at coordinate 12,170 of QZKI01000104.1, read as the reverse complement.
ATCACGGACAAGCTCAAGCGTCAACAAGAGACCGAGTTGTTGTTCCAAAGTGTACTGAAACAGGTTCCCGACGCGACTGAGCAGCAGGTTGCGCAGGCAACCACAGCCTTCCAGGAACTTGAGCGAAGGCTGCTGCGCGACATGGTACTGAAGCAGAGCCTGAGGGCGGATGGACGCGGGCTGAAGGATGTTCGGCCGATAACCATAGAGGTTGGTCTGCTGCCGCGCGTGCATGGTTCCGCGCTCTTCACCCGTGGCGAGACCCAGGCGCTCGTAGCGACCACGCTCGGCACATCGACCGATGAACAAATCATGGATGAGTTGTTCGGGGAATACAAGAAGACGTTCATGCTGCACTACAATTTCCCTCCGTTCAGCGTCGGCGAAGTGAAGCCTATTCGCGGTCCGGGCCGGCGGGAGATCGGACACGGCAAGCTTGCCGAGCGCTCGCTTGCCAGCATGATGCCTTCGGGCGATGAGTTCCCGTATACCATCCGTGTGGTCTCGGACATTCTCGAGTCGAACGGCTCCTCCTCGATGGCGACCGTGTGCGGCGCCACGTTGTCGCTCATGGATGCGGGTGTCCCGATCAAGGCGCCCGTGGCCGGCATTGCGATGGGGCTCGTGCAGGAGGGGAGCACAGCGGTCATTTTGAGCGATATTTTGGGAATCGAGGACCATCTGGGTGACATGGATTTCAAAGTTGCGGGCAGCAAGAAAGGGATCACGGGTTTTCAGCTTGACATAAAGACGGAAGGCCTTGACTTGGGAGTTCTTGGGCGCGCTCTCGAGCAGGCGCGTGAGGGCCGCCTTTTCATCCTCGAGAAAATGCTCGGGGCAATCGCTCAACCGCGTGCGGAGATCTCCAGACATGCGCCGAAGATAATCCATATGCGGATAGAGCCCGAAAAGATTCGCGATGTTATAGGACCGGGCGGACGAATAATCCGGGGAATCGTGAGCGAAACCGGTGCGGAGATAAACGTCGAGGATGACGGACGGGTGCTCATCGCGGCGGTGAATCCTGAGGCGGGCGAGAAGGCGTACAATATGATACGCGCGCTCGTGGAGGACGTTGAGGTCGGCAAGATATACACCGGCACGGTGAAGCGCGTGCTGAAGTTCGGGGCGTTCGTCGAGATTCTTCCGGGCAAGGAAGGGCTCGTGCACATTTCCGAGCTCAGCGACCAGCGTGTCCGTCGCGTGGAGGATGTCCTCAAAGAGGGTGACACCGTAACGGTCAAGTGCATCGAGATAGACCGGCAGAACCGAATCAATCTGAGCAAGCGAGCCGCTGACATAGAGCTTGGTGTGAAAGCATAAGAATTGCTGAGACGATACCATCTATTAAACGGGATCGAGGTTGTAACCGAACGCGTTCCTCACTTCAAATCGGCGACCCTTGGGGTGTGGATACGGGTGGGCTCCGTCAACGAAAGCCCGCAAATCAACGGCGTTTCCCATCTGCTTGAGCATCTTTTCTTCAAGGGAACACGGACCCGGACCGCCCGTCAGATCATGGAGTCACTCGAGGGCATGGGCGGTTCGGCCAACGCGTTCACGAGCCGGGAATATACCTGCCTGTATACGCGTATTCTGGATACGCACGTGGACGTCGCGGTGGAAATTCTGGCTGACGTGCTTCTGAACTCATCGTTCCGCGACCTTGAAAAAGAGAAGACCGTGGTCGCTCAGGAGATTCAGTCTTACATAGACATGCCGGAGGAACATGTGCTCGACCTGCTCTCGTCGGTCATCTGGCGGAGGCACCCGCTGGGCTTTTCCATCACCGGCTCGAAGCGCGCTCTCGCGCGACTGAATCGCTCGATCGTAAGAGATTACTACGCACGCTGGTATGTGCCCTCGAACGTGCTTATCAGCGTAGCCGGCAACTTTGATGGCGGAGCGCTCCGGCGCCTTTGCGAAGACCACTTTGGGGGGCTGGACGGCCAGTACAGCCGACCCACCTATCCCGCGCCGAGGGTGCGGGCAACGACGAAGGTTTTCCCGCGAAGCATCGGGCAAGTGCATTTGTGCATCGGCGTTCCCGGCGTTTGCGCGCGTGACAATAGACGATACGCATTTAATCTGCTCGCGAATATCCTCGGAGGGTCTCCGATCTCGCGGTTGTATCAGCGCGTGAGAGAGAAGGAAGGCCTCGCATACCAAATCAGCACGCTGGTGAGCTCCTTCGAGAATACGGGCCTCCTGGGAGTTTATGCCGCACTCGAGCCGCGGCAGACGCAACGAGCGGTTGATATCATCTTCGAGGAGATAAGGAAACTCAGAAACAGAAAGGCGCCCGACGATGAGCTCACAAGGGCGAAGGAGCAGCTAAAGGGCAGCATCGTGCTCTCGCTTGAAAGCACCTCGGGTCGCATGATTCGTCTTGCACGCTCGATCCTTGCGTTTGACAGCGTGGAGAGCCTGAAAACTATCATGCGCAAGATTGATGACGTAACCGCCGAGGAAATCAGGCAACTTGCCCGCGAGCTTTTCTACAATGACGTCGTAAACATCGTCGCGCTGGGGCCGCTCAGGAAGCTGCGGGTGAGGGAACTGTGAGTCTGAATTCATCCTACAATCGGTTTCGGGCGCAGCATGCTGTGCCCCTTCAAAGAGACGTTTTTTGAACCTTTCGATGGGTTGCCGGCAAGCCTTGGGGTGAGAGTATGGCGGTTATCGTAAAGGTGAAGCGGCTCCCGCATAACGCCGATCTGCCGCTACCGCAAAGGATGAGTGAGCGGAGCTCAGGGCTTGACCTGCTTGCAGCCGTGAGTGAGCCAGTGGCTGTCGCTCCGGGCGAAACCGTGCTGATTCCAACCGGACTCGCGCTGAGTATTCCGCCGGGTTATGAGGGCCAAGTCAGGCCACGAAGCGGACTTGCAGCAAACCATGGATTGACTATTCTCAATGCGCCCGGCACCATCGATGCTGATTATCGCGGTGAATTGAAAGTGTTGCTCATCAATCTGGGAAAGAAAGATGTGAATCTCACCCGTGGTGACCGGATTGCTCAGCTTGTTATCGCGCCTGTCACCTGCGTTTCTCTTCAGGAGACATCGGACCTTGACGAGACTGCGCGTGGTGGTGGCGGTTTCGGGCACACGGGAGTGTAGTACCTTCCTCTCGAAACACCCCAAGATATCGAATTTTTCACGTTCCAAGCCTTGACATACCTCATCATGTTGTGTTATCATCTCTGCACGGAGTGTTGTCCATGAGAGTGCAGTGTGCGTCTTTGCTCGAAGAGTGGATTATTGCTTCTTATTCTCTGGTATGAGTGGGGGATGCGCGGTAACGTGGTGGGCAATACGCTGCAAGGTTTCGGTTTTCACCTGGGGATTCCGAAAGGGTGGATTTGTCCATGCGAACGTTGAGCAAGTTGCGTTCGAACCTCAAGAGCGAGATTCTGGGATTTGTGCTTCTGTGCGTGGCGGCGGTCATTTTCCTGAGCCTGGCGTCCTATGACCCTCTGGACACGCACGCGCACAGTTCCTCGCCAAATGTTTCCACGAAGAACATGACAGGGGTGGTTGGCGCCTACCTCGCAGAGGGGTTGTTCTTCACGGTAGGAATCGGCGCATATCTGCTTCCTCCCGTGCTGCTCATCTGGGCGTGGAACACGTTCTGGTCGAAGATGGGGAAGGATGTGTATTTCAAGCTCATAGGGCTTGCGGCGATGCTCCTCTCGGTCAGCGGTCTTGTCCAGCTTCTTGGCATCGAGATGAAAGATGAACCATTTGCGGCAGGCGGCGTCATGGGCCCGTACGTTGCTGACCTTTTTTCCGGCTTCTTCGGACTGATAGGCGCAGAGGTAGTCGTTTTCACGTTTCTCATCATCTCGGTCTTGCTCGCGACGGAATTCCTCTTTTTTTCATTTGCGATGACGACGGGGATGGTATGCGGGTCGGTCATGGTGAGGGTAGGCCGATTTGTGTATGAGGGGATCACGGGGAATACTGAACTGCCCGGAGGCTTGTCACTTGCACCCAGGAGGAAGCGCATACGGAAGCCGGAACCTGAGGAAGAAACGCCGGATAAGCCCGTTGCGGAAAGTGAATCGCGTGAGCCCATCAAGATTAATGAGCCGAAAACTGCGAAGCCGTCCAGTAAGGTTACGAAGAAGCCTTCGACGGAGGAACTCCCCCGCACGAGGAAAGCCCGTAAATCCTCGCTCCGTGCAGCGGGTGATTTTGAGCTTCCGCCCGTCTCTCTTCTGAGTCCTCCGCAGCCTGGCAACGACAAGACGCGGCGTCAGGCACTGGAGGATATGTCGGAACTGCTCGAGTCCACGCTTCAGACGTTCGGCATCGAGGCGCAAGTGGTTGAGATATCGCGGGGGCCGGCCGTGACCCGTTTCGAGTTGAAGCTCGCGCCCGGCATCAAGGTGAACCGGATACTCGCGCTGTCGGATGACCTGGCGCTTGCGCTCGAGGCGTATCGGGTGCGAATCGAGGCGCCGATTCCGGGCAAGGCTGCGGTGGGCATCGAGGTGCCGAACAAGGTGCGGGAGGATGTGTGTTTGCGCGAGGTAATAGATACGGATGAGTTTCACGCGTCGCGTTCAAAGCTAACAATTGCGCTTGGGAAGACGATTACGGGCGACCCGCTGGTGGTGGACCTCGCGGGCATGCCGCATCTGCTCATTGCGGGAGCGACCGGCTCGGGGAAAACGATTTGTGTGAACTCGCTCATTGCAAGCATTCTCTTCAATGCGACGCCGGAAGACGTTCGCTTCATGATGATAGACCCCAAGGTGGTGGAGCTCAGCCAATACAATGGAATCCCGCATTTGCTGTGGCCGGTAATCACCGATGCGAAGGAGGCGGGCAAGTACCTTCACTGGCTTGTGAACGAGATGGAAGAGCGGTACAAGATACTCGCACAGGCGGGCGCGCGCAACATCGAGTCCTATAACCAAAAGGTGGCGAACATGCCGAATCCGGCGCCGGGCTCGAATGACCTTTTCGAGGAACATCCGCTCCAGCCGCTGCCCTACATCGTGACGGTGATAGACGAGCTCGCCGACCTGATGATGGTCGCCTCGATAGAGGTGGAAGACGCTATCATGCGGCTGGCGCAGTTGGCGCGCGCGGTGGGCATTCACCTTGTGCTGGCGACGCAGAGGCCGTCGGTGGACGTCATCACCGGTGTCATCAAGGCCAACTTCCCGGCGCGCATATCGTTCCAGGTATCTTCACGGGTGGATTCGCGGACTGTGCTTGACATGAACGGCGCCGAAAAGCTCATCGGCAAAGGCGACCTTCTGTATCTGCCTGCGGGCCTCTCGAAGCCGATACGGGCGCAGGGCGTTTACATCACGGACCATGAGATAAACCGGCTTGTGGAGTTCCTGACCGCGCAGCGCGAGGCGGAATATCTCGACCCGGAACGCGAGTGCATCAATGAAGCGGTGAGTCAAGCGAAGGAATCGGATGGACATGATGACCCGCTGTATGATGACGCGGTGCGTCTCGTGCTCAACACGCAGCAGGCATCGATTTCGATGATACAGCGGCGGCTGCGCGTGGGTTATGCGCGTGCCGCACGGCTGATTGATATGATGGAGCTCGACGGCATCGTCGGCCCCTCGCAAGGGAGCCAGGTGCGGGACATCCTCGTCGGGCAGGATTACCTGCGCAGTCGCGATAGGGAATATTACGAGTAGAGCGCGAAGCTTGCACGCTCTTCTTGGGGCGGACACGCATCATTGGGTAATTTTTCCGCTCGTTTCCTCATCTCTTGATTTGCTGCTCCCATTCGACAATCATTCGCTCGAGCTTTGCGGCCACATCGGGGTACTTCCCGCTCACATCGTATCGTTCGCCTGGGTCCGACTCGAGGTCAAACAGCCACGGGCCCTTTTTCTGGAGGCTCGAGGGCCATACGTACACGTTTCGTCTGCGGTGATATTTCCAATTGCCTGCGCGGATCGCTTCCACCTTTTCACAGTTGTAGAAGTAGATGATGTCATGTGGCGTCTTTCCGCTTCCTGTGAGGAGGGGCAGGATGTTCTTGCCGTCTATTACGCGGTCGGGAGGAGGCTCGGTTCCCACGATGGCAAGGCAGGTGGGGACCATGTCGATGTTGACTGCCGCCTCGCGGCACACGCTGCCGGCGGGAATCATTTGCGGCCACCGTGCAATGAACGGAACCCGGAATCCGCCCTCGAAGGTCATCCCCTTGCCGCCCCTCAAGCCGCCCGGGCTACCTTCATACCATGGCCCGTTGTCGCTCGTGAAAACCACGAGCGTATTGTTGTCGCTGCCCGAAGCCGCGAGCTTCTCCATGAGCTGCCCCACGCTCCAATCGACTTCCTCGACCGTGTCGCCATACAGGCCGCCTCGTGATTTTCCCGCGAAATCCTGTGAAGCATGGAGCGGGATATGGGGAAAGGTATGCGCGAGATAGAGGAAGAAAGGGGCATCCTTCGATTGTTCGATGAAGGCGAGCGCTTCTTCCGTATACCGCTTTGTGAGCGTGCCCTGGTCGGCGATTTCCTGCTCGATAACCTCTTCGTTGCGATAAAGAGGGAACGGTATCATGTCGTTGCTGTACGGGACGCCGTAGAAGTAGTCGAATCCGTGGGCATTCGGATGATATTCCGGCGTGTCGCCAAGATGCCATTTGCCGATGATGCCCGTGTTGTAGCCTTTCTGCTTGAGGGCCTCTGCGAGCGTGATATCTTCCTTGGGAACGCCACGCGCTTTGCCTGCGCTGCCGAGGTCGAGCAGGTCTATCTTCCCGAGCGTATGGTAGAAGGCCTCGGCGAGCGTCACCTTGAAGGGTTGGTTCGTCGGCATAAGGGCGAGGTTGAGGTCGATGCGCGCGGGGTAGCGTCCCGTGAGTAGTCCATAACGAGAAGGCGAACAAACCGGTGAACAGGCATAGAAATCAGTGAATCTGATGCCTTCCTGGGCGAGCTTGTCGATGTTGGGGGTATTGATGGCTGTGCTTCCGTAGCAGGCGAGGTCGCCGTAGCCGAGGTCATCGGCATTGATGATTACGATATTAGGTAGCGTATGCTCGAGCGGCGGCAGGTTTTGTTCGGGTGGCGCTGCCTCCTCGATTGCGCGTGCGAGCCGTGCCCATAGGATATCCGCAGCGAGGCTCGCGAACGTTGCTCCGGCGCCCATCCTGATGCATCGCTTAAGAAGGTCTCTCCGTGTCAATGGATGTTCTCTCATGAGCATTTCTCCCCCATTCGGCGGCGCTATACTCCGGAAATGAGACGATTATAGCAGATGTCGAGCGCGGTCTCGAAATCAGCACGTTGTTCGAGAAAGACTCACAGATGAGCCGCCCAAGTTGCTTGACTAAACAATCCGGCCTCGATAAGATGGAGCACATCTTTGAAGGAATCGCCAGAAGGAAATCTGATGAAGACAAAGGTGATTTCATGCAGGATGTGCGATAATCGGCTCTCGGATGACGCAGACCGGTAAGTTTATGAGAAGAGCACCAACGACTCATGGAGCAGGTTATCGAGGATCTGTGTAGGAGTGGAGGAACTGAATGGACGGTAAGGTGATTGCTTCGGTGTTCATGGCTGTTTTCCTGGCAGAGCTGGGAGACAAGACACAGCTTGCGATTCTCAGTTTCGCGGCTGAGAGCAAGGCGCTCGTTTCAGTATTCGTCGGAGCGGCTGCGGCCATGGTGACGGCGACGGTGCTCGCGGTCGTCCTGGGTGGAGTGATGGCCGCATACATTCCTGCGAAGGTAGTGCATGTGCTCGCAGGCACCGCATTCATTGTCATTGGCGTGTTGATGCTGTTTGGAAAGCTGTAGTCGCCGCCATCGGAGTGCCGGACGCTAGAAAGGGAGAGGTTATCAACGCGTTTATCGTGGCGTCTGATGAGCGGAAGGATGATATCACCGCGGAAGAGATTATCGAATGGGCAAAAGACAGAATTTCATCCTATAAGGTTCCCCAGGCGATCGAATTCCGCGACTCGCTCCCCATGAGCGGCGTGAGAAAGACACTGAGAAGAATCTTGGTTGAGGAGGAAAGACGGAAGGGGCAATAGCGGGGCCATTCTTACAGATATTCTTCATATCCGAACGCTCCTTTTCCTGCTGCCCATGATTCTCTTCCTCGCCCGGCCTCTCTTTTCCCAGATATGGCCGGGGCGAGGTAGCGAAATGCTTTGCATGAAGACCTGCACAGGCACTGGAGATTTATCACCGGAAGTATTACTTTTGGAAACACAAGGGACGCGAACATGAAATTATTGGTTGCAAACAGAGGCGAAATCGCAGTGCGCATCCTGCGGGCCGCCGCCGAGATGGATATTGGCACCGTGGCCGTTTTTTCCGAGGACGACGCCCATTCGCTGCACATATGCAGGGCAGACGAAAACCATCCACTCCCCGGAAAAGGCATTAAAGCCTATCTCGATATCGAGCGCATCCTGGCCGCGGCCAAGGAGCACGGCTGCGACGCGATTCACCCGGCCTACGGTTTCCTGAGCGAGAACGCGCATTTCGCCCGGCGATGCGCCGAGGAAGGCATCACTTTCGTGGGGCCGGCCGCGGAGACACTCGAACTGCTCGGCGACAAGGCACAGGCGCGCGAGCTTGCCCGGCGCTGCGGCGTCCCCGTGTTGCCGGGCACATCCGGCCCGGCCACTCTCCAAGAGGCGCGTGCATTCTTCGCCTCTCTCGGCAAGGGCGCCGCCATCATGATCAAGGCTGTGGCGGGCGGCGGCGGACGGGGGATGCGGCCGGCGCACGATCCCTCCGAACTCGACGACGCATTCCGCCTCTGCCAATCCGAAGCGCGAGCCGCATTCGGGAACGGCGAGGTGTACATCGAGCGGTTCATTCCGCGGGCGAGGCACATTGAAGTGCAGGTGATCGGCGACGGCTCGGGCCGGGTCAGCCACCTGCGGGAGCGCGAGTGCACTCTCCAGCGGCGCAATCAGAAGATTGTCGAGATTGCGCCGAGCCCGACGCTGTCCGATGGGCTGCGCAAGCGACTGTGCGACGCGGCGGTTCGGATAGCGGCAGAGGTCCGATTTCGCAGCCTCGGCACGTTCGAGTTCCTCGTTGACGCCGACGCCGAAGATGATGCCGCAGCTTTTTTCTTTATCGAGGCAAATCCGCGCCTGCAGGTCGAACACACCGTGACGGAAGAGTTGACCGGCGTTGACCTGGTAAGAGCGCAGATCGAGGTGGCCGCCGGTCGCTCGCTCGCCGAGTTGAGCCTCCGGCAGGCCGATATACCGCCGCCGCACGGCTATGCCATTCAGGTGCGCGTCAATATGGAAGAGATGAATGCGAATGGTGAAATCCGGCCGTCGGAGGGAAGGCTCATCTCATTCGATGTGCCGTCAGGCCCCGGCGTGCGTATCGATACGTTTGTATATCCGGGCTACCTGACGAACCCGAGTTTCGACTCGCTGCTGGCCAAGCTGGTCTGCCGCTCACGGTCGTCGAGGTATGCCGATGTCGTCGCGCGGGCCTATCGCGCATTGTGCGAGTTCCGCGTCGAGGGTGTCAGGACAAACATTTCCCTTCTGCAGAACCTGCTGAGGCATCCGGACGTAGTGGCCAATCGGGTGACCACGCGTTTCATCGAGCACAACATCGAGCATCTCGCCGACGCTAACAGCGCCCATGACCGGCTGTATTTCACCACCACCTCTCCGGCCGCCGGCGGAACCTCGACGGTCTCGGGGAATACTCTTGAGCAGGCCCCCGAGAATACGATTGCCGTGGCGGCGATTATCCGCGGCACCGTCATCAGTATAGACGTCGCCGAGGGCGCGCTCGTGCATCAGGGCCAGTCCGTCGCCGTTGTCGAGGCTATGAAGATGCAGCACACCGTCCGCGCGGCCGTGACCGGCATCGTGCGCTTTATCGTTGTCTCGAAGGGCGAGACCGTTTCCGAGGGGCAGCCGCTGATGTTTATCGAGCCGAGGGACGCTGATGCCCCCGAGGCCGAAATCGAGAAAGAGGTCGACCTGGATGAGATCCGGCCCGACCTCGCCGAAGCCATCGAGCGCCACCGGAGCGGGCTCGATGAGGCGCGTCCCGACCCCGTCGCGCGCCGTCGCAAAATCGGGATGCGCACCGCACGCGAGAACATCGCCGATCTCGTCGATCCCGGCAGCTTCATCGAGTACGGCTCGCTTTCGGTTGCTGCCCAGCGCCGCCGCCGCTCGATGGACGACCTGGTGAAAAATACTCCTGCCGACGGGCTCGTGGCCGGAATCGGCTCCATCAACGGCGACCTGTTCGACGAAACGCGTGCGCGCTGCATGGTGATGGCTTACGACTACACCGTCCTGGCCGGAACGCAGGGCATGATGAACCACAAGAAAAAGGACCGCATGCTCCAGATTGCCGAGCAGCAGCGCCTCCCGGTCGTGCTGTTCGCCGAGGGCGGCGGCGGACGCCCGGGCGACGTGGACGTTCTCGAAGTCTCCGTTGCCGGACTCGACATAACGACGTTTAAACAATATGCAAAACTCAGTGGGCTTGTTCCGCTCGTTGGCATTGTGGCCGGTCGCTGCTTCGCAGGCAATGCGGCTCTGCTGGGCTGCTGCGATGTGATTATTGCCACCAAGAATTCCAATATCGGCATGGGCGGCCCCGCGATGATTGAGGGCGGCGGGCTCGGCGCGTGCAAGCCGGAAGAAATCGGGCCGATTGATATCCAGACACGGAACGGTGTCGTCGATGTTGCCGTCGAGGACGAGGCGGAGGCCGTGCGCGTCGCGAAAAAATACCTGTCCTATCTCCAGGGACCGATATCGAAGTGGGAGTGCGCCGACCAGCGCCTCCTGCGGCGTTGCGTGCCCGAGAACCGGCTGCGCGTGTACAATGTGCGCGCCGTCATCGATACGCTCGCCGATACCGGGTCGGTCCTCGAACTGCGCCCCAAATTCGGCATCGGCATCATCACCGCACTCATCAGGGTCGAGGGACGGCCGTTCGGGCTGATTGCGAACAATCCGATGCATCTCGGCGGGGCCATCGACGCGCCCGGCGCGGACAAGGCGGCCCGCTTCATGCAACTATGCGACGCGTTCGACATCCCGATTGTCACCCTCTGCGACACGCCCGGTTTCATGGTCGGCCCTGAAGCTGAGAGAACCGCTCAGGTGCGCCATTTCTGCCGCATGTTTGTTGTCGGCGCGGGCGTAACCGTGCCGTGGTTCGCGATTGTATTGCGCAAAGGATACGGGCTTGGCGCTCAGGCGATGGTCGGCGGCAGCTTCCATAATCCGTTCTTCATCGTGTCGTGGCCTACCGGCGAATTCGGCGGAATGGGACTCGAGGGCGCGGTTCGGCTCGGCTTCCGGAAGGAACTCGAAGCGGTCGAAGACCCAAAAGAGCGCGAGGCTTTGTTCGAGTCAATGGTCGCGATGGCCTACCAACATGGAAAGGCGCTCAACATGGCATCCGTTCAGGAGATCGACGACGTCATCGACCCCGTCGAAACCCGCTCCTGGCTCATGCGTGGTCTGCGCTCGGTTCCGCCGCCAGAGCCGCGCACCGGCAAGAAGCGGCCGTGCGTGGATGCGTGGTAAGGATATCTGTTCTTTATAACATTGTTGGGCAAGACGGGAGACATAGAATACTTTGGCGGTGATGCCGGAGGACCGCAGAGCCTGTCATGTAGTTTAACGTGTGAAATGAGATGAAAATATGGGCACATAAATATCTACTCTCACCCCCGGGGGGAATTCTCCTCGTAATGACCTTCTGGTGGCTTCTGCCTTTGTTTATCCGGGATGTTTTTCGCTTCCCTATTTATCTCTATGTCACATCTTTTAATCTTTATTTTCTCATGTTTGCACAAACCAGCATCATGAGCTTTGCTGCCAATCTGCTGAACATAAAGCTAAGCTACTGGGGCAAGATTGGGTACTGGATAAAATATATCATTTCGTGTAGCCTTTACAGCGTGAACATTTTCCTAAGTCTGTTCGTTATAGATTTCTTCCATTTCCGTATAAGGGGCGTAATAGAGTTTTTTGGAACTGATCCGGAGGGCAGCATAGTACTTTATTTCATTCCCACAGTGCCATTTTACTGGCTAATCGGTTTCTTGCTCTGTTTTCTTTTAACGTTGTACAGGCTTTACAGAAAGATTGCGAACCCGGACGAACAGACCTGATTTCAGGAGATTGACGGCGTCATAGACCCCGTCGCAAATA
>QZKI01000076.1 GCA_003598055.1 Candidatus Abyssobacteria bacterium SURF_17 | reverse complement strand
CCGCCGCTCGTTTCCCCGAGCGGTGACATGATAAAGCGCGCCTTCGAACTCGATTCTCAATGGTCTCGCCACGCCGTACATCCTAACACATGATAATCGTCAAGTCAAATTTCAAGACCTGACCCCTTTTTGTACGATTGTTGAGAAAGACGTGTTGCTCTTGTGGAGTGATTTGACCCTCAATTCTCACCCGGCGGAAGCGGGGAACTTCTCAATCATCCACTCGGGAAAGAAGGCCAGCCCGGGGGAGGCTTATGCGGAAGGTAGAGCCCTTACCCAGGGTAGATTCCATTTCTATTTTTCCACCATGTTCCTGGACAATTCTTCGCGTTGTTAACAGTCCGAGGCCGGTACCGATAAGGCCTTTCGTCGTGAAAAAGACCGTGAAGACGCTTTTCTTTACCTCGTCATCCATGCCACAACCGTCGTCAACAACTTCGTACGTTATGACCTGCTCTTTTTCAAAGCTACGAACCCAAACGTGATGATTGTTCTTATCTTCGCTCGTCAGGCACGCGTCTATGGCATTGCCAACCAGATTTGTCAGGCACTCATGCATAGCATCGTGATCGATCGGCGCAGGGGCAATTTCGCGGAATCGTTCGTGCACAAGCTTAATTCCGCACTCTTTGGCTTTAGGCGAATACATCGCTATCACCTCGGCAGCTACTTCTACGGGGTCCGTCATTCTCAGACGGATTTCCCGGCCTTTGGCGAAACTCAGAAATGCTTTCACGGATGCGGAAACACGCTTGATGTTGCGGTCCAGGAGTTCTCGTCCCTCGTGGATACGCTCTATTTTCCCTTTGTCTAATCCAGTACTGAGCAAGTACAGACCTCCCTGCAGGCCTGTTATAAGATTCTTTATTGCGTGTGCAAGACCAGCTACCGTCTGTCCGACGGCAGCCAGCCTTTCTGCTTCGAGCTTACCTCTTTCGAGCTGCTTCACCTCGCGCAGGTCCTCAGCCAGGAATGCCATGCCAATAGGATGCTCGCCGGCTGAGAGCCTGGTGCCCACAAGGCGAACCGGAATTGTTTCACCCTGAAAGGTCCAGATTCCTGCTTCCGGCAGATACACATGGCCACAACTTTCGGAGACCTGATCGAGGAAGCCGCTCGGAAGCATAGATGCAAGCAGCTCATATGACACTTCTCGATTGTCCGGCACTTGAAAAAGCTCCCGAGCAGCCCGGTTGAAGATGCCGACATCTCCGCTCTCATCCAAGGTAAAGATTCCGTCTTTGGAAGAAGCTATGAAGGCCTGCATAGTAATATATGCCTGCTCCAGCTCATCCTGCAATCTCAGTTCCTGCGAGATATCCACGGCCAATTCCATGACCAAATTGACCTTTCCCTCAATCTTCTGGAAAGGCACCGTAGTAACCAAGGAATGGATGTTTTCTCGTATTGTTTTTCCTTCGCCGATGTTCCACACGTGGTGGTCGGTGTGGGTCTGCCCGTCCCCAAACGTCTGTCGGGCTGTGCATTTCGAGCATTGACGATCCAACCCCTTGAAGGCCTCAAAGCAGTATCTACCCGCAAGATCGCCGAACGTCTCCCTGAGCTTCTTGTTGCATTTTACAATTCGCATTTCCCTGTCCAGTATCGTGATGTGGCAAGGAACCTGGTCAAACATGAGCTGATGCTCCGCTCTAATCTGTTCGACCTCGGGAATATCGGCGATTATCTGGACCAGGAAAGGGATGTCTCTACCCCTGCCAAGCACAGGTATTACGTGGTCGATATGGCACATCAGTCTGCCGTTCTTGTCGTACTCAACTTCCTGATTCACTCGGGGGACGCCGTCCGTGAATGCCTCCCCACCTTTGCAGTGCGGGCAGATGGATGAACGGGTCCTATACATGGCGTAACACTTCCTGTTTTCCCAAGCACCGAACATTTGTTCAAACGCCTTGTTGGCGCGAATCACGGTAAAATTCCGATCCACAACCGCAATGCCTGTAGGCATAGCATTGAAAAGCTCGCCCCTTATCCATTCGTCAAGGTCGGCTTCCTGTCTTGGAATCATGGCTTTTCCCTGTGGAGCGTTCTGCTGACCGAGCCCATATCTTGGCCAGGGCTATAGCACGTGTAGCCCTGCTATTTTGACGGCGCCGCGATGATAACCTTGGGGAAACAGTTCTTCTAAGTTCTCTATCTCGATGCCATTCTGTTCGCAGGTTTCGTAAACGGTCGGCACAACCCCGTTTTTCTTGAAACTCTCACGAAGGAAATAAATGATCTTCCAGTGTCGTTCCGTGAGATCTGCCAGACCCATCTCATACGCCCTGTGGATAGCATAGTCTTCATCCCAATCATCGGGATTAAGGAGGAATCCGCGCACATTTACTAGGTAGGCTTTCTCGGATTGACGCGTGCTGACACCACGCGCTGAGGGATGACGTTCTCCCGGATCAGTCAGGGCAACCACGGGAGGCAATCCGGCGCTGAAGCCATGGTACCCTTCCCTATACGTGATGCCAGCCAACTTGCAGGCTCCCCGCAAATAACCAGTTGGAAATAGCCTCTTGAGAACCTTTATGGTCAAATTCTTGGACCTGCATGTTTGATACACCGACGGACACCTACCGGAGCGCTCGTAACTATCTCGGATAAAGTGGATGATCTCCCAGTGCTTCTCGGATAGACGTGGTATTTCAAGACTGGCCGCAAGACCTTCAGCAAACGATGGGTCCCACTGATTGTAATCCGTCAAGAAGCCGTCGTCGTCCAGTACATATCCCTTTTCACGAAAAATCAGGGTTCGCATTGTTTCCTCTAAATTATGCGCAAGCTGAAATCACAACACTCCGCATCCCATCATCGTGTTCAAACAGTTCATCCTTCTATTATTATACCGCATTTGCTCGAATTTGAGCTTCTTTCTCGAGGAAAACTCTTCGACCTCAAGGTAGTGGAAGAATCCCCTCTCACCAGCTCAATGGGACTTACCGAATACTGCATTGCGGAATCCGTATAACTCGTGTCATTCGTGTTCCAAAGTCGCTTTATTTTTGGT
The DNA here is from genome assembly GCA_003598055.1 of Candidatus Abyssobacteria bacterium SURF_17. GTDB lineage: Bacteria > Abyssobacteria > SURF-5 > SURF-5 > SURF-5 > SURF-17. Next base: position 29,028 of record QZKI01000076.1, on the reverse strand, counting down.
TGCATCTATGACGCGGGATGAAACCGTTATTCCTATTTGATATAATCGCTTCGTTCACACATCCTAGGAACATTTTCGCAGTCGAGAAGCCAGAGTAGCAGTGGCTGACGAACTGTCACACCCGATTACTTTATACGGAAGGAGCCTGCCATGATTGATTTTGAGTTGCCGGAACAAATCGTCGCAGCGCAAAAAGAGACGCATGAATTGGCCGTGAAGCACATGCGGCCCGTCGCGCGGGATTACGATGAGAGGGAGCACGAAAAACCGTGGGATTACATCAATCTCATATGGGAGGACGTGAAGAAGGAAGTGGCCGCGCAGTTGCAGGCGCTCGAGCAGACCGATGCCGAGCGCGCCGAGGCCAAGAAGAAGAGCCTTGCGCGCGCTGGCGGCCAGCCCATGATATTGACTGCGGTGCTCAGCGAGGAACGAGCATGGGGCGACGCGGGCCTCAATCTCTGCAATCCGGGTCCACGGCTGGGTGGAGCCGCCGTCAATGCGGTCGGCACGCCCGAGCAAAAGCGCCGCTTCTTCAAGCCATTCACCGAAGGCACTCCGAAGTGGGGCGCAATGGCCATCACCGAGGCGAATGCCGGCTCAGATACGGCTGCCATCACCGCCTCTGCCGTGCGCGACGGCGATTCATGGGTGCTGAACGGCGAGAAGATATTCGTCACCAGCGGCAAGATGGCGTGTCAGGAAAGCGACGGATGGGTGGTCGTATGGGCCACCATCGACAAATCCGCCGGCCGCGCGGGCATCAAGAGCTTTGTCGTCGAGAAGGGCACGCCGGGCATGACGGTCACGAAGCTTGAGAACAAACTCGGCATACGCGCGTCCGACACGGCCACGGTCGTATTCGAGGATTGTCGCATTCCGATCGATAATATCCTCGGCAGCCCTGAAGTCCAGCAGCGGGGCACCACCAAAGGATTCAAGGGTGTCATGGCAACGTTCGACGCTACGCGGCCGGGCATCGCCGCGAGCGCAATCGGCATCGGCCGGGCCGCACTCGAGTTCGTCAAGGAAAAGCTTGCCGAGAAAGGGATTGAAGTTCGCTACGGCATTTCGCCGTATCAAATGACGGCAGTCGAAAAAGAAATCCACAATATGGAAGCCAATTTGAAGGCCGCTCGCCTGCTCACGTGGCGCGCGTGCTGCATGCTCGACCGCCGCGAGCGCAACAGTCTCGAAGCCTCGATGGCAAAGGCGAAGGCGGGGTTCGCCGTAACCAATATCTGCCAGAAAGCGGTGGAGTTGATGGGGCCGCTGGGGTACTCGCGCGAATACCTGCTCGAAAAATGGATGCGCGATTGCAAGATAAACGATATCTTCGAGGGGACGGGCCAGATAAATATGCTCATTGTTGCGCGTAATGTCCTTGGGTTTGGGCGGGATAAGTTGAAGTAAGAAGCCCAGATTTCACGGCGAGTCGCCATCCCATATTAACCACGAAGGCACAAAGGGGTCTCAGACCCGAAGCGCAAAGAAAGAATTGGGAACACGAATGAGACGGATAGAAGCGAATGTAACGAATAACAGAAGGTATCTGCGTTAGGGATAACAAGAAAGTTGAGCGTATTTGGCAAGGGCGCAATGAATTGCGCCCCTACAGGCGCAGACCAAGACCTCTTGTAGGGGCGCGATTCATCGCGTCCAAAGCACATCCATGCGCGGTTAATCTTTATTTTGGACAAGACTGAGATCTTGTCGTAATTTCCAGCGCGCAGTCATTGCGAGCGAAGGGCCGCAGGCCCGAGCGAAGCAATCTCCATATGATGAAGAGATTGCTTCGTCGCTTGGGTCTGGGACCCTCGGGTCTGAGACCCTGCACTCCTCGCAATGACATTTTTGGGGTGCGACTGTGCCGTATTGCGAACGTCTCAGTTGTCTTTGTTCATGTAATTCGCATCATTCGGCATTCGTGTTCCAAAGAAGTTTTTGCAATCCGTGATAATCCGTGCATATCCGCGATTGAGAAAAAGGGTTTACGTTTTACAGTCTACAGTTCACGGTCAAATAGTCTGAGTGAATCAGCGAAATTCTTTGAAAGGAGGAGGATGGTATGGGGCTGCTCGATGGAAAGGTGGCAATTGTCACCGGCGCAGGCGGTGGCATAGGCCGGTGTCATGCTCTTGCTCTGGCGAAAGAAGGCGCGAAGGTAGTCGTGAATGACGTGGGCGGCGACCGCAGTGGTTCAGGCGCGGGCAAATCAATGGCCGATACAGTTGTTGATGAAATCAGGAAAATGGGCGGCAAGGCTGCCGCAAACTATGACAGCGTGGCCACGATGGCGGGCGGCAAGAACATCGTGAAGAGCGCGCTCGACGCTTTTGGCCGGCTCGACATCCTGGTGAACAACGCGGGCATCCTGCGGGACAAGACTCTCCTCAAGATGGATGAGGCCATGTGGGATTCCGTGATTGCGGTGCACCTCAAGGGCACATTCGCGTGCACTCACGCGGCTGCAACTGCGATGAAGGACCAAGGGCAGGGCGGCCGCATCATCAATACGAGTTCCACGTCGGGCCTGCTCGGTATGTTCGGCCAGTCGAACTATGGCGCTGCGAAGGCGGGCATTGCGGGGTTCACGCGCGTGTGCGCGCTCGAACTGGTCAAATACGGCATTACGGTGAACGCGGTGGTGCCCATTGCCAAAACCCGGATGACCGAAGACCTCCCGCGTTATGCAAACCTCAAGGAGGGCGAGCTCGACCCGGCATTCATCTCGCCGGTGGTCGTGTTCCTCGCGTCTGGCCTCGGGAAAGATATCAACGGCAAGTTTTTCTTGATTCGCGGGCCGCACATTTCCGCGATGGAAGTCAAGACCACCGAGGGCGTGGGCAAGGAAGGCATGTGGACACCGCAGGAGATTGCGCAAAACATCAGCAAGATAATGGCGTGGTGAATTCCGGGGGAGGCGTATGCGCCAAGACCTGCGGGCGCTGAGAACTTCGGAGGAGGCATTTCGAAATGGAAAACGTGATCATAGCCAGCGGCGCGCGCACGCCAATCGGCAGTTACGGCGGCTCGCTGCGCGATGTGCCTGTATACAAACTCGGGGCCTTGGTTCTCGCTGAAGCGGCAAAAAGGGCCGCGATTGACCCCGCACAGGTTGAAGACGTCATTATCGGGCAGTCTTACCAGAATGGCGAATGCGCGAACGCCGCGCGAATGTCGGTCCTCGAGGCAGGCTGGCCCGACCACGTTCCGGGCGTGACGCTGGACCGCCGTTGCTGCTCCGGACTCGACGCCATTTTCTTCGGCGCCATGAAAATTCAGACGGGCAACGCCGACATCGTCATCGCGGGCGGCATGGACAGCATGAGCCAGGCGGAACTGTACATACCGGGCGAAATCAGGTGGGGGCTCGGCGGAAGAGTTGACAAGAAACTCGGCTTCATGCCGAAGGGACACGGCGCGCTCTCGATGTGGGGGATACCGCTGTACGACCGGATTCAGCGCGCGCGCGTGATGTCGCAGCCCATCGAGCGCTATGGCGAGCTGAACTCGATGATGGCGTGGGCCGAAGAGGCCGCAAAGAAGGAGAGCATCTCGCGCCGCGAGGCTGATGAATGGGCGGTGCGAAGCCATCAAAAGGCCATCGCTGCGATTGACTCCGGCAAATTCAAGGAGGAGATTGTTCCCGTGCCGCTCCCCGCGAAGAAGGGAGAGCCAACCCTCTTCGAGACCGACGAGACGCCAAGGCGTGATAGCACCTTGGAAAAAGTGGCGAGGCTGCCCGCCATCTATCCCAACGGCGTATGCACCGCGGGCAATTCGTCCACCGAGAACGACGGCGCGGCTGCCGTGGTATTGATGTCCGAGCGTAAAGCCAAGGAACTCGGCATCTCGCCGCTCGTCCATTTCAGTTCCTGCGCGATTGCCGCTACCGACCCGACGCTGACCTATCCGGCAGTGCCAGCTTCCGTCAACAAAGCGCTGAAGAAAGCGGGCCTTACCATAGACCGGATAGACCTCATCGAGATTCAGGAGGCGTTTGCCGTGCAGGCGCTCGCCGACGCGCGGCTGATGGGAATCAAGGCCGACGATTTCGACGCGAAAATAAATGTGAACGGCTCGGGAATCTCGCTGGGACATCCGATCGGCGCGACGGGCGTCATGCGGCTGATAACGCTTATTCACGAGATGAGGCGGCGCGGCTCACGCTATGGTCTTGAAACCATCTGCGGGGGCGGCGGCCTCGGCATCGCGGCGGTAGTCGAGGCGAAGTGAGGCGCTAAGGCATCATACGGGCGCAATTCATTGCGCCCAATGTATCTTGTTTGGTTGCAGCTACGCTGCCCCGTGTTCCCCGTGGTTGAAGATAGTTGGAATTCGCTTCCCTCTTGAAATGCGTTACAAAGAGGTTTGCACCGACGGGATATCGACAAGAGCATTGTGGTTTTAGAAGATTCATGAAATTCTTCTGAATTATCTTGGACAAGAATGAATTCTTGCCGTGGTTTTTCCGACACAGTCATTGCAAGGGAGCAAAGGGTCGTAGACCCGAGTGACCGAAGCAATCTCATCGGCAGTACTTGAAGACACATAAAAAGAGATTGCGTCGCTCGGGCCTGCGGCCCTTCGCTCGCAATGACGGTGGTTGCAGCCATGTCGCGTCGTGCAAATGTGTGGTCAATCTCTCCTGGGTTGCGTTGTGTCTTTGTGCCTTGGTCCGCAGCGGTCAAGGAATCCAGACACGCGGCTCATTGCTTGAAGAACGACCGCACCTCGGAGCTGGTGATGATTGTGCGAGGGGGCGGCTGATCCAGGTCGACGCCGCGCACCCGCCAGAACACCTGCCGGTTTGATTCGATTCGCTGAAAGACCGATGCGGGCATCGCCCAGCTTGTGGTGTCGATGGTCAGGCGCAGGTTCGCATATGTGGACCAGAAGCTTGAGAAGCTCGGCGAATAACTTAGTTCCACCGCGTAACCATTATTTGTTCCGGCATCCGGCGACCAGACGAACGTGGGCGGAGAGGTCAGGATGAACCCGTTCGCGGGCGCCGTCAATGTTATTGACGAAAATGTCTCGGTGGCGCCTATGCGGTAGATTGCTCCGTCGGGATTCGAGAGATGCGCGACGTACAGCTCACCGCTCTCATCCTCGCCGAATGTGCTAATCGCCAACGGTGAATCGAGCAGCAACGTGCTTGTCCAGTCGCCCACACCATCCATGGTTGCGCCCCAAATCTCGCCCGTGCAGAAATCGGCATAGAAATAGATGCCGTCGAGCGCCGGGAACTGACTGCCTCCGTAGCGATAGCCGCCGGTGACCGAGCACCTGCCCGCCTCGTGGCTGTATTCCGCTATGGGAAGTATCAGGGTGCCGTCGTTGCAGTTTGTTGACGGATTGAAGCAGTGGTTGCCCTCCATCAGCCGCCAGCCGTAATTCTCGCCGGTCACGCGCCCGAACTCATGGAAGTTCACTTCTTCCCACATGTTTTGACCGACGTCTGCGATGAACAGGTCGTTCGTCAAACGGTCGAAGCTGAACCGCCACGGATTGCGAAACCCATAAGCCCAGATTTCGCCGCGCGCACCGGGTGTGGTTACGAACGGATTGTTCGCCGGAATTGTATACGGGAGGCCGCGGTTTACATTGATACGCAGAATTTTCCCCAGCAGGGTGCCCAGATTTTGCGCGTTATCATCCGGGTCGCCCGTTCCGCCGCCGTCGCCCATACCGATATAGAGGAACCCATTCGGGCCGAACTGCAATTGCCCCCCGTTATGATTGACGAACGGCTGGTCAATCGCGAGTATGATGACGGCTGAATTCGGGTCCCCGACGTTCGGGTTGGCGGATACTGAATAGCGCGCAATGACGGTGTCGCCGTTCAGGTTGGTGTAATCAACGAAGAAGAAGCCGTTGGCCTCGTAATTGGGATGGAAGGCTGTGCTCAGCAGCCCGCGCTCGCCGCCGCTCAATACAAGCGGCCTGATGTCAAGGAACGGCGTCGCGAGCACTTGCGTTCCGTTAAAGATGACGATGCGCCCGTCCTGAAGCGTGATGAAGAGGCGGCCTGAGCCGTCGCCGGCGTGAGTGATGGCCACAGGATTCGCGAGGCTGGTCGCAACAAGCTGCAAGTCAAGAACGGGTGCTGCCTGCGTGGTTCCCCCTGCTCCCAGAACCAGCGCAACACCGGCTGCCAAAGCGGTCATTCTGAGCTTGCCTATTGCGCGTCCCCTTGCGCTCACGTGCATTCGACCTCGCACCTCCCCTTTTCAATAATTTTGTCATTTGCCCATGTGCTTGGCCAGACGAATAAGAAACTCTTAGAACACGAATCGCGTGAATGGAATACGAGAGGGGATGAACCGACCCGTCTCCTTCTACCCGTCCCAGTGGTGCGGTGCTCCGGTTCATGTAAGTTTGACGAAAAAATCTGCGGCGGACTTCAGTCTGTGGGCAAGGGAGGAATCGTGCGGGTAAATGGTAGTCCTTCCATCGCGTTTGGGGTCGTCTTCAAATCGCGTTTTTTTCCAGCATTCGCGCACTCGAGCGTGCAATGACCGGCTGCGTGCGGCCAAAGACCGTAAGAGGTCCTGAGCGCGCGGCTTTACCGTGTTGCCCTCTCGCAAATCATCCATACTTACGATTTCAAAGAATCTTCTGATATCTGCCGCGTTATCTGCCAAGCCCACAATCGTCTCGGCTGACACAAGGATGTCGTCGTAATGGTTGATGTTTCTATGAATGTGAGGACGGTGCGCCTGCAGTGTGGCCAGTATTTCGAGTCCTTCCCTTCGCATGCGCTCACATTCTTCAATTTGCATGGTGTCCGGCGGCTCGAATTCATCCCAGTCGAGCGGCGCCAGTGATTTGACCAATGAAAGCTCGGGCGCTACTCCATAGAAAGCTCTGATGGCGTTGCCGACCGCCGCCGCATCGGCCACCGCGAAATAGTCAGCCGCAAATTCTCTGGAAAAATGTTCCGGTTCCAGGTCCGCATTCCGAAAAACGGCTGCTCCCAGAGCGATGCCGTGGATGACCGCTCCCTGGAGATATCGATATGGGCACCAAACGGTATTCATCATCCCGACCACTCGCGCCGATTCGCTGTTTGAAGCGACGCGCGTGAATTCCTTAATGTTTTCGAGGTTGCTCTCTCGAGGGTGAATGACCTTGCCGGCGTTCATCAATGCCGGGCAACAGACCACGTCAAAGCCCTTCTCGAGCAAGCCGCTGACGTTTGAGGCCTCGACATCAAAATACTGCCAATCGCAAATGGTAATATCCTTCGGGATACGGTTCGCAAGCTCGGGCTCCGAGGTCAGATGATCGCCCCACATCATCATCTTCTTGCCGTATTTGCCCATGATGAGCCGTATCGTCTCAATGTGTTGTGCGAAGACTTCCCACGGCTTCTCCTGACTGAGACGCTCTCGGCATCGAGGACAAGAGCCAAAGCTCACTTCATCGCAACCCGCATGTATATGCTCGGACGGGAACAGTTCAGCAACCTCCCGAATAAGGTCTTCAAGAATCTCAATAGTTTCAGGACTCGAAGGGCAGACCGCCCCGAAGGGTCTTCCCTCGATTGTCTCAAATAGGTGGCGGTATTCCATTCGCCTCGTGATGTAACCTGCATGTCCGAACGATTCCAGTTCGGGTATCACCTCGATGCCCTTACGTCGCGCGCAGGAGATGAAGGATTTCATCTCTTCCTTTGAAAACGCTCCCTGACTTGCAAGCTCCGGTCGCGTATCGAACCTGAGCGAGCACCCCTGATCATCCGTGAAATGCCATAGGATGGTGTTGTATCCCCACTTAGCAAGGTAGGGAAGAAGGTCGAAATAGAACGAATGCTTTTCTGTCAGCCTCGCCGAATCGAGCAGAACGCTACAGTACTTCAATGATGAGGATTCCATTGCTCTTACCTTCTTTCGGGTGGATCTTTGTTCAGAGAATCTGTCCGACAGCCTCCAGTTCAGGGGCGCACGCTTGATTCTCGATTTCTGCGTGCTCACGCCTTTCCTTCGTTTTCCCAGGGGGCGAGCTTTGCTGCGCGGCGGCGCGCGAAGTCGAAGGCGAGAGAGAGGGAGATGGGCACGGCTGAGAGGAGGAGTATCCATTTGCCTGCGCTAAAGCCCCATGGCCGGTAGATGACTTCGATGGAATGCTTGCCCGCATTCACCGGAATGGCCATGAACAGGTAATCCGCGCGATAGATGGGCGAGGGATTCCCATCCACCCATGCCTGCCAGCCGGGCACGTATATATCATTCAGAAAAATAAAACCCGGCGTGGGCACATCCACGAGCACATGAATCTCGCGTTCGTTCTGCGGCTTCACGACCACCTCGGGCGCGGACGCCTTGGCCGGGGGTTCAGTGGGTGCAGGCAGTGGCCTGGGCTCTTCTTCAAGGATTATGGTCTTGCGATAATCGAACGAGCGGTCGGCAAGGCGCTCGAGCACGGTTCGGCGTTCATGGATGACTTCCACGTTTGATGCGTAGAATGCGCGCGGCGCCGCGTTGGGGTTCTCATATATCGTGAGCTCGCCCGAGAACACTTTTCGCAGCTTGAATTTCTTGGGCATCTCGTTGGGCGGCGCCTGTTCAGGGTAAAGCTCGCGGCCGGGGTCGTCCACGATGTAGCGCGCGCCGAGGAGGTTGAGCATCTGAGGATGCAGGCTGTCGGAAGTCCAGCGAAGCGCGCCGGTGAACGGCAGGTCCTGCGAGGGTTCGGCGCCGGTCTCGAGAAACGCGCAGAACTCGGCATATCTCTGCAGAGAGAGCGTCTCGTAGCCGCTCGTTCCCCGGATTCGCTCGACCAGCTCGAAATTCGCGTTGACGAGATAGTTCTTCCAGTCGTGCTTCCGATGGAACAGGTGCACGCGGTCGAGGCCCACCTTCTCGCGAAGGAACTCCTTTTCCTCGTGTAACTCGGGGAACACATCGCGGGTAATCCATGGGTACGTGACCGGGTCTTTGATGTAGAGGATGAGGTCGAGCCCGACGAGCACCACTGCCAAAGCGCCGACGATGTTGGCCGACCTTCCGCTCGCCGCCAGGAGGCATCCTACGAGCAACACGAGCACGTAGAGACTCGCGCTCTTCGGCAAGAGAAAGATGAAAACCGCGCAGATACCGAGGAATATCACGTATCTGCCGACCTTTTTCGAGAGCGCGACCGGTTTTGTCAGAACGTCTCTGACCAGGTGGTTGCATCCCAATCCCGCCAGAGTCGCCACCGAGAACGCTGTGAGGATGAGCAAACGGGTCGGCAGTCGGAACCAGTTACCGGCAGGCAGGAAGAAGTAGAACTCAAAGAACGCCGTGTGTGACCCGAACGCCACCAATGCCGGCACAACTGCAAGCAGTGAAAAGAAAACGAGCTCCCGCCACCGCTTCCAACAAAAAAACGCGAACACGGCCATCACGAGCGTCACAATGCCTGGATACAGCGTGTATTGGCTCCAGCCGAATGAATCAGGATTCATCAGCGCCTTGAAGAACGTTGAAGGATACAGCGAACCTCCAAACAGTATCGCTTGTTTGGTTAATCCTTCCGGCGGACGCGTGCTCAGCGCCGAGAGCTGGGCGGTCGGAATCCATTGGATTGCAGTCAGAAGCGCCGGTATGAGCACGAGGCCGGCTAAAGAGAACATGAGCGACCGACCAAAAAGCCGAACGCCGCGCTCGCGTATCGCAGGCCGAACGAGGGAAAGGTAAATCAGATAGGCAAGAGCGCCGTACATGGTGTAGACGAAGCCGTCCGCGTAACCGGTGAGAAATTGGCAGCTCACCGCAATTCCCAGAAGCACTGTATCAGTCCAGCGCGCACGCAGGAATGTGCGATGCACGAGCAGAAATATGAGCGGAATCCATATGTGAGAACGAATGATATGCGGCCATGTGAGAGGATAGCAAACGAAAGAGCACAGCATATAGGCCGTGCCTGCGAATACGGCGGCCACGGGCACACTCTCGAGCTTGCGCATCCACAAATACATGAACAAGCCGGCCAGGAAACTGTGCAAAAGGTATGTCAGACTGAAGGCGAGCGGACTCGAAAAGAACCAGTGAAGGAAATTAAGCGGATAGAATGAGGCGAGTTGATAGGTTGCAAGGAACGGCATCCCGCAATTTGTGTAAGGATTCCACAGCGGCATCGCGCCGTCCCGAAGCTCGCTGAACCCATACTCGTGCATGGGAAGATGGTACACATACATATCCATGTTTGAACCGGCGGGAATTGCGTTTGCGGCGTCGGTGTGCTGGACACGCGCCCACCAGTAAATCAGAGCAAAACCCAGGAGGGCTATAATGCAGAGAAGCTGGGAATTCCGCAGGAACGGGACGCGTGTTCCCTTTCTGTGGCGCATGAACAGATAGTCTGCGAGTTTCATTGCTTGGCCAGCATAGGTGGAGCACCGCCAATTCGACGCATGGAAGACACGGAAACTAAAATGTATTATACCACGCAGTGTGCCAGATAAAAGGTGGTTCAGGCGGGCGTATGTCGTAGGGGCGACCCGGTGGGTCGCCCTATGATAGCCAAATTCCGGGAACATAATACCTGCCTTTGCGGAAAAGATAAAGGGTCGGGCCTCCTGACACCCGTGTAATGTGCGTATACGGGTATTATGTCGCCGGAAACCACTCTTCATGGCGCATATCCTGTATCATGCCGAATGGGGCCTCTTGGTATAATAGGGAAAGTTCTCGAGGGTAGGGGGCCAATCGTATGACTCAAACAGCCGATGCGGTCATCATAGGCGGCGGGATTGTAGGCGCGAGCATCGCCTATCATCTGGCGAGCGGCGGACTCAAGAACACGCTGGTGCTCGAAAAACAGCCCCTGCTCGGGATGGGCTCATCCGCCGCGAGCGCAGGCGTCATCTATCATCATCTCCCCGAAAAGGTCAACCTGCAGTTGAGCCGCAAGAGCCTGCGCGCACTCCTCGAATTCGAAGATGAGTTCGAGACAAAAATTGATTTTCGGCGGAGCGGTTGTATCCAGACGGCGGGCACGCCCGAGGACATGAGCGTCTTGAGGAACATACATGAAGAGCTTGTCGGTATGGGCGTTGATGCGCGCCTGTTCAAACCCGCTCGGCTTGCCGAGCTTCTCCCCGGCATCGTGGCAGACGGCCTGCTCGGCGCAATCTACACGCCGAATGACGGCTACTTTGACCCGCATGGGATGATTCAGGGATATGCCGCCGCTGCACGCAGGCTCGGTGCCAGGTTTCTGACCTCCACGCCTGCAATCTGCTTTATGAAGGAAGGTAATAGGATCATCGGGGTGAAAACTCCGGCGGGAAACATTTTCACGGAAATGGTGATTAATGCTGCCGGTCCCGCCGCGGCCGAGGTTGCACGCCTCGCGGGCATTCCAGACTTCCCCGTTGTCCCGTTCAAGCGGCAGATATTCATCACCGCGCCCACAAAGATAATTCCTGCGGATGTTCCCTTTTATTTCGACAAAACGCCGCCATTTTACTTCCGGCCCGAAAGTGGCGGACTCCTCATGAGCATCGCTGAGCTGTGGGAGTGCCGGAACGGCGATCTGAGCGTCGATTGGAGCAGCGTGGAGATTCTGGCAGAACGCGCCAGCCGAAGGTTTCCCCACATGAACTCGCTTCAAATCATGAGAGGCTGGGCGGGGCTGCGCGAGATGACGCCCGACAACACGGCTATCCTCGGGCCGGTGCCGGGCATTTCGGGATTCTTCTGCGCCGTCGGCTTCAGCGGCCACGGCGTCATGCACGCGCCCATCACCGGCCGCATCATTGCGTCGATGATTCTGACCGGAAACGTTGAGCATTACGAAGAGATTGACCTCGCACCGCTCCGGTACGAACGGTTCTTGCAACCAAAGATGTAGTCCGAGCGTGTTCGACGAACGCGCAGCTCACACCAGCTTGCGGTCAGAGATTTGCATGGATGTCATTGTCAGCATCCGACCCCACCTGCGGCGAGGTTAACTGTAAACGAAACATCCCGTGTGTCATTGCGAGCGAAGGGCCGCAGGCCCGAGCGAAGCAATCTCTGCATGTATCTTCAATACTGCCCAATGAGATTGCTTCGGTCGCTCCGGGCTGCGGCCCTTCGCTCCCTCGCAATGACTGCCGGAATGCGGTTTCTCAAAAGGAACAAAGCGACGAAACAATCTCCATCTTCTTGACCGATTGCTTCCCCTGGCACAGGCGGGGTCGCAATGACAAGGTGCCACTTGGTTATGGTATGAGCGCCACTCGGCATTGAACAGAGGACGGCGTTACTTTTTCCTCTCGAAGTGGAAGACCGTGGCGCCTTCTTGTTCCTTTTCCCTCCAGGTCCATTCCTGCGTGAAATGATCCGCGTCTTCGAAGGTCACGACCAGCTTTTTCATATGGCCGGCGTCCGGAGCGGACAGGTTGGTCACATCCACGAAATCGAGCACGATTTTATTGCTCTCGGTCGCTGCGGGCTGCGCGCGCATCCTCGGCTGATTGCGAACCGAGCAGTAATGCGTCATCATCAGACGGTCGCCGTCCGGATGATACATAGTCACCATTTCAGACTCCGCGCCAATGGAAAGTCTTTCCATCAGGGCAGAATCATTCGAGACCAATTCGTACGTGACCGTTGCAGGCACCCCGTCATTTGATTTCCCTTGCCATTCACCCGCGAGTGATTTCATCTTCTCGAACTGCGGCACAACCCTGACATCCGGTTTCATTTCCGATTTGGCGAAAGCCGTGCTTGTCACAATTGCCAATCCCAGCAGAACAGCCATAAAGAATTGGGCAAAAGTGCTCGCAACTGTCCTCTTTTCCATGACTGATTCCTCCTTTTGAGTCTGTCCCGTTGCCGGGAATGTTCCTCTGTAGGTGCGAATTCATTCGCATGGTTCTCCTGCTCCCTCTCGCCTCCAGATGCGAATGAATTCGCACCTACAGGATTCCGGGACAGATATTCTTGTGCTATTTCTGCCTTATTCAATACTGACTCTTGAAATGGGGGTTGTCCAGTCATTTGTTAGCACGCGGACTTTCATCAAGGCGTGAGCGCGCAAATCGCTTCTTCTTTGAGCGGCGGTTGCGGATGGTTGTCGATTTACTTTAGTATAAGTTGACTCGGTGCGGTGGCTATGGTATACTGTGGAAGAGCTTCAGCGGGGAACAGAATACCTGTGACAAATATTGGGAGCACAGGAGATGAAATTTGAATGGGATCCGAAGAAAGCCGCCCAAAACGAACAGAAACATGGTGTAACTTTTCAAGAGGCGTCAACGGTTTTCGGCGATCCGCTGGCGATTACCTTTGCGGATCCTGATCATTCCCTTGTTGAAGAACGATGCCTTACATTTGGCAAGTCAAGATTAGGTCAACTGATAGTGGTGTCGCATACTGACCGTGAGAATCGGTTAAGAATCATCAGCGCGCGTCTTATGACACGCCGCGAGAGGAGGATATATGAAGAAGGGTAAGGCTGATGAATTACGCTCAGAGTACCGGCGTGAGGACGTAGGCTCCGGTGTTCGGGGCAAGTATTTGAAGGCCTACAGGGCAGGAACAAATCTGGTTCTCCTGAGCCCTGATGTTGCAGAAGCGTTCCCAACTGAAGAGGCAGTAAACGACGCCCTCCGGTCTCTTATCAAAGTGGCCCAGAGATCAGTTCGTCCAGCCAAACGAACCAGCCGACGCTCCAAAACACGCGGCTGAGGTCTTCGCTACTGGAAGCTGTTGCACGCGTCCGTTTGAAAGACTATTGGATGACAGCCCGCAGGAGGGAAAGAGTTTCGGCGTGGAGTTCTGGGAGATATATGATTTGGTTGGGCTGGGCGATTTCGAGTTCAGCGCCGGTTTCGTCTGTCATGGACTTAATCGCGTGCTCGAAATCGCGTCCGCTCGGCTGCACACATTCGACTGAAGTCCCTTTTTCAAGGCGGCCACGCACTTCTACCTTGCTTTTGTCCTTTTCGGCATCAACGACTATCCCCACGAATGAATGAGTGCTCTTGCGGCGGGCGCCGCCAGCCGGCGTGAGTCCTGCTTGCATTTCACCGAGATAGAAGCCCGTGGTGAAATCGCGGTTGCTCGTCTTCCTGAGTTCGTCGAGCCATGCGGGCTCAGCCGAGAACGTTGCGGGCGAAGAGGAGAACGCATCGAGCGCGCGCCGATATGCGCGTGTCGCGATTCCCACGTAATACGCGCTCTTCATGCGGCCCTCAATTTTTAGCCCTCGCACTCCGGCGGCAATGATTTCGGGAATGTGCTCGATCATGCAGAGGTCGCGCGAGCTGAAGATGAGCGTTCCCTCGGGACCTTCCTCGACCTCGAGCACGTCATCCGGCCTGGTTTCCTCTGTCAGCTTGTAGGCCCAGCGGCAGGGTTGCGCGCAGTCGCCGAGGTTCGAGTCGCGGCCGACGAAATGCCTGCTCATGAAGCATCGGCCGGAATACGCCATGCACATCGCGCCGTGCACGAACATCTCGAGTTCGATGTCCACGCGCGAGGCGATTTCGGAAACCTCGCCCAGACTCAATTCCCGTGCCAGAATGATGCGCGAGGCTCCCATTCTCTCCCAGAACCTTGCCGCCCGCCAATTCATGACATTAGCCTGCGTGCTGATGTGAATCGGAATATCGGGCGCGGTTTTGCGCACCAGCTCGAAGGCGCCGATGTCCGATACGACGACCGCGTCGGGAGCAAGGCTTGCGAGCGACGCAAGTTCCTCGCGCATTTCCGTCAGATGCTCATTCCGTGGAAACACGTTGAGGAGTAAATACACGCGCACTCGTTTTTCGTGCGCGTACTGGATGGCCTCGGCCATCTGTTCAGGCGTGAAGTTTTCGGATTGCGCGCGAAGGCTGAGGCGCTGGCCGGAGAGATAAACCGCATTGGCCCCGAAGGCGACCGCCACTTTGAGTTTCTGGAAGTTTCCGGCGGGTGCTATCAGTTCGACACGAGCGGTCTCAGGCCTATCCGCGCTCATTGAGGACCCGGTACTTGTACACGGCCTCGCTATGCTCCGCATACGTGGCGGAGAACTTGTGGCGGCCGTTGTTCATCGAGACAAAATATAGGTAATCTGTTTTGGCAGGTTTCAGTGCGGCCTTGATTGCAGAAATGCCCGGGTTGCATATCGGCGTGGGCGGCAACCCGTACAACAAATAAGAATTGTAGGGCGAGTCGATGCGAAGGTCCGCGTAGGTCAACTCGACGCCGTAATTATCAAGCGGGTATCGAATTGTCACGTCACATTGGAGCCGCATGTTGAGGCGGAGACGATTGTAAATGACTCCTGCTACCAGCGGTTCTTCATCATCGTAAAGCGCTTCCTTCTCGATGATTGAGGCGATTGTCACAATATCGTAAATGTCCATGCCGCTCTTGGCGATTTCGTCCTCGATTTCGCCGGAGCACGCCTTTCGGAACCTGTCCACCAGTACCCGGAGCACCCTCTTCGCAGGCATGCCCTTTGCGACCTTGTACGTGTCAGGAAACAGGAACCCTTCAAGAGTCGAACTATCAATGCCTAGCTCACCGCAAACCTCCGGGTCGTTTGACAATCGGAGAAATTCGTCGGCATCAACCAGCCCCTTCTTCGCGAGCAAGTCGGCAATGTGTTTGACCGTGAAGCCTTCCGGAATCGTGAACCGGTGCAGCATCACCCGCCCTTGCTCCAGAGACGTGAGCACATCCAGAAGAGCCATCGACTTGTCGAACCGGTATTCGCCGGCCTTGAGCCCGCGATTTGTGCGACGCATCACCGCAGTCGACTTGAAGAGAAACTCATTCGAGATGACGCCTTCATCCATGAGATTCTTCGTGATATCTGATAAACTCGAGCCCGGTGAGATTTCAACTATTGCGAAGGGCCGCTCGCGGATCTCCGACGCGCGGGGTTGCGTCAAGGCTTCGTTCAGGAAATGAATCAAGAGCCAGAGAAGGACAAAGAACGAGAAGAAGCCGATAGCCACAAGCTTGCGGCCTCTGCCCTCGCGCTCATCTTCGGGAGCAGACGGTTGCTCTGCTGCTCCGGTCGAAAAATTATCAATACTCTCGGCCGTCAATCTCCGCTCCCTTTACTTCCTGCCTCGGTCCCGTTCAGATTCTCCTACTGGATTACAATCCAAATAATGCTGGAGCATAATTTGCGCGGCTATTGAGTCTATTATATCACGTCTTAACTTCCTGCGCAAGTCCGCCTCGATAAGTATCGCCTCGGCCGACGTGGTGGTGAGCCTTTCGTCCCATGTTTCAATGGGAATATGGCTGTGTTTTCGTAACTCAGCAAGAAAGGCCTCTACTTTCTTGGTTTGGGGGCTTGAGCTGCCGTTGAGCTTCTTCGGCAAGCCTGCCACTATCAATTCTGCCCCCTTTTCCTGGGCTATTTTCATTATTCTACCGCAGTCAACAGTTGTTTGAGACCGGACGAGGGTTCCTACAACCTGCGCGGTGATGCCCATTTCATCGCTGACAGCGATACCAATTCTTTTATCCCCCACGTCAAGTCCCAATATTCGCTTGCAGATATGTGTCATGGCCACCACGGCTCAATCGCCTTTTATCATACGGCCGACGGCGCTGGGCACTTCCGTAAGCGCTGCCTGCAGCTTCGAGAGTTCTTTGCCCCCCGCCTGAGCCATGTCTGGCCGGCCGCCGCCGCTGCCGCCGACAATCTTCGCGAGGTGTTTCAAGAGGTTCCCCGCATGTACCCTGCCGGTGAGGTCCTTGGTGACTCCGGCGATGAGCAGCACTTTCCCTTCCGAGACGCCTCCGATAACGACCACGCCCGACTGCAGTTTCGCTTTCAGTGAGTCCACGGTGTTTCTCAAGTGGGCGGCGTCGTGGTCATCGAGTCTGGCGGCGAGCACCTTGATACCGTCGACGTCAACGGCTTGTGCGAGGAGATTGTCCGCTTTGTCGGCAACGAGCGCCGTCTTCAGGCGAGCCAGTTCCTTCTCCGCTTTCTTCCTTTCCTCGAAAAGCTGGCGGATTTTCGCTGGAATCTCGCTCCGGGTCACGTTCAGCACGGATTCGGCCTCCCTGAGGATATCGTCGTCTTCACGCACCCTTCGATAGGCCGCGCTCCCGCACACCGCTTCTATTCGGCGGATGCCTGCTGCAACTGAGGATTCCGACGTGATGAGGCACAGCCCGATGTCGCCCGTGGCGTGCACGTGGGTGCCGCCGCATAATTCCTTGCTCACGTCGCCCATCTTCACCATGCGGACCTCGTTGCCGTACTTCTCGCCGAAGAGCGCAATCGCTCCGAGGCCCTTTGCTTTATTGTACGGCAAGATCGGTGTCTCAACCGGGATATTCTCGCGGATACGCTGATTCACCAGCAGCTCGATGCGCCGAATCTGGCGTTCATCGGGAGCTGCGAAGTGAGCATAGTCGAACCGGAATCTATCCGGCGCCACGAGCGAGCCGGCCTGATACACATGTTCACCGAGCACTTCTCTCAAAGCGCTTTGAAGCAGATGCGTGCCCGAGTGGTGCGCCGCAGTATCGCGACGCAGATTCTCATTCACCTGCGCGAGCACCGTTTGTCCGACTCTCAGTTCGCCAGACGTTATGCGAATTTTGTGCACGGCCAGACCGGTCACGGGCGCTCGCGTGTCCACTACCTCGGCAGCGAAGCCTTTGGCCGCCAGCGTTCCCTTGTCTCCCACTTGTCCGCCCGCCTCGGAATAGAACGGGGTAATGTCGAGAACCACCTCGGCATCCGATTCCGCTTTCACCGACTGGACGGGAGGGCCGTCAACAAGAATCGCCAGCACTTTCGCTTCCGCACTGAGCTCAGTGTATCCCACAAACCGCGTGGCTGGCAGTTTTTTGGCCAGTTCGGTATATGGCCGCACGTCGCCTGTCGCTTCATAGCCAGTGAAGGCCGCCCGCGCCCTCTCACGCTGCTTCTGCATTTCTGACTCAAAGCCGGCTTTATCTATTTGAAAACCTTCCGAAACCGCGATTTCCTCGGTCAACTCCATCGGGAACCCGTAGGTGTCGTACAGTCTGAAGAGCTCCTGTCCGCTGATTTGCTTCCTGCCCGAGGTGTTGAGTTCATGCATTATATCTTCAAGGAGCGTAAGGCCTTGCGTGAGCGTCTCGTTGAACCGTTCTTCCTCGGTCTTTATGACTTTGCTGATATGCTCGCGCCTTGCCTCGAGCTCGGGATAGGCCGCCTTGTACGTATCCACCACCGCCCCAACGATTCGATAGAGGAATGGGTCGCGCATGCCGAGATCCCGCCCGCGCTGGACGGCGCGCCGGAGAATCCTTCTCTCGACGTAGCCCCTTCCTTCATTCGAGGGCAAGACTCCGTCGGCGACGAGAAACGTCAAAGCCCTCACATGGTCGGAGATGATACGGTATTTCTCGACTGCATCCTCAGGGTCAACACCGGTCAGCGAGGCGGCATATTCGACTATAGGCTTGAACAGGTCGGTCTGGAAATTGGAATGAACTCCCTGCATCACCGCCGCAATTCGCTCCAGTCCCATACCTGTGTCTATGTTCTTTTTAGGCAGTGGGTTAAGAGTTCCGTCTTCGTGACGGTCGAACTGTGTGAATACATGGTTCCAAATTTCTACGTAACGGTCGCACTCGCAGCCGAATTCGCATTCAGGACGGTTGCAGCCCACTCCTTTCCCGTAATCGTAGTGTATCTCGGAACATGGGCCGCACGGTCCCGTGGGTCCCATTGTCCAGAAGTTGTCCTCCTCGTCCATTCGGACGATTCGTTGCGGTGAAACGAGTTTTTTCCATATTTCAAAGGCCTCATCATCGTCTCTGAATATCGTTATCCAGAGTTGTTCTTCTGGCAGGCCGAGTTCCTTCGTCACGTAATCCCAGCCCCAGGCGATGGACTCCTCCTTGAAGTAGTCGCCGAAAGAAAAGTTGCCGAGCATCTCGAAGAACGTGTGGTGGCGCGTGGTCTTGCCCACATTATCAATGTCGGACGTCCTGAAACATTTCTGGCACGTCGCAGCCCGCGTGAAGACGAGGGGAATCTCGCCAAGAAACTCTTTCTTGAATTGAACCATGCCGGCGCTGGTGAATAGCAGCGTGGGGTCATCCGGCGGCACGAGCGGCCAACTTGGTTTTATCGTGTGGCCGTGCCGCCTGAAAAAGTCAAGAAAGCTATTGCGCAACTCGTTTCCCGTCATGGTATTTCGCCCTTCGATTCAAACGACTGCACGGGGTATTCTGGCTTTGCAAGGTGGTTTCTAAGTGGGCGTATTATAACAAGATAGTGTCATATTTGCAAATTCCCAGCCAGGTGCAAGATGCCAGCAATCTTCAGGGAGAGACGCCATGAAAAGTCAACCGGCTGCATCTTGTCGGATGCAGCCGGTTGAGAGAATACTTTACCACGTATGCCTAATTCAAGAAACCTCGAAGCGACTGGCTTCGGATATGGTGTCGCAGGCGCAAGAGCGCCTTGTTTTCTATCTGAGATACCCGCTGTCGTGAGAGCTTCAAGTAGTCAGCGATCTCGGATTGCGTGCGCTCAGAGCCGTCTTCAAGGCCATATCTGAGTCTGAGCACTTCCTGTTCGCGGGCATCCAACGCGTCGCCCATAACCGTCTCGAGCTGTTCCCGGAAGAAATGCTTATCAACCAGTTCCGTCGTCGAAACCGTTTGACTATCTCCAAGGATCTCGCCGAGCGTGCAATCCCCGTTATCGCCGTCAACCGGGAAGTCGAGGGAAATAGAGTGTTGTGGAATCTCCGCCATTGAGCGTATCTTCTCCGTTTCAACGCCCGAATCCTTCGAAATCTCCGAAATTGTCGGCCTGCGCCCGAGTTCCCGGGTGAGCTTGCGGTTGGTCCTGTCCACCTTCTTGAGAGCGGGTATTACATTAACAGGAATCCGCACGGTGCGAACCTGATTCGAGATCGTGCGCGTGATTGCCGCCTGTATCCACTTCGAGGCGTACGTGCTGAATTTGAATCCCAATTTGTAATTGAATCCGTCAACCGCCTTCATCAGACCGGTGTTTCCCGCCTGGATGAGGTCGAGAAGAGGCATTCCGCAACCGGAGAACTTCTTTGCAATGCTGACGACCAGGCGCAGGTTGGCCGACACAAGTTTCTCCTTTATCTTTCTCATAGCCGCCTTGTTTTTCTTCTTGCGGGCGTGCTCCAGGCCCTTGGCCAATTCTATGACTTCATGCTCTGAAAGCAGAGGGATTCGCCCGATGTCTCGAAAGTAGAGCCGAAGGAGGTCTTCGCCCGGCATATGGCTGCCGGCAACGGGTTCGGCCGGCTCTTCCTCTTCGGTCTCCTCACTGACGTCATCGGAATCCGGCTCGGTATCCTCAACTTCCGAATCGTCCTCGTTCTCCAAATCGGCGTCGGCTTCGTCGTGCAATGCTACCTTTTCATGAATCTCTTCTTCCTCAGCCACTGCAACCGCCGTTGCGGATGCGCCGTGAAGAGTCAAGGAATTTGTGCCGAATTTGCCGCCGTGACTCGTCACACGTGAGAATCTTACTCGCGCATCGTTCTTCTTCTTTCCAACGCTGCTCCGGACCTTCTTTTTCATCTTCATTTCGTCCCCCATCTTCCGAGGTCTCTAGGACTCTCTCCGTTCTCTCAGCACCCTTGGATTTATTAGTGGAGCATTTTGGTCTTGTTAGTCTAGAAAGATTGTACCATACATGTCGGCTCTTGTCAAGCAGAATCTCGAGAAGCAACCAGAAATGTTTTATTGATATAACTATATATATAACAATAAGTTATGTAATAATTGAACTATTTCCAGCAAATCTAAATAAAAAATTTATTAGACCACATTCCTCTAATAGTCCGATAGTCCGGTATTCTCTTTGCCCCCTCGACCATGAAATAAGGAAAAGGTGAAAGGGGCAGGCAAGAAGAGTTAGGGACGAAACGGTAAAGGGAGAAAAAGGATTTCGGCAACAGGGGTGTTTTCGTTTGTGGGGGCAGCCGGCCGTGCGTCCTTACGGTGAAAATTGCGGGTTGCAGGCGTAGAGTTGACCTAGCTTCTTGTACGGGCGACCCACCGGGGTGCCTCCACAAAAGGTGAGAATACGTCACCGACTTATGAGAGAGAGACCTGAGAGCATGGTTTCATAAAATACGGTGATGTGTTTCGTTGCTTCATTAGTAAGGGCTCGGGGTGCTGCGCTCCTGCGGAAGGTGCGCACCGTTATGATCACCTTCATGCACACCCAGAATGCGGCTTGACTTTTCCGCGATTTTCGGTTATACATAGTGTAGTCGGTGGCGTTGAAATTCGCGGTATGGAAGTGGAGGATTGCGTCGTGCAGAAGGGGGCGCAATCCCAAATTTTTGCATGCTTCGATTCCATTGCGCGTGAGACGTTACTTTAAGGGGGCGTAGTTCAGTTGGTTAGAACGCCGGCCTGTCAAGCCGGAGGTCGCGAGTTCAAGTCTCGTCGCTCCCGCCTCTCATGAGGGGTCAGGTCTACACATTTGACGGAATTGGCTTGTTTTCACGTTTCCTTGTTCTGATCTGCCGTCAGGTGTGTCACGTGTGCAGACCTGACCCTTTAGCCATTCTGCTCTTCATCCTCTTTTTCTTTCATGTTGAAGCGGCTGCACTGGAGATCGGCGCTCCGGCGCCGGCGTTTTCCCTTCAGAATCTGGACGGCGATTCGGTGAGCCTGAGGCCGCCTTCCGGAGGCGGTATCCTCGTACTCTATTTTTGCGATGCGTCACCTGGCGCACTACAGATACTTGCTGCGCTTCACGAAATCGCCTCGAATGCCTCCGATACACTTTCGATACAGGCTGTCAGTCCTGCAAATCCCGAAGACCTCAAGGGCGCGGTTCAGGATCAGGCGATGCGCTCAGTCGTTCTCACCGATGACAGAGGAGTCACGCTCAGTTACGGACTTTCGCGTGAGCTTCCGGCGGCGGTTATTGTGGGCCCGGGCGGCATCGCTGCCTCGGTCATTGCTCCCGTGAGCGCTGCGAAGGACGTGCTTGCGGCTTCGGCCGAGACGCTCGTTTCAGCAGGCTTTCATGCCTCGGCCCTGAAGTTGTATGAGACCATGTCGGAGGGGTGGCTCAGTGCGCCGGAGAAAACTCTTGCCGTGGGCTATCTGTCGGGACTGATGGGAGACATGGATGCGGCACGCCGGGCGCTTGAGCCGCTCTCGCGCGAAGCATCGTCTTACTCCTCTGAAGCTCATGCCGCGCTCGGGTTCGTCTCGTACCTCGAGGCAAAGGATGCAAGCGCGCTTGTTGAGTGTGGTCGCGCGTCGACGAGCGGATTCGCCGCGTGGGTCACCGCAATGGTGAAGACGCGAGCCGGAGAGTGTGAAACGGCGTCGACGCTGTTCGATGATGCGGCAAGCAAGAAGTTCCTGTTCACATGGCAGCAGGCGCTCGCGTTCAACATGCAGGCGAGAGCGGCGGAACACAGGGCAGACGACAAGGCTGCGCTGCGACTGTATAAGAAAGCGTTTGCGCTCGCGCCGCTCAACGGCATGATCAGCGCGAATCTCCTCGCGTATCATTGGCGAAGCGACAATCTGCCGGCAGCCGCGATGTACGCGAACATCATCACGTCAACCGGGGTCGCGGACCCTCTCGTTCAGGCGCTCGTTCGCGAGTATGAGTTAGAGGCGGCCTTCGCCGGTGACAGGGCGGCGCAGAAGCGACTGACCGAGCAACTGGCGGCCGGACCCCGCGAACGCGATCCGCGATCAAGCTCGCCGCGGACCGTGCTTGTGCATGATGTTCCATTCATCGGCTGCGCCCCTGAATTGAACTGCCTGCCGTCAGCGAGTGCGGCGTTCTTGCGAACAATGCTGGAGAAAAACGGCAGGGTCGTTACGATTCGGCGTTACGCAGTCCTCGCCGCTGCGAAGCAACTCGGAATCCCCGAGCGAGAACTCCGAAATCCCTTGCGGTTGGCGATGGTCGCGAAAGCGTTGTCGGCGGACCTCATGACGATGGGCGAGATAGGCAACCTCGACGGCAAATATGTGGTCAACCTGAGGATGGTCGAGGTAAACTCCGGGAAGGTGACCGCCGTCGCCTCTGAGACGATTTCCTCACTCGATGCTTTGGCCCCCGCAATAGAAAGACTCACCCAGGCACTCTTGCAGAAAGCTGCCATCTCGTCTCCGACTCCAGGATGACGAAAAAAAACTTGTCTCCCGGCGCTCGTTTATTTGCCCGTTCTCAGCGTTTGTCAAAATTCTGAAGCTGAACTGCAACGTCTAAGCAGATTCCTTGCGTATCCTCTCTCCTATCAGTATCCAGGAAATATGGTGATGCGTCTCGCCGGTTGCGCGGGGCTCGTCATACTCGTGCTCATACAGCTGCCTGATTTCGAGGAAACTGAAATCGCGCGCCAACTCCTCTTTCGTGCAGAAGTGCAGGAATTTCCCGATATCATATGAATTGGGGTCGTTGGGGACCGGAACGCCTTGTCCGCTATGTTCCGGGTCGGACACCGAGAGCGTGCTCAGGAAGAGAAGGCCGCCGGGCTTGAGAATTCTCTCTGCCATATTCCTGAATTCCTCTCGTTCCTTTTTCTTCAACAGTTGGTAGAGATTAGAGGCGAACACGATGTCGAACCGCTCCCGGTTCATCACCCCGAAGTCCCGGCGCTGAAACTCCACATCCTTATTCTGTCTCTTGAGAGATTCACTTCTCGCGATTTCGATAGCTTTTTCGGAGGTGTCTATTCCCGTAATTTTGCATGGGATAGTCTCAAGCAAATAGAAAGTGTCGCGACCATAGCCGCAACCGATATCTACTATTTCCGGCGTGCGCGCGCTCAGCGCGTGTGTCTGGAAGTACGAGACTGCGGCCATGCCCAACTCGCTTGGTCCCTCGCCCCACAGATGCCCGCTCCTGTCATACTCTTTGTCCCACGACATAAGCCCCCTCCTTGAAACTGTCCCGCAATTCACACTTGGGAACCTCCGTTTGTAGGTGCGAATTCATTCGCATGGGTTTTCCGCGCTGTTTCACGCTGCGTATGCGAATGAATTCGCACCTACAGAATTGCGGGACGGTCTCCCTGTTTCTCATGCACGCTCGAATGCTATCTGGCGCAAGCCCCATTCGATGTCGGATTTATCATCTGATTTTACGGCGAGCTGCTCCAATTCTGTCGTTAGACCATTGATTAGCTCGGAGGAGTAATTCGTTCGAACGAAAGGCTGGTGTTTCCATGATTGAATGTTGAGGAAGAACATCTCTGCGGCCTTGTGCGTGCAAACCTCCAAACGTTTCACCTTGTTCGTCCGCCGTTTCAGGAGGCCGGGAACTTCCAGACAGCTCACTATCGGGCCGACATACAACTTCCGCGATTGGTCCTCCAGCATGGATTCCACAATATCGAGATATGCACGAAACGTCCTATTGGTTGTGTGTATCTGCTCAACCTCTTCAATGAGCAGAAGCCCCTTGGGGCTCAGTTGGGTGGCCCATCTGCGAGTAAGGGCCTGCGGGTCCCGCAAATGTGTCAAGAGGAAGCGGCAATAGAGCGTGTCTCCGGGAGCTGTTGGAAAAGGGATGCATGTAACATCATGCAGCAGGAACGAAATGCGATGCGTCTGCGTCTTCTGAGCCAGTGAAATGAAATGTTCTGAGTTATCGAGACCTACTGCTCGCGCGCATTGGAGGACATCTGCCAATGCATGCGTCGTATACCCTGGCCCGCATCCCAGGTCTACGAACAGGGAAGGGCTTTCGCCGACAGCACCGGCAACAAACTCTCGCGTTGATTTCTCGTATACATCAGCGAGGACCTTCAATCGATGCGCCGCCACATCCGAGTCGCCGAACAGATATGCCATGATATGGTTCTCGACTTACTTCGCGGTGCTTCTCGACCGAGCGTTCGGTTTCTTGCTCCAAACGGTTTTCGGCTGAAACTTGATAGGATCATACAATAGCGGCTGCCCGGGAATAAATCAAACGTATCCTCGGACCGCTGAGGTTGCACAATTGCGAAGCAGATGATGGTCCAACATGGCGCGGAGCGAGCGGACTCTCACTTCTGATTGCAGGACGGGAAGGTTGGAACCGTTTGAAAGGGTAACGCGACTTGTATATACTCATTCCGAGTCTGAGCCGCTTACCTCTTGTTAGATGTCCTGAAGATTCCTATTGGCGAAATGCACGAGCCGAAAGAATACTCGAGAACCGGAACACGAGCTGGTCTGACGCCCGTTCTCATCGTGCTCTTCATTATCATTACGGGGCTGATAATTGCTTTGTTCGGGGTCGTCCTGGCAAGAGGCGGGCTGGGCGCATCCTTATCGCCCCGGGGACAGAGGCAACTGGTATCATTCGGATTCCTGCTGGTCTGCCTTGGCGGTGGCGCGATAGCGTGGTTCCTGTCCGCTTTCCTTGCCCGCCATTATTTGAGAGAGTCCGCAATCCAGTCGTTGCAGGCTGGCGCAGAGAGGTTGCCGCTGCAACTGCCGGTGACGATTCTCATAGCCTGCGTTCTCTTTATTCTCTATCGGCCGGCCTTAGAGTTCACATTCTTCGCCGATGACTTTAACATTGTAGAGTATTTGTCGGGCGGACCCTTGAGAACGATCCTGCCATTCCAGCAAACGTATCACTATAATCCTCTTAATATAGTGTTTCTCGGAATTCCATCCTGGCTTGGAATCGGCGTTCCGACGACACATCGTATTATCAATATAGTATTGCATTGCATAAACGCAGGTTTGGTGTATAGATTGGCATGGTCGTTCACTCAGAGCAGGTTTCATGCGGTCGGAGCGGCGGTCCTGTTCACGTTCTTCTTTCTCAATTATGATTTCGGGTTGTGGCCGTTGGGGGGATTCCCATATGTGATGACGACGCTGTTCGTCCTTCTCTCCTTCCTCTCCTTCTTGAAGTATCGGCAGGGCAGTGGCCGACGGCATCTCTGGGGTTTTGTGATTTTTTACATCTTGGGGATATACACGTACGAGATAGCTGTTCCGCTCATCGGCGTGTGCTTCTTGTATGATCTTCTGGGAGAACGCGAGAAAGCTTCTCGCGTTTCATTTGATTTTTTCTTCAACAACTTGTTCAAGGCTTATGCGATACCGGCGGCCGCTCTCGTTGTACTCATGCTCATCAAGCAGCTTCAAACGCACAGGATCGTTGTGGCCCGCATTTCCGTCGAGAAAGTGCTTCAGAATTTTGTGTCCGCAGGCTGTTATCTTTCACCGTTCAATAACATGAATGCCTATTGGGTCTTCAGTAACCTTGCGCAGAAGCCGTATATCCCGGTTCTCGCATCCTTGATGCTGCTGCTGGTCATCGGTTTTCTTTTCATCCGGACCGGATGGAAGCAGAAGATTATGATAGCGTGGGCCGTCCTCTTCGTGCTGCCGGCAGTGCTGATTTCTGAGATGAGCCCTCGTTATTGTTATATTCCCTCGATAGGCTGGGCTATTCTGATGGCGGGATTGACACGCATGTCCGCGGCGGGGCTTTCTCGAGTACGGCTATTTGGAGCTGCGGACTTGTCGCCACGGCATAGGGAGTTCGTCGGTTTCTTGGCGGCAGTGTTTCTTTATCTCTGTGTCGCAGTTCAAGGGCATCTCCATGCCAGGAATGTCTTCGATATCTGGAGCACAGGAAATGATATCATCCAAAAGACCGTGCGCTCCACCGTTGAATTCATCAATCGGTATCCCCAAAAAGAAACGATTCTTGTGGTGGACCAACCGACGTGGTACCAGGGAGACGACTTTCATGGGGTGGCATTGCTGATCACCCCGATGCGCACCGTGCTCAGAGCCATCTTCGGGCTCGACCGTTCCGGAATAGAATCGGTCCGGCTCACAATGGCGAATGCCTTTGATGAATCTTTTCCCCGGATTTCCCGAAGCGCACTCGAAGAAGCTGCGGCCGACCCGAATACCCTTGTCCTCATATATGATCCCGAAACCCACGAGATGGTTCCTTACGAGCCGGTTTCTGATTAGGTTGTTCACTTCCGAAGGTGTCACATTCGCGGATTCCTCTGAGCGCTCGCGGTGTCTCTCAGGATGCGTAAGCATTCTCCCTTTCCCGTGAGAATAAGCGTCATTCGTAAAGGGCATATTTCCGAAATGCTCGTCTGCGAAAGACCTGGATTCCCGCTTCCGCGGGAATGACAAAGGAGCGCGAAACGACAAAACCCTCGGAATGTCCCACTTGTCATTTCTCCGGCTTGACCGGAGAATCCATGCTTGTCCATAGGCGGATTACACAGGCAGAAACCAACACTCCTCATCTCACGCGGATCAACCCGATTATTGTCATACTATTTGAATGAGGTGTTGAACTGAGGAGATGGGAATATAGGGAAACCGGCGAGGAAATTTGCACAGCGATTGAACAGCGATGCGCACCGTGGGTAATGCTCGCGCTCATCCGTCGGCCCCGTTCTGCGACAAGCCGTTGCCGCGCTCTTTCAAGCGCGAGTGCAGGAGTCTGCCGGAGGTGGGCCACTTCCTGATGACGGAGACCCCCGGAGACTGTCTGTTCAGGAGCCACGAAGCTTGGCTAGCACGTTGCAATAGTCGGGAAAAAAGGAGAAAGCACATGGCTATAAGACAAAGTTCCAAAAAAGAACGGGTGGAGCAGGTAGTCGTCATCACGCGCGTTTTCGATGCGCCGCGTGAGCTTGTGTTCAAGGCGTGGACGGAGCCTGAGCGCCTGATGCGCTGGTGGGGGCCGAAAGGCTTCACGACGCCCTTCTGCAAGACCGATCTTCGCGTGGGAGGCGTTATTCACTACTGCATGCGCTCGCCCGAAGGTCGCGACTTTTGGGGGAAAGGAGTCTATCGCGAAATCGTCGAGCCGGAGCGGATTGTTTGCACCGATTTCTTTGTAGATGAGAAAGGTAATCCGGTCCCGGCCACGCACTATGGAATGAGCCCGAGCTGGCCGGCGGAAATGCTGGTGACGGTGACATTCGCCGAGCATGGTGGCAAGACGAAGCTCACCTTGCGGCACGACCTCGGGCCCGTGCCGGATTCGGAACGCGATATGTGTCAACAGGGCTGGAGCGAATCCTTCGACAAGCTCGCTGAATACCTGGCGAAGGGCTGATTTTTGGCAGAGGTGTTCTCGACAAAAGTCGCTGGCTGCCATGACTGAAAGAGGCCGCCATGATTGGAGGCGCAACCAAAGGAGGATTCAGATGCGATACATTGATGGATTTGTCCTGGCCGTTCCCAAGAAAAACTTGCCGGCCTACCGCCGCATGGCGAAGAAGGCAGGGAAGATTTTTCGGGAACATGGCGCTTTGGAGTTCCGGGAATGCGTTGGCGACGACCTCAACGTGGAGATGGGGAAGCCGTTCCCGCGCACGCTCAAGCTCAAGCGCGGCGAGACGGTGATGTTCTCGTGGGTGACGTTTAAGTCGCGCGCGCACCGCGACCGCGTGAACGCAAAGGCAATGAAGGACCCGCGACTCGCAAAGATGATGGATATGAAGTCGATGCCGTTCGATGTCAAGCGCATGGCCTACGGGGGTTTCAAGACCCTGGTCGACCTCTAGCGCCGTGCTCAGGTATTGTTAAAGGTAAGAGGGTCAGGCTTTCACAACATGTGGGCCTGACCCTCGTGATTTAAGCGTTATCCTTTTTCTGCGTGACGGCCGCCGCTGCCGGCGCGAGCAAGCAACCCCACATGATTCCTGCGCCGCCGTTGCGAACGCTATTCCTGCTCGAGCGCCTTCATCGCGATCGAGCTATGCGCCATCGCGCCGCCCGCGCTCAATGCGACACCAACCATGATCGCCTCGGCTATCTCTTCTTCCGTTGCGCCGGCTTCCTTGGCCTTGCGCGTGTGGCCGTCGATACAATACGGGCAATGGGTGATGTGCGCGCAGCCGACCGCGATCAATTCCTTCATTTTTTCGGAGAGTGCGCCGGGTTCGAACACCTTTTGGTTGAAGCTCGCGAAAGCTCCGAGCAGGTCGCCCTTCACTTCGGCGAATTTGCCCATCGCGAGCAGCGCATCTTTCGAGTAGAAATGTTCAGCCATTTGTTTCTCCTCTGTGTGATTTCGACCTCTAGTTCAAGTTGGGAGACACATCTTCGCGCCCAAAGGGCG
>QZKI01000070.1 GCA_003598055.1 Candidatus Abyssobacteria bacterium SURF_17 | reverse complement strand
CCGATGCGTTTCTCGATTTCCGCCAGGACCCGATCTGTTTCCGCCAGGGAAGCGCCGGTTGGTAATTTCACCTTGACCATGATGCGTCCGTCGTCCATTTGCGGCAGAAATTCGCTGCCCAGCAATCCCATGAGAACAACCGCCGCGACGAGAACGAACGTAAACACGGACACGACGGCCCAGCGCAACCGAATGACCTTTTCCAGTATCTGGACATAGGTCTCGGTCATCCGTTTAAAGAAAAGATCGAAGCGGGAAAGTTTCGTACTGGAATCAACTCGGCCGAAAACGATCGACATCAGCATGGGTGTGATGGAAATGGCCACGATCAGGCTGATAACGACGATGCCGGCCACGACAAGAATCAACTCGCGGAACAGCAGGCTGACCAACCCCGGCACCAGCAGGAAAGAAATGAACAGCGCCAGGAATGACAGTGTTGCGGCCAGCACAGCCATGCCAACTTCAGTCGTGGCGTCCACTACGAGGCGGTTCATCGGTTCGAACTTCATCATATCATGTTCGCCTCTAGCCAGGTTCTCCTGACGCCACCGAGTAATGTTCTCAATCACCACAATCGAATTGCTCAGCAGGACGCCGATCGCGATCACCAGGCCCCCAAGAGAAAAGATATTCAGGGAAAAACCGGCCAGCTTCATAAGGCCGAAGTTCAGAACCAGCGTCAGGGGTATGGCGATCACCAGAACGAGAACCTGACGCCAGGAACCGACGAACAACCAGACTATCAGAATAACCAGAATCGCCGCCTCCAACGCGGCGCTGCTGACACCGTTGATAGCGGCCATCACGTAATCGGCTTGATTCTCCACCATGCCGAGCTTTATACCAGTAGGTAAAACCGGCTCCAGCTCTTTGATTCTGTCGCTAACTGCCTGCGCCACTTCGACGGTATTGGCATCAGCCTGCTTCAGGACGCTAAGTTTGACCGCTGGATGACCGTCAAGGCGCGTAATAACTCGTACATCTTCATTGGCGTCAACTACTTCGGCGATGTCCCGCAAGAGGACTTTCGCCGAACCCTGGCTGGCCACAACAAGCGAGCGAATCTCCTCAAGGCTGTGGTATTCACCGATGGTTCGGGCTATGAACTCTTTGTTGCCTGAAGTCACCCGGCCACCAAACTGTTCGACATTCTCCTCCTGAAGCCGTTTGGTTATTCCGGCAAGTGTGAGGCCGTGCTTCTCGAGCGCTTCCTCATCGAGGTGAATCCGGATTTCACGCTTCAACCCCCCGACGATTTCAGTTCCGGCAACACCCGGTACCGCCAGGAGCTGATCCTGCAACCATTCGTCCGTCCATGTCCTTATCTTGACCAGATCCCACACGTCACTGGTCACGGTCATCTGAACGATTGGGAGTTGCGATGGGTCGGCCTTAATGATCACCGCCGGGTCCATGTCCTTGGGTAGCTCCCGGGCCACTCTTGCCATGGCCGCTAGGGCGTCCTGGTAGGCAACGTCGACATCAATGTCATATTGGAAATTGGCCTGGAGGGTGTACATGCCTTCAATGGAAGACGATTCAAGATAATCTAGCCCGTCAACCGTGGCCATTTGCCGCTCCACCGGATCGGCGATGTTCTTATCGATTTCCTCCGGTGTTGCCCCGCGCCACCAGATATGCACCTTAATCATCGGGTAGGTGATATCGGGCATGAAGTCCACGGGCAACTGCCAAAGGGCAAACAATCCAAGCACTATAAATGCAACGGCTATGGTGTTAGCAGCGAGACGACGATTGACGGCATATTGTGTGATCTTCATTACCGACCGCCTCCCGTATCTTTCGGCTTGGAAGCGGGCTGAATCACGCGAACCGGCGCCCCCGGCTTCAACTTCTCGTTTCCGGCCACCACAATAGTCTCGCCGGAAGCTATTCCCGAAACCACCTGTACGCGATTATCCTGCTCTATACCCACTTCGACCGTGCGTTGAGATACCGTGTCAGCATCGACAACGAAAACGACTCGTCCGCCGGATTGCTGCACCAGAACAGCCTGGCTGGGTACAACCACCGCGTTATCGATCGTATTAAGGGGCATCTGCAATCGGGCAAACATTCCGGGAAGGATAGCAATCCTGGCGTCAATCTCCGCTTCGATTGTGCGCGTGCGCATCCGATCTTCCAGAAAGGGATAGATTCTCTTAATTGTTGCCTTGAAAGTAGAGTCGGGAAAGGCGTCGAGGCGAACTGTCAAGTTCAATCCGTTGCGCAATTGCGCGGAGTACCTCTCGGGAACCGCGGCTTCGATAATGAGATTAGCCGGGTCATACACCTCGACCAAAGGGGCGCGCGGCACGACATAGTCACCGTCGCGGACGTTGACCTTCGAGACGATTCCACTCCATGGCGCTATGACCGAATAGTCCTGTACCGCCTCCATGGCATTGATCAATTGCGCTCTGGCGTTTTCATATGCAGCCTTGGCGCGATCGAGCTCTTCACCGGGCAAAGCCTGACTTTCTACCAACTGCTTCGTTCTATTGAGATTTTCTTCTTCTTTCTTGACACTTTCCTGGTAGGAGGTTATTTGCGCTTCGATTCCTTCGCGACGTCCGATAGACAACAGGATGTCGCCAGCCTTTACGCGATCCCCTTCGCGAACCTTAAGATTCGTGACCGGTCCCTCGGCAGGCGAGGCCAGCCGAGCAATTCTCTGCGGTACCACCGAACCGGTCAGTTCAAGCATTTCCGAGATAGACTCCACTGTCGCCGGAGATACTCTGACCTGTACTGCGCTCTTTTGTGACGAAGCATCCTGCGACGCGTCCCCACCCAAAAAGATAGAACGTACTATAATGACGATGACTATGACTAACGCCGCGACGGCGATCACTGCAATTTTCTTATTCTTCATTGATCCGATCCTGTCGCTAATTTGAGCTGCGCCTGGGAAATGTGCAGGTCAGCCAGGGCGCGATAATGATTTGTCTGGGCATCCAGAAGCGCCGATTGGGCGTCCAGAACGTCGACAATGGCACCTCGGCCAAGTTCGTATTTCTCACGTTCGATCCGCAGACTTTCGGTTGCCTGATCTACGGCTTTTCCGGTAGCTTCGAGTCGATTGGATGCTGCCTGTCGATTCAAGAGCGCCGTTTCGACCTCAAGCTGCATCTGCAATTCAAGTTGTCGGAGCCGGGCCTGCTGTTCGGCCATGCGGGCTCGTTCCACGCTGACTTTGGCTCGAACACGTCCACCTTCTAAAAAGGGAAGGTCGAAGACGATTCCGATGCGCCCGATGTCTTCCGAAGTTGAAGCACCGGACACGCGTACTTCATCTTCAACCGCCCAGCGGTAGCCATATGATCCCTGCAATGAGAACGTAGGCCAATGCGCCGCCCGAGCGGCATCGACGGTCCGGGCCTGAGCTTCCAATCCGGCTTTTGCCGCCAGGTAGTCGTCTCGGTCAAGTCGTGACACGGTGAAAATCGTGTCCGTATCCAGCTCTTGAGTCTTCACAATCGGCGCAAGTTCGCCCTGAATAGCCGGCAATGCCGTATCATTTTCCAGTCCAAGCATATTGGCCAACAGGCGGTGCTGGATGTCTAAGGAGTTTGTCTCCTGGACGAGGCGCTGGGTCACATCCGCCAGACGCACTTCCGTGCGAAGTCGATCAACCAATGCCGCTTTCTGAGACTCGACCAGGGTGATGACACGCTTGAGGTGTTCCTGAAGCGTCTGTTGGGAAAACTCCACGGACTCGACCACGCGCCGCTGAGCCAGAATGGAGTAAAAGACGCTGGTGACATTATATACCAATTCTTCTTTGCTACGAGCAAAGCGGTGCTTCGCCGACAGCTCAAGCAACGATGCAGCACGGACTCCATTGATAAGACGTCCGCTGCTGAACAGTGGCATCTGTAAGACAACGTCCGCAGATGCAATGTCCCGGCTGAAAACCGCAGGGTCGGACAAATTACGCACTGCCACCAAACGCTGAGGGTCCAGATTGCGCACATAGCTGCCCGTGCCGTACAGACGAGGCAGGAGTTCCCCCACCGCTATGTTCTGTTGGGCCGCCGCTCGCTCGATCTCCCAGGCCGCCGCGGTGATTCCAGGATTGTTCGCCAAGGCGACTTCGATAGCCCGTTCCAGGCTAAGCGAGTCGTGGGGCAGGGCGCTTTCACGGGTAGGTACCGTTGTCTGCCGCTCAATACTCTTTGGTGGCTTCAATTGACGATACGGATCGGTCGGGTGAATCACGGCACAGCCGCCTGCAATCACCACTACTGCAACTGCCATGAGTGCTACTGGAGTTCGCAATCTCTTCATCCCCACACCGCCCCGTAGATCATTCCTGTTATTGTCGCCATGACCACGGTGATAGTTACAAAAACAACCGTTTTTCTAAGGCCCATGATGCTTCGCAGCACTAACATACTCGGTAATGACAGCGCCGGCCCGGCCAGCAATAAGGCAAGAGCCGGCCCTTTTCCCATGCCACTGCCCAAGAGTCCTTGCAGAATCGGAATCTCCGTTAGTGTTGCAAAATACATAAAGGCTCCGGCTACAGAGGCGAATAAGTTCGCCCAAAGCGAGTTGCCACCTACTGAACGGCTTATCCACTCGGAGGGAATGATCCCTTCCTGTCCCGGTCGGCCCAGGAGAAGTCCCGCGATTAGGACGCCAAAGAGCAAGAGTGGCAAAATCTGTTTGGCAAAACCCCAGGTCTGCTCAAACCAACTGCCCATCTCCCCATCATCGGTGCTGGTAATAATGGAGAGCCCGACAAAGCCGGCCGCAAAAGGAATGAGCGGATACTCGCGAAACAGCAGACTCAAAATTGCCACCGGAATTGCCGTTGCCGCAATTTTCCACCACGCAACGCTAAACCATGCGATCAACATTAGTCCCAGCGCCAATGCGGATAGACCCGTCAGGTACCACTTGATTTCGTAGACGGTATTCCAGACGCCGACCGGCTCGGCTGATTTCCCCCAGTTGGCAAACACGAGAACAGCGATCATCGAGGCAAAATAGAGGACGGTCTGCCATAGTGGACGGGTAGCTGGAGGGTCAGGCTCGGCCATTTGAGCTTCAACTCTGGCCGTTTCCTCTTTTCTATATATCAGGTGCATAAGAAGCCCAACGATAACGCTGAAAACTACGGCTCCTACTGCTCTGGCCATACCCATTTCCAGACCCAGGATGCGGGCAGTCAGGAATATAGCCAATACGTTAATTGCCGGACCCGAATACAGAAACGCCGTGGCCGGCCCCAGACCGGCACCCATCCTATATATGCCGGCAAACAGCGGCAATACGGTGCAGGAACATACAGCGAGAATTGTTCCTGAGACCGATGCTACTCCATAGGCAAGCACTTTGTTGGCCTTGGCTCCGAGGTATCGCATGACTGAGGCCTGGCTGACAAATACGCCGATGGCACCAGCTACAAAGAACGCCGGAATGAGACACAGTAGTACGTGCTCCTGGGCATACCATTTGACCAGCTGCAGCGATTCCATGACAGCGTTATCAAAACGGGGCTTTCCGACTGGGAGGTAGAAACTGACCAGAAATGCGGCAACAATCACCGTAAGAGATTTCCACTCTTTTGTCCATTCCATGTTGCTTTATCCTTACAAACAGAAATTTCCCAATTCGCTACTTGGCTTTTGCGCCAAGTACAAGCTCAAAAAAAATCACTTCCGAATCGTGGCCGACATCCGTCGAGCATTGGCGACCAGAACATCCTCAACGCAGCCAAAGAAATTCAAAATGCAGGGCACTCGGAGATGATAGAACACCTGCAAACCCCGCTTCTCGTCTTCGACAATTCCGGCATCTTTCAGTACCGAAAGGTGCTTGGAGATGGTGGAAATGTCGGCACCGATCATGTCCCGAAGCTCACAGACACAGCGTTCCCCCCGCGACAGTTCATCCACCATGAACAGCCTCGACGGGTGAGCCATGGCCTTAATCACTCTCGCCCGGGCCTCGTATCTCTGTTTCGTTTTTACGTCCATACTTTTCCTTATACGATTATCGGCTTTGCTTGTTGGCAAAATAACCAAGTAATGAGGCTTGTCAAGAGGAATTTCTAAAAGTGATACTGGTGTCAGAGTTTGTGATAATTGTATGCTGAACAATGAGTCATAAAAAGCGACCCCGACCTCACTCTCCCCAAACTTTTGTGAGATTCAGCTTTGTGGTCAAAACTGGATATTCGACGGCAAGTGGAACACGTTGGAAGACAATAGAATAACATATGGTTGCTGGTCGGACCAGAATCACCGACTGGCGCAGGGCAATCAAAGGAACATTTTACCACGTTATAGCTTTAATACAGAAGATAGTGACCACCACGTCGGTCGAATATATAGTGGGACCCAATGAAACAACAGCTAAGAATATCTCTTTCGTCCATACTGTGCGTCCTCCTGATAGCAGGGGTCGGAGTGGGTAGCAACGGGAGTGTCCTGTGTATCGGCGCTGATGATCATGTCGAAGTAGAATCCGTCTGTCAACCATGCTGTGCGAGCGCTGAACGTGATTGCGATGCGAGCGGTTGCGGTTTGGAGCATGACGGTCACGAAGAATGCTTCGACTGTACTGATGTCGCCATCGCCCTGCAGATCTTACGGGAGAAAAGCAGTGCACTTGGTTCCGGATTGCAGTTCCAATTCTCATCCTTGAAGACCTTAAGCGCTGTATCAGGCACTCAAAACCTCCCTGCCGTAACATCGACCGCTGTCTTGGCTGGGTTACACGGCTTAGTATCTGCATCCTTCAGCGGATATCTCTTATCGACAGTTATTCGCTGTTGATCCTTTCTTTCCAGTTTTCCAAGTAGACAATCACGTGCTTCTCAGGTGAGTTGCATGCTGGTATCTGATTTCACCCTTTTTGGAGAATTATAGATGAAAGGAAACGTGTACCGACTTTTCATAGTCAGCATATTCATTATATCAGGCAGCGTCGGCGCAGCGGAGCGCTGGCAGATACCCTTTGACACGTCAGCAGTAGGAACACG
This sequence comes from Candidatus Abyssobacteria bacterium SURF_17, assembly GCA_003598055.1. Classification (GTDB taxonomy): domain Bacteria; phylum Abyssobacteria; class SURF-5; order SURF-5; family SURF-5; genus SURF-17. The sequence goes on along the minus strand of QZKI01000070.1, from coordinate 26,178 downwards.
TCCGGAGGCTGATTCCGTTTATAGCCTTGCAGAGGTTATGAGGCTCGTTGCGCTGCAAAACCTCACCCTCCAGGCCCTAGAATATCGACGAGAAGCCGCGCGAGGTATGCTCAAGCAGGTCGGGCTGTGGTCGAACCCGGAACTTGGGCTGGAGGCTGAAGAAATCGGATGGGATGCTCCCGGTTTCAATGAGTCAGAATTATCCATTTCGTTGTCCCAGGAGTTTGAGTTATTCGGCCAACGTAAAGCCCGAAAGAACCTGGCACGATCTCAGATTGACAATGTCCACCTGCAGGCACGATTGGCCGCCTTCGATCTCTATCTCGAAACAAAGGCACGTTTTTATGCCCTTTTCCACGCCCAGCAACAACTGGAACTGGCCAGCCGGTCGGTGGAGCTTGCCGGGGAAATTGTAGATAACACAAAATTCAGAATTGAAAATGGAGCCGCGCTTCAGTCCGAACTTCTTCTGGCAGACCTGGAATACCAGCGTGCTCAAGTGGCCTTGGAGCAAGCGCAACAGGAAGTTTCTTCTACCTCCGCAGTTCTGACCGCCCTCTGGGGTGACTCGTCCGTCAGCGTGGCCGTTTCCGCTAATATTGAGCCGGATTTTCAGAATGCATTGAACAGCGTTGCTTCACTCGAATTTGTTTCAGATTCTGTTCGATCTCTTCTGCAACTGCATCAGGAAACCGCGATTTTACGAGCCGAGGCTTCACTGGCGGCTGCCGAAGCGCGCCCGCCTATTAGCTTAAGTGGTGGTTTCAAACACCTGGAGGGGACGAATTCTAACTCCCTTCTTTTTGGTGTATCACTGCCGATCCCACTGTTCAACCGCAATCAAGGTACGCGGAAGCTGCTTGCATCGGAGATACGCGCACTTGAACTGACTACAAAGCAAACCCGAGTGGAAACCAGGGCAGATTTGCGGTCTCAGGTTCTCCGACTAAGGCAACTGGTGCAGCGTCATGACCGCCTCGACTCGCTTCTGTTGCCAACAGCGGAGAATGCTTATTCAATGCTGCAGGACGCCTACAAAGCCGGCCGCGTACCCTACACGCAACTGCTTGAAGCCGAGCGATCGCTGAATGAGCTTCGCTTCGAACACAACGATATGCTGCTTCAAATTCACGATCAGGTTATAGCAATTGAGCGTGTGACGGGAATACCAATTCGTATTGACAAGGAGTAGTGATAGCCATGAAGTATAGATTCTCTTTCTTAATTGGATTATTGATTCTGCCCGGCATCGCCCTAAATGCTCAGGCACAGGATGACCATGACCACGATAAACCTGCCGTTGCAACTTCGCCGGCGCAATCGGTCGATCAACACGATGACCACGAGGATCACGATGAACACGGCAATGAAGAGGCTCATGATGAGTACGCCGGACATGACGAAGGCGAATCAGATCTCGTGGTTCTGACTGAGGCAGAAATTGCGGAGTTCGGTGTCGTTCTGGATACGGCCGGGCCGGGTCGGATTCGCAGCGAGATTGTCGTTCCCGGTGAGATCGCTGTCAACGGTGATCGTATTGCCCATATCTTTCCTCGCTTCACGGGAGTTGTGAAACAGGTCTTCAAACGCATCGGTGATAGAGTGCGTACGGGCGATGTCCTGGCTGTTGTTGAGAGCAACGAAGGGCTGACTCCATACAATGTAACTGCGCTCATGGACGGTACCGTAATCGACAAGGAAATCAATGTCGGTGAAGTTCATCAGGGCGACCGCCCCGCGTTTATTATTGCTGATCTGGACACGGTCTGGGTCAATCTCAGTATCTATCAGATGCACTTGGCAGAAGTGCAGACCGGTCAAACCGCAGCTATAACGGCTGACCACGGCATTAATCATGTAAACGGTCTAATCTCGTACGTTTCTCCAGTAGTCGATGAACATACACGGACTTCGATCGCCCGCGTAGTGCTGGCTAATCCGACCGGCAAGTGGCGTCCCGGACTTCTGATTGAGGGCCGGATTGCTACCGACTTTTACTCCGCAGCTGTCGTTGTACCAAAATCGGCGATATTCCATATGGAAGATGCCGAAGTAGTGTTTGTGCAGACTCCCGATGGATTCCGGTCTCAACCCGTCACCATCGGGCGCACCAACCATGCCAATGCCGAGATAGTGAGCGGCCTTGAGGCTGGGCAAGCATATGCCGCCTTCGGCGGATTCACCATTAAAGCTGAAATGCAAAAAGGGTCGTTTGGCGACGGCCATGCGCACTAATCGGGAGGATAACCATGTTTGAAAAACTTACCGATTTTGCGCTGAAAAACCGCCTGCTCATACTGGTGCTCGGTGTCATCGTTTTGATCGGCGGATACTACAGTTATAACCGTTTGCCGATTGACGCCTTCCCCGATGTTTCTCCCAACCTTGTCCAGGTGTTTACGGTGACCGAAGGGCTCGCTCCAGAGGAAATCGAGAAATACGTCACCTATCCGGTAGAAACAGCGATGAACGGCCTGCCGGGAGTGACAAAGATCCGGTCTGTCTCTAATTTCGGGCTCTCCGTTGTGAACATCTACTTCGAAGACGACATGGATATCTACTTCACGCGCCGTCTGGTCGGTGAAAGACTGCAGGAGGCTCGTGAACAAATCCCCGAAGGATTCGGTGAACCCGAAATGGGGCCGATTTCGACCGGGATGGGGCTGGTGCTATTCTACTACCTCGAAGATACGACCGGTACATATAGCCTGGAGGAGCTTCGCAGTATTCAGGATTGGGTGGTGAAATTCAATCTCCAGACCGTACCCGGTGTTACGGAAGTACTGGGCATCGGCGGCTACGAGAAACAATATCACGTCATCCTGCACCCGGAGCAGCTGCTTCGATATGATGTCTCTCTTGAGGAGCTGCGGGAGACATTGATAGCAAACAATCTAAACGTCGGCGCCCAGTTTCTGGAACGCAACGCTGAAGAGTACATTGTCAGATCGGTTGGTTTGGTCACTACCCTTGAAGACATCAAGAACATAGTGGTAAAAACCGAGGACGGTACTCCGATCTATCTTGGTCAGATAGCCGAAGTCAAAGTAGGCGGCGCAATTCGGCGCGGCCTGCAGACACGCAACGGAGTCGAAGAAGTTGTATCGGGACAGGTCGTTAAGCTGTACGGTACCAACTCCTCGACCGTCATCGGCCGCGTTGAGCAGAAGATGGCCGAAATCAACAAAATCCTTCCCGAAGGGATCCAGATCGTTCCATACTATGAGCAAAAATCTCTGGTCGAGGCGGCAGTCGCGACTGTTACCAATGCCCTTCTGTTCGGCATCATCCTGGTGGTCATTGTCCTATTGCTGTTCATGGGAGGGATAAGACCGAGCCTCGTTGTTGCCCTCGCCATACCGTTCTCGGTACTTTTTGCGGCAATTCTGATGCGACGGATTGATCTCTCGGCCAACCTCATGTCATTGGGAGGGCTTGCCATTGCTATCGGAATGCTCGTTGACGGAACCATAGTCATTGTCGAAAACATTGAGCGGAAACTTCGGGAAGCAGATCCGGCCGAATCGAAGCTTCATATTATCGCACGAGCATGCGGTGAAGTCGGCCGGCCTATCATCTTCGCCATTGTAATTATTATTGTCGTGTTCATTCCCCTGTTCACACTTCAGGGGGTCGAAGGCAAGACTTTTAGTCCACTGGCTTATACTGTGGCCTTTGCCATGCTAGGATCGTTGCTCTTTGCCATTTTCCTTGCCCCCGTATTGTCATCACTCCTTATGAAACGTAGAAAAAAGGCCACGTCTTCACAGGATGGAGAAGAGACCGGCGTTCTGCGTTGGCTGCTGATACCGTATCGGCCCCTCATTCGTTACTTTGTGAGGCAGCGCTGGCTTGCGGTGTCAGCCGCGATTGTCCTACTACTGATCGGAGCCGTGGTCTTCCCGCAACTCGGTTCCGAGTTTACTCCTTCCCTCCAGGAAGGCACAATTGTATTGCGACTGACTATGGCACCCTCCATCGCACTCACTGAGTCTTCCCGTATCGCCCAGATCGTCGAGCGGAGACTGATGAAAGTCGACGAAGTCACTGGAGTCGTAACGCGAATCGGTCGCGGGGAAGTCGGTGCGCACACCGATCCGGTCAACAGCGCGGAAATGTACATCCAGTTGAAGGACCCGGATCAATGGACTCACGGTGAAGACCAGGAAACTCTTCAGGATTACATCAGGGATCAACTTGGCAAGATACCGGGTGTTCAGACCAATTTCACGCAGCCGATTGAAATGACTGTCGATGAGCTGTTGGAAGGTATCAAGGCCGAGTTGGCCATCAAGCTGTTCGGTGAGGATCTGCAGGAGCTCAAAAAGCAGGCCGACCGCATTGCGATAGTCATCGGTGAAGTACGTGGCGCGGCTGATGTTCAGGTTGATCAGATCACCGGTACGCCGCAACTCCTTATTACGGTGGATCGATCCGCAATCGCCAGGTACGGCATCAATGTCGAGGACGTCCAGCATACAATTCAGGCCGCTGTGGGTGGAGCCACCGCTGGCCAACTTTTCGAAGGCATCCGACGCTATGATATTCTCGTTCGTTATCACGAAGAACACCGAAGCACGCCCGAGCAGATAGAAGACATCCTGGTCAAGGCGCCTTCCGGTGCCTGGGTTCCTCTAGAGCAACTCGTGACTATGCGGGAGGTTATCGGGCCGCGCCAGATCACGCGAGAAGACAATCAGCGATTCATCACCGTACAGTGCAATGTTTTTGATCGCGATATCGGTAGCTTCGTCGAGGAAGCTCAGGCCGCAATCGACGAACAGGTTGACTTGCCGGCGGGGTACCTCATCACATGGGGTGGCCAGTTCCGCCTGCAGCAAGAGGCAAACAAACGTTTTGCCATAGTCATTCCGGCTACCCTGCTGTTGGTTTTCCTGATGCTCTATTCCAGCTTTAATTCTCTGAAAAATTCACTCCTGATACTGCTGAACATTCCGTTGGCGCTTGTCGGCGGGGTTGTCGGACTCTGGCTGACCGGAGAGAACCTGTCGGTACCGGCTTCGGTAGGCTTCATCGCTTTGTTTGGAATAGCGCTCGAAAATGGGATGGTGCTGGTCACTTACTTGAATCAGTTGGTTCGCGACGGTCAATCATACGATGAGGCTTCGGTAGCGGGAGCGGCTCTTCGACTACGGGCAGTCCTGATGACCGCCATGACCACCGGGCTGGGACTTACCCCGCTCATTTTTTCGAGCGGCGTCGGCAGCGAAGTTCAGCGGCCGCTCGCCATCGTTGTGGTCGGCGGGCTTATCACATCGACCGTGTTGACGCTACTGGTCATACCGTCGATCTACCGTTGGTTTGCTAAGTATCCGGAAGCAGTCATCGCCCATAAAACGACAAAGGAGTAGGAAAAATGAAAGCGATACTTGCCATTATCAAACCACATAAATTAGCCGATGTTACCTTGGCCCTCCGAAAACTGGAGGGCCTCGCCGGCATGACGGTAACAGACGTTCGCGGCTTTGGGCGTACTCGTGCCGAAGGTGCGGGAGAGCTGGTCCCCGACGACGTCGCCGATTTTGTTCGCAAGTCTCGAATTGACATAATCTGTAACGATTCTGTGGCCACGACGATAGTCGAGACCATCCGGAAACATGCTCATACCGGAGCCCACGGCGACGGGAAAATCTATTCTTGGAGTATCGAGAAGGCGGTCCGAATCAGCTCCGGCGAAACGGAAAACGACGCGGTCTGAACCTGTCTGTCAAATAGGAGGGCCAGCCTCGCCACTTCGGTGATTTGATGCGGAGTTTACTGAGGCTGATATCAGATTTTTTAACGGTCGTAATTCATTTATGGATAATAACTTGAAAAATGGCGGGGTCTACGAGACGCGATTCGCAACTGGGTAGTACAGAACGCGGCCTGATCGGTCCCCCGGAAGCAGACGGAATCTGTGACTGCCTGATACGGGAAACGAGACGACCGGAACTGCTGAGCCGGACAGCTAACATGGGAAGCTATGGTTTCCGGCCAGACCCAGACGAGGCTTTGGCGACAAAGGCGACTGGCGATACCGGCGGGCGATTGAAACGCGCCCGGACACCTGCAAGCACTGCCCCAGCTTCCCGGTCTTGAACGAACAGAGGTCTCTACTACAATCTGCTCCGAGTCTTGACCGCTGCGCCATCGCCAAGCTCATCACGGAACTTGAGACTTCCCAATGATGAGCTATTTCAAGAGCAACATCTTCTTGGTATCGACAAAGTCACTCACCGTCAGACGGTAAACGTAGACGCCGCTGGCGGCTTCCGAAGCATCCCACTGGACTTCGTGCTCTCCGGCTTCCAAAACCTGGTCGAGCAGTACCGCCACTCGTCGACCTATCACGTCAAAGACTTCCAGACGGACCGGCGAAGCCGCCGGCAGCGTGAACTTGATGTTAGTGGTCGGGTTGAATGGGTTCGGGTAGTTCTGCGACAGGCTGAATTCGCCCGGAAGGTTGTTCCAGTTTTCCTCCGACGGCTTGAACATCACTCGGGGCGTACTGAGCGGGATAATCCCTGCGGCAATAATCTGAGAAGTGTGGATCTTCATCAGGTTGTACCACAGGGTCCAATCGTTCGGATTTCCGTACAGATATTGCGATGCGAAATAGGTAATCGCCTGGCTGGCAGTGGCCCCGTCAGCGCTGACCACCCTCATCTGGCTCAGACGGTTGGAAGCGATATTAAGCAGGCAGGTCAGCAGGTAGGCGCGGGCTTTGCCCGGCGCGGTGTCATCGTGCGCATCCAGGAAGATGTACGCGATCTCCTCAAAGGTGAGAGGCCGTACCGGATTACCGTTGTAGGTACAGCCTGCAATCATGATGGCATAGCCATCGTCACGGTCATAGAAGTGATCAAAGATGAGTTGGCTGGAGGTTTCCACCTCGGTCCGGGTTATCCCGAGGTACAACGGCGTCCCTGCCCGAATAGCCGCGAGCTGGCGCTGCCACCACCACCAATCGGTGACAGACCCAGAGGCAGCAGATCCCAGCGTAAAGTTGACAAGAATCTCACCGCCACTGATCGACACTGGCACCGCGGCCGGGGTCAACGGCGAGAAGCCGAGCGGCACTGTGATCTCAACCAGGTAGATGCCGCCGGCGAGACCCTCCATCAAGTAAGCCCCCGCAACATCGGAGTATACTTCTCGAATCGGGTTGCTGCCGTCGTCGAGAAGAGCAACCGGGACACCCAGCATGCCGGCACCACTAAGCGACACAACGCCGCGGACAGTTCCTTCCGACAGTCCGGCATGAATAATCGCCGAGGCTCGGTTGTTGCCCTCGTCGCACTCACTCAGTTCGTTGTCGGGATCAATCACGACGAATACTTCCTGCGGCGAAGGATTCTGAACCTCGAACGCAATGGCGTATTCGACTGTCTCGCCCGGATCGAGAGCGTCGGAGATTCCCTCTGAAACAGGGATGCCGCCGTCGCTCGGATCTCCCTCGTAGACTCGCACTACCACGGCTGCACCCACAAGAGAGCTGGGGTCACTGTGGATTCGAGCCGAGACCGTGACCATCTCACCCGGTACTGCAGCTGTGGGCGACAGGCTCAATTCGTCGGTGGTCAGGTAGAGATCGATCGATGGTCCTATAGTGACCTGGGCGCCTATTTCACACGCGACTGATCCGCAGCCGTTGGACGCGGTGACGGAATGCTGGTAGAAACCACTGGTATCGACGGCGAAGCAAAGTTGACCGTCGGCCCAGGTTGCCCCCTCGACCGTCACACTGTCCTGGTTGACCACCGGCAGCGGCAAACAGACCGTCTCTGGATAGCAGACAGCAATCTGGACCGGCTCCGCTTGACAGGTGATAGCGACTATCGGATTGATTGTCACCCGAACAGCCGGTTCGCAGACCGCGGTATCACATCCGTTAAACGCCGTCACCGTATAAGTGTACAAACCGGCGGTGTCGGCCTGGAAGCACAGCTGATCTTCGATCCAGACAGCCCCGACCACCTCTACATTCGTCTGGTTGGCGATTGCCATGTCGATACATACCGATCCCGCTGTGCAGAGGTAAGTAGACAGCGTGTCGGCCTCGCAGACAATGGTCACATCGTGGCCCAGGGTCACCCTGATCGCTGGAGAACAGACGACCGATGCACAAGAATTGGCCGCTGCGATCGAAAACGTATACAGCCCCGCCGTGTCGGCTGCAAAACACAACTGGTTATCTGCCCAGGTTGCGCCGGAAACGCTCACTGTGGCAGCGTTTGCCACCGGCAGTTCGATACAGATTTGGCCAGGATTGCATGAGAATATCTCAAGAGTATCCGTCGGACAGGTAATCTCGGGCGGAGCGGTCAGTCCGACATTGACTGTCAGATCACACTCGGCCGGGCTGAAGGTAGCGTCGGTCCCTGCGGCTGTAACATGGAAACTGTACGCACCGACTCCCGGCGCATCAAAACATAGCTGACCTCCGCTCCAGGTTGCGGAGGATGGTACTATGGTTACGGCTCCGTAATCCTGAATGGCAAGCGCTACACAAGCCTGACTCGCGCCACAAACGGACACGGCGACCGGTTCCGACGGGCAGCTTATCACGGGGGGGCGATCGATCTCGCCGGAACCCCCGTACATGATGTTGGGAGTGGCCAGTGGTACGATGCCAGCCGGTACCATCTGGCTCATATGGACCTTCATGAGATTGTACCAGAATAAGTAGTTGGTGGCGCCTCCCGCGAGGTACCAGTCGGCATAATGGCGAATAGTCTGGCTGGCGGTGGCGCCGTCGCTCGTCACCACGCGAAGCTGCCCCATACGATTGGCGGCCACATTCAGCATACAACAGAGCAGGTGCTCACGCGCCTTAGCTTGGTTACTGTCATCGACCAGGGTGTTCCAAAGGTCGATGATATCCTGACACGTCAACGGCCGCGGGGGATCGCCGGTGTAGGTCACGTATTGAATGCGGATTTGCTGACCATCCTCACGGGCATAGTAGCTCTGGAATATCTCTTGACCGTAAGCGTCGACGTCAGCCCGTGTGATGCCGTTTGCCAGCGGACTTCCGCTGTTGATAGCCTCCAATTGTCGACTCCACCACCAGAAGTCGGTAATAGAACCAGAGGCCACATTTTCCAGCAGAACGTTTGCCTCCACGGGGGCATCGGTAATGGTTACAGGTATCTCGGAACTTGCAGTCGGCCCGAAGCCCATCGGCATCTGAACGGTCAGGGTGTAGCTACCGGCCGGAACGCTGAGCATCGAATAGTATCCGCTTGGATCGCTAATCGCGCGTGTGAGAAGTCCGCCCCCGGCGTGCCGTAAGTCGACATAGACACCGCGCAGTCCGGTTGAACCTGCCCTGACCAAGCCGTAAACCGAGCCACCCGTGCCGCTGACTTCCGCGAAATTGGCCGCTATGGACTTGTCACTATTCATAACTAAAGCAGTTGATTGAGAGAACGGATCGTCGACTTCACCGCTCCAGGAAGTAAAGACATAACCACTTGAGGCCGCGGCCGTGATACTCACGTTAGAGTTCTCCGGATACACACTGCTGCCAGTCGGCGGACTGGTAGTCCCGCCGATACTCGGAAGACTTTCCATCTCCAGGTTAAAAGTGGTGACAGGAACAGTCGTGTCACCGCTGATGACCACCTTGGCGAAGTTGATATCAAAGGTTCCTGCCCCGCTTCGCCAGATGACAGGAACGTAGGGCGAGTTGTCCGGAACCTGGAACGGTCCATTGGGATCACGATTTGAGACATTTGCGGGTCCCGTAGTGACCAATTCGGGAGCGGTCCAGGTGAGATCGGTCTGAGACCATTTCTTGTAGTACACCAGGCTGCTTGTTGGGTCGGCAGATAACCTCTTGCAGTAAAACAGATAAAGGTCATCTCCACGAACAGTGGTTGTAGGAAACCAGAGATTTATAGCGTTATTGTTGGCGCACGTGTCGATGATCTCATGACTCCAGCTGCCGGTACCGTTATTGAAGTTCTTCCAGACGTGGTGGAGCTGGGTACCGACTCCGAATGTGAGATGAAACACACTGTCCCGGATCTGGTTGTGCGAGAATACTCTCTCCTGCCCCATGTTGGCAGCGTAGATAGAGTGATCAGAGCGCGCCTCAAATGTGCTGCCATTCCACAAGTAGTATTCGAATCCCCGGGAGTCATCCAGGTATAGCACAACCAGCGCCGGGTTTCCTTCCGCGTACGGCATTGAGCCCATCCTTACCGTAGCGGAGCTTGTAGCGTAAGCGACTCCGTTGTTCCACGTACTGCCATTATTGTCGGAATAATGATACAGCACATTTTCACTCGGGCTTGCGTAGCTCAGCCGCGTGAACAGCCATATGCGGCCGGTATTCTGGACCATAATGTTCGAAATATGCGAGGCGGTGGTTCCGGCAATCGACACCAGGGGACCGCCGTCCGCATTGCTGTGAATCGGTGCGCTGAATCGACGGAACGTTGTGCTGCTCAGACCGGGCCAGGTAGCGTAAAGGTCTCCATCTCGTCCGAAAACCGAGCAATGCATGTCGAGGTAGCCGGCCGGCTCGATCTGAATAGCTTCCCTGCTCCAGGTATTGCCGCCGTCGGTCGTGTAGGAGATGTTGCTTAAGCTTCTGGCGCCGTTGGCATAGCAGGCCCAAAACTGATTTGGATCCGTCTCGAGCATATACGCCTTCCAGCGCGGGATTCCAAGCGTTTGGCCGTCAGATGCGGTCGACGTCCCTATCCGAATCGGTGCAGTCAGGGAATCGGTGCCCGCAGCATCAACTCCTACTGCTACATCGAGCGTTATCAACACCAGAACCACCAACTCCATGATATTTATTTTCCGCATATGACCTCCGTCTCCATAACTGTTGTCGCATCGCGCAACTCTGCTACCCAATGCCAGACATATCCCGCGCCGCTCCCGGCGCGGGATCCGCTCTCATCCGCACTGTTGCCAGCGCTTCACCGGTGATCGGTATCAGAGCACTATGTCTTCCCTATCACCTTGTGTAATGCTCTACTTCGCTTCTTCGACTTTATCGCCGGCGCTGTGCGTCATGCCTCTGAAGATGAGTCCTGCCACCCCGAGTACAACCAGCGATATTCCGATTATGGTCATGGTCTTCACAAATACTCCTTGTTTGACTCGAACCTGATCATATAGGTCGTCGGCCGGTGATGATCCTCACCAGTATGACTACTACCGCTATTACGATCAGAACATGAACGAACCCTCCCACCGTATACCCCGTCACCAGGCCAAGGGCCCACAGGATCAGGAGCACTAACGCTAGTGTCCACAGCATGGGATTCTCCTTTCGTAATGCTCAATATTGCTACCGGCCGGTGCGTCCATGCGCCTGCCGGCAGCAATCCAGCACGCTAGAAGATCGACGACTGCGTTACGTCGATCGTCATTTGGTTATTGACGTTCTTCACGCCGTGTATGTCATTAACGAGCTTCGATGCAAGATCGATTTCGGCCTGATTTTTCGCCGTACCGGTCAGCGTCACCACGCCCTGATCCGTCGACACCTTCGTTCCGTAGACGTCGGTACCATGGTGGAACAGCAGTGACATCCTCACCTGGGCCGTAATTGAGGCGTCGTCAATCTTCTCCGCTCTTGTTCTATTCTCCTTAGCCGATCGCTTCTTTATGGTCAACTGGTTGTCGACGGCGGTCACTCCCGACACATCGCCGACATATTCGGTAGTGAGCTGCTTCTGAGCCTCGCTCGATGCTGTGCCCGTCAGAGTCACCCGACCATTAGTGACTGATACGTCGGTGTCGGTGAAGCTCACACTCCGGTGGAACAGGAGGGTACCCCGCACTCTCTCGCTCAGCCAGGCATCCGAGAGAGGGTCAGCGGATGGCACCGTCACTTGAAGCTGGTTGTCGACGCTCTTTACGCCGGGAAGAGAGTTTACCGTCTCTTCGGCCATGGTTTTGTGAGACTCCTCCGCAACCGCACCGGTAAGCGTGACGACTCCGTCAATCGAGTTGATCTTGATCTTGTCCTCTTTCAGAAAGGATTTGAAGACATACGAATTCTTGGCCGAAGACTCGATGCGATTATCGGTCTCCGAGGCGCACAGAGGAACGCCCGCCACAAGCAGCATGGCTGCCATCGCCATCAGTTGTACAATAATGACTGTTCTGATTCTCATCTTAGATTCCTTTGGGTTTCCGTGCCGTTACTACTCCGTCATGTTCTTGTTGGCTTGGAGATGGCCTAACGCCCAAATGTCCATCCAACAGTGGCCTTGAAGTCGGGGGCATCTGCCAGGCCGAGCTTGCCTTCGACGAAGAAGTGTCCCGACTGACTGGCGGCCGATCCTTTGCCTATTCCGAACTGCAGATAGAGACCAAGCTCCGTGGCGCTATCCCCATGGTCTGGGGAGTAGAATACCGGGCCAACCCCGCCACCCAAGTACGGCGTCCAGGCTCCCCAGTCGGAACGGAAGCGGTAATCAAGCTCAAAGGTCGGGGCGACCGTGGTAACATCGTCGCCGAAGCCGATCTCGATATTCGGCATCATCATCAAGTTATTCGAAAGGTCACCAAGGTCCAGGTGACCTCCCAGGTGGATCTGATCCGGATTGATCGTAAATCCTACCCTCGGCCCTATACCGCGAAGTCCGGCAGGACGATTTGATGCTGATACCGAGACACCACTCAGCAGGACGATAATCAGTACGTTAATCATTGCTTCTCTCATCGTTCGTTCCCTTTGCATTATGCGCGGTCCGACGTTTTGCGAACCACTTGGTGATATATTGCTGCTCAATTGAGTGCGACTCGCGCCACACCATCCGAGAAGAACACAATCTCTGAGCCCATACCATAGAAGATGTCACGCTTGCCGGTGGCGGCCGCCATTCCCGTGCCCGCAGCCGCACCCGCGGCCGCTCCGATTTCGGTGCTCCCGTCTCTGTTAATTATCTTGCCGATAATGCCGCCGACTATCGCTCCGCCACCGATCATGGCGACCTCACGGTTGGTATGCGATCCCATTTTATCCATGATCGTGTGAGTACTCACGTCGATCCATCGGCCCGAGCTGTTCTGAATGGACGTCAGGCTGAAGTCCAGCTCCGCAGGGGTTTTCAGCCGCCCTGATTCGACCACCCTGCTCAGGATGCCCTTAACCGCCGCGCCGTCCGGGAACACGGTGTATCCACTCACGATAATGGGTTTAGACAACTTGGCACGAAACTCCGTCCCCGTCACGTGAACATCCGTATCGATCGAATCGACCAGAGTGACGGCAATCGCCGTACTCTCAGGCATGTTGACGTGGGTAGTGACTTGAGCTACCTGCTCGCTTGCGTCACCGCTACTGCAGGACGCAATGAAAAGCGCCGGTGCCACCAACAAGATCAGAATGATGATCCTTAACATGTTAACTCCTTTTCGTTAGTTGATTGTACATGGTTACGCGCAACGTAAAATGTGATCCGACCACCCTCTTCATTAGAGGCTCTTGGACAAGACCGCCATTTTGGCATTTGTCAGCTATCGCATGCAACGCATTGCGAAAAGAGCAGCCGACTGGTGACGAGGCCCGCACCCTGAAGACCGTTTTGTCCCACGGGTGGCGGGTCATTGTGACAGCTCCTCTCGATCCGACGTAGTATCAGGATTATCTTGGTCCATAAGATAGGTGAGAAGCTCTTCGCGAATGAATTGCCGCCCTCGATCGAGCGATGCTGCTACCAAAGGCGGCTCGGCGCCGGCCAGGTCCGCGATTTCTTCGGTAGAGAATCTCTCAACGTATGACAGAATCATCGCCGATCGACATATCTGAGGGAGCTCGGCGATAGTCTGCAGATAGTTGACTTGCTCATCATCCCCGCCTGACCCGTATGCCTGCTGCCAGCGGTAGGTTGACGTATCGTCGACCACGCGCAGGTTCAGGGCGAGCTTCTCGTCGAGTTTCTCCGGGAGATCCGGTAGGATCGGACCATCCGGTTGTGGCTCACGGCTCCAATAACGTTTGGTCAGGAGGGCATAGATCCATTCGCCGCAACCGTCGATTGGAGTCGCCTTATCCCACTGGCCGTACGCTTCAGCCAGCGAATCCCGCAGGAGCCGAGTGGCATCACGTCCATTCCTGGTTAGACCCAAAGAGTATTGCATTAGGCTTTCCAGGTGCGGCGCCATCCTGGCCTTGAAATTGGCCGCGTTTTCATCGTCATCCATGTATTGTAATGCCTCGCATGTTATGCCCGGTGGCGGTTCTGTCATCCCTGCGGGTTGACCAGCTCGGAGTGCCTGTCCATGAGGCTTCGCGCAACCTGCTAGGGGGAGTGCGTCGATCTATATCAAGCTCGGTGATAAAGCGGCAGGGCACAATCCGTCGTCGGATTGAAAAGATAGTTAGGTTCTTCGGATGAGGGGTTAGATGCGAGGGTTACGTTCCCGCTGACCTTTGCTAGGTCAGTTTGTCAGACTGGGCGAATGAAGCGAGCTCCAGGCGGGTGTGAAGAGCCAGCTTATCCAGTATATTGCGAACATGGCTCTTGACGGTAAAGACCGTTACCCTGAGCGAGACAGCGATTTCGGTTACACTTTGTCCTTTTGCGAGAAAGCGAACTACGTGCTGCTCTCGCTTGGTCAGTTTGGAGGCAGCAATAACACGAGCCACTTCCCCTTCCTGAATTGCGCTCTCTACTATCCGAGAAAAGAGCGAATCGGCCATCGTCGGCGGCAGAATCCGAACCCCCTTGACAACCGCTCTGATGGTTTGTAAGAACTTGTCAAGAGTCGCGTCTTTGGGTATGAAACCTGACACTCCCGCTTTGACAAAGGCGGCCACCTCCGAATGCACCGGAATTAAGTCCATCACGACAACTTCCGTGCGGGGGAATCGTTTCTTTAGTGATTCCAGCACCTTTAGACTATTTCGACTCCTGAGTCCCACGTCGAGCAGCACTACGTCCGGCATGAACTTGCCGGCCTTCTCCAAAGCGCCACTGTTGCCGGCGGACGACACCGCCCGAATGTCTCTTTGTTCATTGAGCATTGCAGTCGTCCCATCGCGCAGAAGTCGATTGTCCTCAATTAGCAGCACTCTGATCTGCGCCATAATCAGACCATTCTTCATCGGTAAATCAGCAGTCCTACACAGGCCGATGATTGTCCTGCGAGAAACGCTTCACGCTGTATGTTCCTTGATTATGATACGGTCGATCTCGCAGAGATTCAATCGGCCAAAGGATTGAAAAAGTAGCTAATCCTTTTGATCGACATACTACTCGCGGTCCGAAGGAGGTGGGATGGGAGCTTCTTTATTCGTTCCCTGGGCGTGAGCGAATGAGGCCAATTCCAGTCGGGTGGAAAGGGCCAGCTTCTCCAATATGTTGTGCACATGGCTCTTGACCGTATAGACGGCAATATTCAGTTCGCGGGCGATCTCCTTATTGCTCTTTCCAGCGGCTATATGAGCAATCACTTCCTGTTCACGACTTGTCATCCTGACCGCGGAGATCAATCGCTTTGCATGGCCGCCCTGAATGGCATGCTCCACGATCTGAGAAAAAAGCGAATCGGTCATCGGCGGTGGGAGAACCTTTGCTCCCTTGGTCACAGTCCTAATTGTATGCAAAAAATCGTGAAAAGTCGCGTCCTTGAGGATAAACCCTGCAACCCCGGCTCTTACAAATTCGACGACATCTGCGTGTGTCGGGATCAAATCCATTACGACCACGTGAGCTTGGGGAAATTGGTCCCTTACGGATCTGGCTACTTTCAGACTATTCTGGCTTCTGAGACCCAGGTCGAGCAGCACGACATCCGGTATCAGCTTCTTCGCCTTCTCCAAGACATCGCCATTGCCTGAGGACGAGACCACCTTCATGTCCGCCTCGGCATTCAGCATTTTGGTAATGCCCTCACGAAGAAGGCGATTGTCTTCCACAAGCAAGACTCTGATTCTTGGCATGGTACAGTCCCTCCTTCCTCCTGACTTAATCTGCTCTTCGCCGCTTGGCTCACTATTGTTGATAGCGGACCGCGAACTCGCCTAATTGAACTCTAGCACCAATAATGTCGCCAGGACTGCTGGAAAGTCAAGAAGAAAGGTCAACCGCCTGGCCCGCCATGAATTACGAGTCTCGCGGAGGCCTTCGACTGACGGCATAGAACTTTCGATAGCCTTGCTTCTCCGGCGTCAGGATCTCCGCCTCAGTAAGACTCCTTGATTCTCGCTGAATCACGCCTTTACGTGTACCGGCCAGGCGAACGATCTCAGAGAAGTACTACTCCGGGTCGGCCTAGAGAGAGAAACAGTGCGAGTATCTTGCGCTTCGTCCGCTGTAAGAGAGCAGCCGATATATCTTTCGTCTTCATATCCATTTAGGGGATAAGTGTACCCAGATTGAGTAAACACTTGAAGTCAAGAACCAGGATTGCAGCCTTGAGGCACCGAGATTAGATGATAGAAATGGCGGATGGCACTGGGAGAGCGAGGCGTGCAATGGTGGAGTCGAACCCACGATTCACTATGCGGTGAAAGGACTCACCGGTCATTGTGACCAAATTTCGACGCACTTTTCGCTTCATGCGTAGACAATACTGTCACACAAATGGACTACCCTGGTCAAATATAACCGTAGGTGTTATTCAATCCAGCCGATATACTGTATAACGAGTATTGATTTGAGTTCGAATTCTACCGTAGTCTTGCTCTAATCCACAACACTCCGCTAAAGCTTAATCACGAATTGATCGCGCAATCACGCGCATGATATCACATGTCCTGAAGTGACTGATATCTTCGGATCACAGAAACCTTCGGGACGAACAAGAGTGGAGTGTAGAATGAATATCTACGTCCGAAACATGTCGTATGAGACGACAGAAGATCAGTTACGCCTAGCCTTCGAGGGTTTCGGCGAAGTTTCAACCGCCAAGATCACTACCGACAGGGACATCGGCCAGCCTAAAGGGTTCGCATTTGTCGAGATGTCGGTCAAGGACGAAGCCGCTGCCGCAATCAGCGGTCTCAATGGCCAGGACATGAACGGACGCGCGTTGAATGTCAACGAGGCGAAACCTCGTCCCGAGGGTGGCAACGGCCAGCGCAGGTCGTACTAACGCCGGCGTCACAAGACTTGCGTCGACGCTGACGCAGGACTGATCCATAAGGGAACCGGTTTCGGCCGGTTTCTTTTTTTGTGCCGGTTAGCTCCTGTGCAGTCTGGAATAAGGAACTACCGGAAGTCTCAGACGTTCTTGATAGTGCAGTGAGATCGCTCCGCTTCATCATTTGTCATGATGAAGAAACTGCTGTGAAGTCCTCCTACCAGGGCACGCACTGGCGACCGGATCTCTGCATTGGTATTTATGAAAAGACGAGACACCCTGGAACATATGCCGGTGATCGACGGAGGGAAACTACAACGCGAGCTGGCCGTGTATCAACGGCCCGGTCGCTGGAAAAGCATCTGGCAACTCCTGAACACACTTATTCCATATGGAATCCTGTGGTATGTCGCCTACCGGACTCTCGACTATTCAGTCTGGCTCACTCTCCCGGTTGCTGTTCTCATGGCCGGCTTCTTAGTGCGTGTCTTCATCATCTTTCACGACTGCGGACATGGATCATTCTTCCGATCCAAGAGAGCGAATGACTTCTGGGGAATTCTGACAGGAATTCTAACCTTCACTCCCTACCACCGCTGGCGGGCCAGCCACGCCCGGCACCACGGCACCTCCGGTAATCTCGACAAGCGAGGCGAAGGTGACGTCTGGATGATGACCTTAAAGGAATACTCACAAGCGCCGCTGATCGAGCGCATAAAATACCGTCTCTACCGCAATCCGCTGGTCATGTTTCTCCTGGGGCCCATTTCTATCACGCTGTGGAACAACCGGTTTGTCGGGAAGAAGGCCAGGCGGTTGGACCGACAGAGCGTGTATTGGACGAATGTCGCAATCGTGATCTTGTCAGCTGCCATGATTCTCCTGGTGGGTTGGAAGGCGTTTCTGGCCATCCAACTGCTGGCTCTGTTCCTCGCGCACATCGCCGGTGTCTGGCTGTTCTATGTCCAGCATCAGTTCGAGGGTGTCTACTGGGAGCGCAACTCCGAGTGGGACTTTGTCACGGCGTCTGTCAAGGGCGGTTCATTCTACGAGCTGCCCGGCATAATCAGGTGGTTTACCGGGAACATTGGGTTTCATCATGTACATCATTTGAATTCCCGCATTCCGAACTACAATCTGGCTCGATGCCAGAGCAATATCCCCGCGTTGCAGCAAGCTAAATCGATAGGCGTGCTTTCGAGTCTCAAGTCTTTGACCTTTCGTTTGTGGGACGAAGAGACTGGGAGACTGGTCGGTTTTAGAGAGATCCGAAGACGCCGTAATCGGTTAGCTGTCGACTAACACTGGTTCCGATACCATCAACCACCGCCGAATGTATCAACTTGCACTTGTTCTCCCCTCCTAGGCGCTGCGCTGGATGACGTCTTGGATCTTTTAGGCGACGCCGACACGCGGCACTTTGCAGGAGGAGCAGTTTTGCTCCGCCGACAAGAGGTAGGCGTTGGGATCGTGACTGACAGCTCCCTTGGGCAACCAGTCCCAAAACTGACCAAGATCACGGCGAATCTTCTCTACGAAGTACGGGGGGATATCCGATGTTTCCTGTTCGAAGAATCGTCGGAATGGCCGGTCTATCTCAAGCAGCCGCTTTATGGCCTTGAAGTAGGCGATTCGACCAAACTGCTCTGAAGAAAGGCCGCGAACGATATTCAACCATCTCGGAATCGTCTCTCCATTGGCCAGGAACCTCCTTACCAATAGGCGGGGGGAATAGGAGTATTTCGTCACGTCAATGAGATGATCGTAGAAGTCCGGCCACGAGTAGTTTTTCGGTTTTATATTCATCTGGATATTGCTGAGAAAATGAAACGGAATCGGCAGAACCCGGTTTGCTTTCTGAAAATCCAAGTTTTGAGGGGCTGCCTGTCCGAAGGCCGAGAGCATTGAGTATGCGGGGAAAGCGCCTGGCGCGAGATCCAGAAAACGCTTGGTGAGTTCAAACGGCGATATTCCCGCGTCACCGTCGAGCCCGAATATATGATTGGTCTGCACATAGGGAATGTGCCGAAGAATCATATTGACGTGGTAGGCAACCTTATCGACCTTGTCCATCCCCGTCTTCTGTCCGGTACTGGATTTCTTCCCCATATCAAACCACGACTCGATACCCGGCAATAGCGCCTTGAAGCCGTTTCGCTGAAGCCGCATTACTCGCGACTCCGAGAGCAGCGACAGGGTTGACTCGGCGATGAAGTCGATTCCGCCTGGCGGTACGACCTCCTCGATAGCGTCCATACAGCGGTCGAAATGGACGCCGAAGTTGGGGTCGTGCCAGGCTACCCTGGGGTGTTTCAACTTGCTGAGAAGAAACCGCAGATCCTTCTTCATCTCGTCTACGTCAAGCGGTTGGTACGGCACGTTGGCGTCGATACAGAAGTCACAGGAGTACGGGCAGCTGAGGCTGCTCAGGAGCGGGACGATCTTGATAACCGGCGCCTTTCTCAGGGACTGGTCGATGAATTTCCAGCGCCTGGCGACGCCGGGTAACCGTGCCGGATGGCGCTCGGCCGAAAGACGGAGGCCGGTGGGCCGGTGTTGCGAGCAATCCCGAAGCACGAGGTGGACCAGCGCTTTGTCGGTGAAACCCAGCACGTAGTCGAAATACTTCTGCGCATCCTGCGGATAACAACGAGCATGGGGGCCCCCGAGAACGGTGATCGCACCTCGCGATCGGAACAAATTGCTGAGTGCGTACGACAGCAGGGCCGCCTCGGTGAACGAGCTTATGAAAACGAGGTCGACGTTGGCTGGCAATTTCTCGATCAGATTTTCCCGACCCGTGTACGTCACTAACGTAACGTCGTGCCCTTGTTCTTCGCACCACGTAGCTACGACCTGAGGCATAATACTGACGAAGTTCGCCCCCATGATACGCATCCACATCGTTCCCGTAGGCGCCTTGGCCACGAGATCAATGATACCGATAGAAAGTTTGCGCATAGTAGTCATCCTTGACTCTGGTGAACAAGGGCGCCGCCCTCGTTGTCCCAATTATCGGTCGCGTCTGCGGCGCTGCCGTCGGTGTCGGCTGTGGATGTCTTGATCATGTAGTATGACAGCTGTGAGCGCAGCCTGCCAAGTGCGGTCCTGACGGCGTCTCTTGGTAGACCGGTTATGATGGCGATTTCAGAATATGAGAGTTGCTCGCGCAACAGCAGTATTACCGCCAAACGGGAGCGTGGATCAAAACGAGAGATCGCATCTTTGATAACCACATCAGATGGCATCGTGAGTTGTGACGGCTCTACGCCGCGGACCAGCGTCATTTCAGTTTGCAGATCCCTGTCACCGCTGTTGCCGGCGGCATCGCGTTGTATCGGAGTCATCCGGTACGGCTTATCCTGTTGATGGCCGAAATCGGAGCATACCCCGACCAGGACGCTGAATAGTCTTATCTTGTTGTCTCGAGGGCTGCCGGACGCAGGCCAGTTTCGGTACGCCTGTAGCATCGTCTGTAGCACAAGATTGGTGGCTTGATCGCGACTACGGGTAAGCCAGAGAGCGGTCCCGCACAGTGCGTCAAGATGGGGGAGGGTGTCCCCCTCAAATCTCGCTCGTCGGTCGGATTTCAGCGAGTCCATGGCACTAGTCCTCGTGATCGCGGCTCGCGTCACCTTATGTCATGTGCGGCTTTCTCGGGTGAGATTCGTACTGCTTGGCGGCCTGCGGTTCCCGATTCTTGATTCCACCGATTACGCGATTCCGAACCTCCGACGTAGTGATGCCATCGTGGTAACCGATACTACCCGCTACACCTTCAGCAGTTTCCTGGGCGACACCGGCATTCCTCATCGAATTTAGGATCTTGTCCTTCTGGAACGCTTCCTCTTTTCCCGATCGTTTCGTAATGGTAAACATATGCCTATCTCCTGTTCTACTCTTTGCATGTCGCAAGGCCCACAAGAGCCGGTTTCCGGGCACATAGGCGCGTTAGGAATTGCCCTTTTTGGTCACTGGACATCCTCTGGACAGGCGCTCTCTGAGTTCGCCTGCCTCGCCTCTATTGATTCAATGTATGCAAGTCGAGGAACCGGACAATCGGTCGAAGGATTGAAAAGGGGATTAGTCCCTAGGATTGAGTTACTTGCGACGCTCACTGGAGGGCCGCTCTGCCGCTCTGTAATACGTATTCGACAATGTGAGAAAACAGCGACCCGGCCAATGGTGGCGGTAGTACTCTCTTCCCTTCAGCCACCGACCGGATGGTGTGCAGAAAATAATCGATGGTAGCGTTCCTTAGAATGAACCCCGCGACGCCCGTTTTTACGAATTCGATAACCTCGCTCTGCACGGGCATTAGATCCATCACGACGATCTCGGCCTTTAGTTACTCAGCTTTGATAAGCTCCGCGATCCGCAGGCTGTTCCGGCTCCTCAGACCTACATCGAGGTGCACTACCTGGCGTTTCATTCGTTTCGCCTTCGTGAGAGCATCACCGTTGCCGGCCGCGGACACCGTCCGGATATCCGGCTGTCCGTTGAGCATGGCGAGGATGCCCTCCCGCAGAAAACGATTGTCTTCTATTATCAATACTCGGATTGTTTCCACGCCTGACTTCTCCACTGTCTAGCCGATTATCTCTGGCGCTAATAGTACGAACACCTGAAAATGTAACGTCAGGCAGAAACAATCAACCGTGCGCGTAGAAGTGCCTTTCCCGCTTATACTTCCCGGGCACTCAGCACTCCTCGGCGTCACTTATTTGTATTCACCAGAATATATTCGTAGGCCTTTGATGTAGTTGAACGTATTATGTATACAGAGTCAGTGTCCCCGAATTGATTGTTTTTCAAGCCTTGCTCTGGCAAAACAATCCTTGTCAAATCATCGATAAGGTGACCGCGGCGCCGTAGCGCGCCGGACGAGCCCCTTAGGCATTTGTGACAGAGAACTCTGCGACCTGCTCTTGAGAGCAAAGGAGTTGTATCATGAATATCTACGTTGGTAACCTGTCGCCCGACACCTCTTTGTCGGATCTCCGCTCGTGTTTCGAGAATTTCGGCACGGTTGCGCGTGTCACTATCAGTCCGTACAAAGTTCACGGTGTGGCCAAAGGCTTCGGTCAGGTGCTGATGCCGTCCAATGAGCATGCCCAGGCCGCCATCGCAGAGATGCAAGGCAAGCCGCTGGACGGACACGTGCTGAAGGTACAAGAGGAATAGGGGCATGACCTTAAGGGCAGCAGGCAGAATCCGCTGTTCTGGTCGTGCGGATAACTTGGAGCAGCACCGAACCTCTCCCAAAGAGCCAAGCACACAGTTGCGCCTTCCCTGGCCCTTGATACGAGAGTAACCGGGCATGTCGATAGTAGCATGGATCTTAATCGGGTTGATTCCGGGCTTTCTCGCCGGCGAGTTAGCCGCCCACAACAGAAGAACGGCTCGAGCTCGGTCCGGCCGCTAAGCGATTTGCGTCACCTTCTGGCGGAGCGTTGTTCTGGGCAGTTCGTCGAACATGAATACGAATGTTTCAAGTCTACAGTTATTACTTTTCAGGATATTTGACGGAGAGGCACGTGAATATATACGTCGGTAACTTGTCGCCCAGAACGTCCGAGCCTCAACTTCGTGAGGCGTTCGCACGTTTTGGTGCTGTCGGTAAAATCAGCATCCACGAACAACCGGCCGACAGTGCTACTTATCGCTTCTGTTTTGTAGAAATGCCTGGCGACAATCAGGCGTCCGTAGCGATCTCGGCACTCAATGGTGACAAGATAGATGGTTGCGCGCTGACGGTCAAGGAAAGCGGAGTGACCGTCTAGATGTCGGTTACGGAGAACGACGCAACTGGCGCGTTCATCAAGAGAATCGCGTTCGTCGGCAATTATCTGCCGCGTCGTTGCGGCATCGCTACTTTCACCACCGATCTGTGTGAAGCCGTCGCGTTAGACAATAAGGACACCACCTGCATCGCACTTCCCGTCAATGACACCGCTGCTGGTTATGAGTATCCCAGTCGCGTTCGTTTTGAGCTCACCGAAAAGGATATTGAGTCTTACCGCCGTGCCGCCGACTTTCTGAATATCAACAATGTCGATCTCGTCTGTTTGCAGCACGAGTACGGCATTTTCGGCGGTCGGGCCGGCAGCCACATTCTGGCTCTCCTGCGTGAGTTGCGCATGCCGATAGTCACGACTATGCACACGATCTTGGTCGAGCCGGATGCGGATCAGCGGTCGGTTTTGAAGGAAATTGCCGATCTCTCGGACCGCCTCGTAGTCATGAGCCAGCGCGGCAAAGGTTACCTGACAGACATCTATAGTGTGTCGTCGAGCAAAATCGATTTTATCCCCCACGGCATCCCGGATGTGCCTTTTGTTGACCCGAGCTTTCACAAGGACTTGTTTGGAGCCGAAGGTAAGATGGTCCTGCTCAGTTTCGGACTGCTTTCGTCAAGTAAGGGGATCGAGCATGTCATTGACGCACTTCCTGCGATTGTGGCCGCTCATCCTGACGTAGTTTATATAGTCCTGGGCGAGACCCATCCTCATGTAAAGGCGATCGACGGAGAGGCATATCGACTGTCACTGCAGTGGCTGGCTCGTGCAAGAGGCGTGGAGAGCAATGTCATCTTCTACAATCGTTTTGTCAGTTTGGAAGAGCTGATTCAGTTTATTGGAGCAGCGGATATATACATCACGCCCTATCTCAACCAGGCGCAGATCACTTCCGGCACACTCGCCTACACGTTAGGTGCCGGCAAAGCCGTTGTGTCGACACCGTACTGGTATGCGGAGGAGATGCTGGCTGAGGATCGCGGCATCCTGGTGCCGTTTCGAGACCCGCCGGCGCTCGCTCAGAGAGTCATTGAGCTATTGAATGACGACGCCGGACGTCATGCGATGCGCAAACGCGCCTACCTATTCGGGAGGGAGATGATCTGGTCGCAGGTCGCGCGGCGCTACTGCGAGACTTTCGAACGCGCCCGAGCCGAACGGCGTCACTTCAGCAACCCGGGCTTTGCGGTCAAAGCTCTGGACAAACATCCCGGTGAGCTCCCTCCTCTTAAGCTTGATCACTTGCGCAATATGACGGATGAGACCGGCATTCTACAGCACGCCATCTTCACCGTGCCAAACTACCATGAGGGGTACACGACGGACGACAATGCCCGTGCGCTTATCGTGAGTGCTCTTCTTGAGGACGTGGGGAATCAAGATGCCTTCGGATTGGCCTCTCGTTATCTCGCCTTCATCTGGTACGCATATAATTCTGAGACCGGACGCTTTCGAAACTTCATGACTTACCAGCGTTCCTGGTCGGAGGAGAAGGGTTCGGATGACAGTCATGGCCGCGCACTATGGGCTCTCGGCACCGTGTTGGGTCGCTCTCATACACCTGCGCTTCATAGCATGGCGGGCTGGTTGTTTGAGCGGGCACTACCGGCCATTCTCGGCACCAGTAGCCCGCGGGCATGGGCTTTTGCGCTCATTGGCATTCATGAGTATTTGCGACGTTTCGCTGGTGACCGTCGCGCCGATCAGGTCCAGGACGAATTGTCCCGGCGACTTCTAGCCTTGTACCAGCGCTGTCGCTCGGACAACTGGCGATGGTACGAAAAGGGACTTAGCTACTGCAATGCCGTACTATCACACGCCTCTCTCATTTGCGGGCAATCAGTTCAGAGTGCGGGGATGATTGAGGCCGGACTGGAATCCCTCTCCTGGCTCGCCAATATACAGCGAGCCAGCAAGGGGGGGCACTTTGTCCCTATTGGGTCCAATGGTTTCTACAAGAAAGATGGTGAACGCGCCCGCTTCGATCAGCAGCCCGTCGAGGGTCAGGCCATGGTGTCGGCCTGTCTCGAAGCTTACCGGATAACGCAGGACGACCGCTGGCGAAAAGAAGCCCAACGCGCTTTCGAATGGTTTCTCGGACGCAACGACCTGAATCTGTCGATCTACGACCCGACAACGGGTGGGTGCCGCGATGGTTTGCATCCCGACCGCCCTAACGAGAACCTTGGCGCGGAGTCTACCCTCGCCTTCCTCCAGTCCCTACTGGAACTGCGCCTGGCGGAGAACACTGTTTTGCCTGTGGAGACGCGATCCCGATGACCAATAATCACACCGAACTGCTTCGCCGTCACAAGTCCAATCCGATCCTGACCGCCGCCGACTGGCCCTATCCGGTCCACAGTGTGTTTAATCCCGGCGCCACCCTCCTGGCCGACGGTACGACCCTGCTCTTATGTCGCGTCGAGGATCGGCGCGGTCTGTCTCACCTCTGCGCGGCTCGCTCAGCCAACGGCGTGGACGGCTGGCGGATTGATCCCCATCCGACCATGGCGGCCGACCCTGAACACTTTCCTGAAGAAATCTGGGGGCTTGAAGACCCACGTATTACCTATGTTCCGGAGCTGAGCGAGTATGTCATAGTCTATACCGCCTTCACCCGCGACGGGCCGGGCGTCGCACTCGCAACCACCGTGGATTTCCACGAATTCAAACGCCACGGGATCGTAATGTCCCCGGAGGACAAAGATGCTACTCTGCTGCCGCACCGCATCGACGGCCGGTGGGCGCTCATCCACCGACCGGTCAGTTCGCCCCGAGCGCACATGTGGGTCTCTTACTCATCGGACTTAACCCACTGGGGTGGTCATAAACTGATGATGGAGGCCAGGCTTGGGGGATGGTGGGATGCCAACAAGGTTGGACTATCTCCTCCTCCGATAGAGACACCGAGGGGTTGGCTCGTGATGTACCACGGCGTGCGACAAACCGCAGCGGGTGCGATCTATCGACTCGGGCTCGCACTCTTCAACCTGAAAAACCCTGAGGTGTGCCTAAAACGAGGGAGTCAATGGATCTTCGGTCCCGAAGAATCCTACGAGTTGCATGGTGACGTCGGAAATGTAGTATTCCCTTGTGGCTACACTGTTCTCCCCGATGGCGACTCTATCCGTTTCTACTACGGAGCTGCCGACACCAGCATCGCTCTGGCCACCGCGAGTATCTCTGCCATGTTAGATTGGCTGGAGCAAGACGGCTAGTTTCTGATTAGAAGATCTTGGTGCGAGACTTACCTCGTCCGAAGATACCGTCGACTAACTGACAGTCATGGGCCAAGGCGACCATGGATTTCTAATTG
>QZKI01000063.1 GCA_003598055.1 Candidatus Abyssobacteria bacterium SURF_17 | reverse complement strand
ATGCTCCAGAAAATGGGAGCGATCATCGAACTTGGCGCGGTTCAGGCCGGTCGAAAACGTGCGTCGCAGGTCATGAACGCCAAAGCTCTGAAAGTCAGGATCATCCTCCCGGATGCGCTCTACCACTGCGGCGGGCGCCATAGCGCCGTTGCATGAGCACACGAAAAACCCAAGGCGGCCATCATCTCGGAGATCCACCGCCTTTGACGCGGCTGGCGAGTTTGTCGCCCTGAGCCGCGCGGCCTCGGTCATCGCCTGACCGGCGGATGCGCAGCCGGCCACAAGCACGTCCACGAGCGTGCCGCCGCTCTTGAAGTCTGCGACTCGGTAGATTCCTTGCTGCTCGACCATGTCCGTGCTTGGCAATTCGTCGGCATCGGCCACAATGACTGCCGGGCTCACGACCTCCAGCGTCTTTGGCCTGCGAAAATGGTCAACCGCTCCGATATCGGCGCAAACGGTCTCGCACACGCGGCATTCGCAGCAGGCGCTGCATTGGAGGCATCGTTGCGACTCGGCCACCGCCTGCTCTGCAGTGAAACCGAAATCCACCTCGTCGAAGTCACGCCGCCGCACCTTGGGCTGTCGTTGGGCCATCTCCGGCCTCCACCGCCGGGGGATATCCTCTGAGATATCCAGGTACTCACCCACGCCGCGAGTGTCCGCAGTGAGTTCGAATGACGGGAACGGCTTGTGCGTGAGATACTCGATGACCCGGCCGGCCGCTTGTCTGCCCGCTGCCATGGAGTCGATCACCGTGGTCGGGCCGGTGACAACGTCGCCGGCCGCGAATACTCCTTTGCGCGACGTCGTGGAACGCTCATCGACTACGACTCTGCCCCCCCGACCGGCGGCAAGCTCCGCTGACAGACCTGTCTCGTCGAGGTCCGGTCTCTGACCGATAGAAACGATTACCGTGTCGGCCTCGAGCGCAAATGTTTCATCGGAATCATATTCGATCCGGCGCGCGCCATTCGAATCGGCCTCGCTCCAGTGAGCCGCTCGGCAGATTATTCGCTGAATCCGGCCGCCATCGCCCTTGAAGGCAATGGGCGCGGCCCCCAGCTCAAACGTTACTCCCTCCTCCCGCGCTTCTCGAATCTCGCGCGGGTGGGCGGGCATCTCTTCTTCGGTCTCTATCGCGACGACAGTGACGCTCTCTGCTCCAAGCCTGAGAGCGGTTCGCGCGGCATCCATCGCCGAATTGCCGCCTCCGATGACGACGGTGCGTCGTCCGACCTCACCCGTACGGTAAAGATTGACGCCGCTGAGAAACTTGACGCAGTGGACAACGCCATCAAGCTCCTCTCCCGGAATATTCAGACGCAAGTCACAATGAGTGCCCGTGCAAAGCAGCACTGCCTTGAATCCTTGCTCAAAGAGAGCATCCGTGCCGCTGACTTTCCTGTTCTTGCGGACCTCCACGCCGGACCGTTCGATAGCTCGTATCTCTGTATCCAGCACACATCGGGGGAGCCGAAACGCGTTGATGCCCGCGCGTAACATTCCCCCGGCTTCCGGCAGCGCTTCAAATACCGTAACCGGGAAACCAGCCTGATTAAGGAAGTGGGCGGCAGTCAAGCCCGCCGGCCCGGAGCCAATCACCGCGACGCGCTCGCTCCGTCTCGTTGCATCACTCGTAAATCCCACAGGCTCGTGTTCGGCCTCATAATCGGCAAGGAAGCGCTTTATGTCTCGAATAGCCACTGCCTGGTCCAGCTCTCCGCGTCTGCATGACTGCTCGCACGGATGGTGGCACACTCTTCCGCAAATGCCGGGCAGCGGGTTGTCCTCCTTGATCACACGCAGGGCCTCTTCAAAACGGGATTCCGCGGTCAGCGCCAGGTATGCCTGAACATTGACCCCAAGCGGACATGCCACACGGCATGCTCCCAGCTTGCGCTTGTCCAACTCGAGCGCACGCGACGGACAGTAGGCAGGGCTGCGGGCGAGCGGGGGATGCGCGCTTTGGCTTAGGGGACACACTTCCATACATCGTCCACACCCGGTGCACAGGTCATAATCAATGTATTGCGGGTCCTGCACTATGGCGGCGCGGAAACCGTTTTCCTCTCGCGAGAGCGTTTCCAACCGTGCGCCGGTCAAAGGTGTGACGAGATTGTGGCGGGTGACCCGGAGGTATAAGGGTCTGAACTGAAAGTTGATGTCGTCGGGCCATTCCCCGAAGCTACTGATTCCTCCGGGCAGCTTGAGGAAATGCGCTGCGCGTGTCACCCAAACGACCGGAATGCCCGATTGCGCCAGGTCTTCAGCAACCTTAAGAGCGCCATAGCCTGAGCCAACGAGTAATACGGCCTCCCTCGGCTTCTCTTTTCTCTTACGTTTTGTCATCCCTGTTCCGGCTTTCGTCCTGCATCGCCACGCTCTTCAGGATGGCTTCACCGTATTCGCGGCCGCGCTCGAAGGCTTTGGCGTTCTTGTCTTTCGTTTGCGGTGGAACCGAGCTGAGCACCGCTTGGCGAAGTGCCTCGACGCTGACCAGATCGCTCACCGCCGACAGAAAGCCGAGCATGACGATGTTGGCCATCATCTCACTGCCCAGCTCTTCTGCAAATCGTGTTGCCGGGATGCTATATGTGACCCAATTGGGGTCATGTTCCCCGGTTTGAACGAGGTCCGTGTCCCAGATGAGAAGACCGCCGGGACCGAGCAGACCGATATTCTTGGTGTAGCTCTCCTGACTCATGCAAACCAGCACCTGAGGCTGTTCAACATATGGAAAGAGAATCTCCTCGTCGCTTATCATGACCTGCGCCGAACACGAACCGCCGCGGGCTTCCGGCCCATAGGATTGAGTGAGGGTCGCATGCTTGCCGTCATGAATTGCAGCAGCCTTGCCCAAAATGTTGCCTGCCAGCACTATGCCCTGTCCGCCGAAGCCGGTTATGAGTATTTCCTTTTCGTGCTGTGGTGCCATCACACTAACCCCGCCGCCTTTTTGCCTGCACCTTTATCCGTGCTGGCGGGCCATGCCGGCAGTTCCCGCTTGTTTATTAGCTGATAATTGTCGAGGAACGTCGGACGCTCGATGTCGACGAACTTTCCCACCACGAGGTTGGTGCTGAAATCCAACGTCGCTTCCTTTGGGTCGATATTGTTTCGAATGACCGACTTGTCATGATAGTACTTCACGATGTCCAATCCCTTGCCCATCTTGTTTCGCCGGCCGAATGAGGTCGGGCACGGTGAAAGAACTTCCACGAAGCTGAACCCGCGTTTCTGCAGTGCCTCGCTGATAGAATCGGTCAATCGCCGGATGTGCAGGGCCGTCCACCGCGCGACGTACACGGCTCCGGACGCGGCGGCCATGTGGCAGAAATTAAATGGTTCCTCCGGGCAACCGATTGGGCTCGTCGTAGTCCGCGCGTTGAACGGAGTGCTCGGCGCAAGTTGGCCGCCCGTCATACCGTAATTGAAATTGTTCACGCACACGACGGTAATATCAATGTTTCTCCGGGCCGCATGAATGAAATGATTCCCTCCGATAGCCAGAAGGTCGCCGTCGCCCGAACACACGAGTATTTTGCCCTGAGGCCGTGCAAGCCTCAGGCCGGTAGCGAACGGGATAGCGCGTCCGTGGGTCGTATGGTACGAATCCAACTTGACGTAGCCGGCCATCCGGCCGGTGCAGCCGATGCCTGATACCATGGCCACATCGTCAAGCGGGTGACCGGACTTCTTGATGGCCGATAGCACGCAACTGAAAACCGTGCCGATTCCGCAGCCGGAGCACCAGATATGCGGGATGCGGTCGGTTCTCAGCAGATCATCCTGAGGATGTCTCAGCGCCGGCTTCCTGCCTCGTTTCGCGCCCATTATGCCTCCTTCAGTGCTGTCTCGATCGCATTGAGGACCGTCTTCGGGCTGTGAATGGAACCGCCAGCATGCGGAACTAATCGCACAGTGCACCGCCCTGCGGCGCAACGCTCGAGCTCCAGCACCATCTGTCCATAATTAATCTCCGGCATGATCATGGCGTGGACGTTGCCGGCCAGTTCCCGGATCAGCTTTTCCGGGAACGGCCAGACGGTGTTGAGCTTGAGGAGTCCTGCGCGCAGTCCCTTCTCGCGAGCTTCTCGAACGGCGCGCCGGGCAGACCTCGCGGCGATTCCATACGCGACCACCGCGATCTCGGCGTCGTCCATGTCAGCGGTCTCGTAGCGGATGATGTCATCAAGATTATTCCGAATTTTCCCCACAATCCGGTTCACCATGTCTTCCTGCGCGATTGCGTCCATCACGGGATAGCCTCGCTGGTCATGCGTCAAACCCGTAATGTGAACCCGATATCCGTCTCCGAAGCTGGCCATCGGGGCCACGCCGTCGGGGTCGGGCTTGAACGGGCGGAATTTCTCCGGAGGAACAGCCGGCCTGCGACGGGGGACAAGCTCGATGCTGTCCTCGGGAGGAATCACCACTTTTTCTGTCATGTGGCCGACCACCTCGTCGGCCATTATCATCACCGGCAGCCGATATTGCTCGCTCAGATTGAACGCCCGGATGGTGAAGTCAAACATTTCCTGCGGACTCGAAGGCGCGACCGCGATGATCTCATAATGACCGTGTGAGCCCCATCGTGCCTGCATCATATCGCCCTGTCCGACGAGTGTGGGCAGGCCGGTACTCGGTCCGGCGCGTTGCACGTTGCAGACCACGCACGGAGTCTCGGTGCAGATGCCGAGTCCGATATTCTCCATCATCAACGAGAATCCGGGACCGGAGGTGCTGGTCATTGCCTTCATTCCGCCCCAACTGGCTCCGAGCACCGCGGCCATCGATGCAAGCTCGTCCTCCATCTGTATGTATATGCCGCCGATGTCGGGCAGGCGCGAGGACATGCGTTCGGCAACCTCGGTTGCCGGCGTGATGGGATACCCGCCAAAGAAGCGGCACCCAGCCGCTATCGCTCCCTCGCAGCAAGCGTAGTCACCGTTCATGAAATGAGTGCCGGTCAATACCGTCTTAGCAGCCAACGTAATCTCCGAATCGATTTTGGATTTTAGATTTTGGATTTTGGATTGGAATTACAGAGACGGAAAGAAGGCAAGAGGAGCCGTAGACGAACGCCAAAACAGGAAATCCAAGAAATCTCTGGTTCACCGGCATCTTTCATTTCTCTTCGCGTTCTTTGCGTCTTTGCGGTAAAATCACCTATCATTGCTTCTCGGTTGCCTCGACCGAGAAAATTGCAAAATCAGGGCACAGCACCTCGCAGAAATGGCAGTTCACGCATTGTGATTCGTTAACCACTTCCGGATAATGGTATCCCTTCGGGTTGAATGCTTTCGACATCTCGAGCACGTCTCGCGGGCAGTACTGAATGCATAACTGACACCCTTTGCAGCGTTCCTCGATAATGACCACCTTTCCCTTGCTCACCTGAATCGTGTGCAGGTCCAGCGGGGTTCTCCAATACTTCATGGTATATTCCTCGCGCGCTGCCCTAGTTCATGGATTCACGACCGACCGTTAGACAATGCCTCTGCCGCTTCCCGGAAGGAATTGTTGAGGAGTGTCACGCCGCGCTTCTAAAATTGACGTATTCTACCATGAAACGACAAGAATGTAAACTGGATTTGCTGTTTCAAGGTGTGCTACACACAAGGTGCTCTCGCCAATTGACCGAACCACTGAATGCCAATATAATAGGGCCATCGTACAACGCTGTTTCGCGTGGCCAGGATTCATGAAACCAAAAACCGTGAGAGAGGAGAATAAAAGAAATGGCGCTTAAGACCCCGGACCAATACCGTGAAAGCCTGCGTGACGGAAGGCGCGTATACATTCTGGGAGAAAAGGTCGAGGATGTAACGAAGCACCCGATTCTCAGAGTGTCCGTCGAGACTGTTGCGCAGGACTTTGTCCTCACAGAGTCAAAGGATCCGCATATTCGCGATTTGTTTGTAGCCAAGGACAATGAAACCGGTGAGCCGATCAGTCGCTTTTTCAAGACCCCCACGACCGTGGAAGACCTTGAGAAACGGAGTGAAATGATCGCTCAATCCATCAGGATCACCGGCGGTCTGCCGTTCGGCAAGGACGTCGGCACCGATTGCTTGAACGCAGTCATGGTCGTGGCTGACCAGATGGGCAACGAGGAGTACAAGGAGCGGGCAAGAAACTATCTCCGCCACATCAAGAAAAACGACCTCGCGATGTGCGGCGCAGTCACTGATGCCAAGGGCGACAGGGGAAAACCGCCGTCACGACAGAAGCACCCGGATTACTATCTTCACGTGGTGGATAAGCAGAAGGACGGCATCGTCGTGAAAGGCTGCAAGCTGCACATAACGAGCGCTCCCGTTGCGAACGAGATCATTGTCACACCAACGCGGCAGATGCGCGAGGATGAGGCCGACTATGCGCTCAGCTTTGCCATTCCCGCAAACGCAAAGGGCATCACGATGATATGCCGGCCGGGCCGCGGTGAGAAAACGCCGTATGAATTCCCCAGCGGCGCACCCGTTCGCGCGCTGTCAGAGGCGATGATAGTTTTTGATAACGTTTTCGTGCCATGGGAACGGGTTTTCATGTGCGGTGAGTGGCAGTTCTCGATGCTTTTGGCGTACACATTTGCGAGCTTCCACCGCTTTACCGCAATCAGCTACAAGATTCCCATCGTCGAACTGATGGCTGGCTGCGGCATCGCCATGGCTGAGGCCAACGGCCTCGAAAAAGCCGGTCATATACGGGGAAAGCTCGCCGAGTTGGCCGCATACGTCGAGACGCTCAAGGCGCTCACACGCGCAGCCGCAAAAGACCCCATCATGTATGGTGAAATCGCTGTTCCGAACCCATTGATTGCCAATATGGCCAAGCTTCACTTCGCGCGAAATTACCACAGCTTCATTCAACTGATCCAGGACATCGCGGGTGGCATCATAACCACGGTTCCCACATATAAAGATTGGAACAACCCGGATATTCACGGCTATATGGACCACTACCTTGGCGGCTCCGAAAAGTTCACCACGGAAGAACGCCTGCGCCTCATCCAGCAAGCGCATCGAATGGTCGCTTCGGCCGAACACGGCCACATGGAAGTGACCACCGTCCATGCCGAAGGGTCTATGGAGGCCCAGAAAATGATGATTCTCTTCGAGGCGCCCTTGGCCGAATATGCCAAAATGGCAAAGCGAATGGCGGGCATAGAAGCCTGATGCAACCGACAATAGCGCCCAGAACGTCGATAAGGATTCAGCGCCGCAGTTGAGCGCACAGACCGAGGCCCTGTAGGTGCGAATTCATTCGCATGCCTGCGCAAAAAACAGACCCGAACATGGAATTGCATGAGGGATTTGCGCGCCGTCTTTTTCGCCGGCGCGGACGATTTCTAAGATGAAACAGGCAAAGATAGTCATAGTTGGAGCCGGCGCGGTCGGCTCGACGTTCGCCTTCACAATGATGCGCAGCGGTCTCGTCGGCGAGATTGTACTCCTCGACGCTAACAGGGACCGGGCCGAGGGCGAGGCGATGGACCTCAATCACGGCCTTTTCTTCGTTCCTCATGTGGAAGTCAGAGTAGGCGAGTATTCCGATTGCTCCGGAGCGTCCATTGTTGTCATCACGGCGGGCGCCAAACAGAGGCCGGGCGAAACGAGACTCGACCTCGTGCAGAGAAACACCACGATATGCAAAGAGATTATGAGGCAGGTGATGGAGTACACACGGGACTCCATCATCCTCATGGTCACGAATCCCGTTGACATACTCACGCAAGTTGCTTACAGAATTTCGGGCCTCCCCTCCGGCAAAGTTATCGGCTCGGGAACCGTGCTTGACAGCGCCCGGCTTCGATTCATGCTGAGCAGGCATTGCAACGTGGACTCGCGCAACGTCCACGCCTACATACTCGGCGAGCACGGCGACAGCGAAGTGGCCGCATGGAGCCTCACCCACATCGGCGGAATTCCCATACTCCACTACTGCTCAATTTGTAAGATCGATTGCGGTTCTGAGCAACGAAAACGCATCGCCGACGCCGTGCGGGATTCCGCCTATCATGTGATTGAATCAAAAGGCGCAACGAATTTCGCCGTCAGCCTGGCGCTCGAAAACATCGTGGCAGCCATAGTGCGCGATTCCAACAGCGTTCTCACGGTCTCCGTCCCTCTTAAGGGCGAATTCGGCGTCAGCGATGTCGCCATGAGTGTTCCCGTAATCGTGAACAGGGAAGGGGTGCACCACGTTCTCGAACCGCCTCTGGCGGAAGATGAACTGCGCGCGCTGCAACGGTCGGCCTCAGTGCTGCAAGACATCCTCAGGCAGATAACGATATAGTTCAAGAAATGCACGAGGGCTGCGCAAAGGAGGTTATCAGTGAACCGGCTTGCCAAGTACAGCGACCACGCCTATTCCCTGCTCCGCATCATGGCGGGGCTCATGTTCTCATTTCACGGAGCCCAGAAGATTTTCGGGATTCTCACGGATTTCCAGCCCCCCATCGGATCCCAACTTTGGTTTGGCGGGCTTATAGAACTTGTTTGCGGCTTGCTTGTGATGGTGGGTCTCCTGACTCGTTGGGCGGCGTTTCTGGCGAGCGGCGAGATGGCCGTCGCCTATTTCCAGTTCCACTGGAAGTTCCAGCTCGGGACGCAGTTTTTCCCAATCATCAACAAGGGCGAACTAGCGATCCTCTATTGTTTCGTGTTCCTCCTCATCGCCTGCCGCGGCGGCGTGAAGTGGTGCGTGGATAAGAAGCAATGACTTGATTGAGATATTCCCGGGGGGAAGAGTCCGGTCACGAATGCCGTGGATAAGACGAATAGCGGCTACGCACCCCAAAGGATGCCAAGGAACGTAGCTTGTGGCATTTTGTGATCCGAGACTCTCTCTTTGCTCCTGTTCGGTTCAGCGCCTTTTGCTTCTTTGACCCGCAACTCGCCTCACTTCTCATATCATTTCGTCTTGTTCCTGTCGCTTTTCTCCCCGCGTTCATCGGCTTGTCGAGACCTCCACAAATTCGCTGCATTGGTGTTACAGCATCTTCTTCAAGGGCAGCGTTACAATCTTTGACATTTCCTCTTTTGTGCGGTATAATTTTTTCGCCTTTAATGGTACAGAAGTAATATGTACCGTATTCTGTGGCATCTCCTGTGAGCGAGCGCTAATCAGATGGCAAGATTTTCCCTCAATCCGCTTAACTGGTTCAAACGAGAACGGCAGCCTTCTCCAGCGTCACCTCCTCGGCCCTCGATCGCTTCAAAGCAGGCCGTCCAGCCTCGCAAGAGCGGAAAAATTTTCCTGCACCTGATTAATCTGCAAAAACTCTTGCAGTCGATGAACCTGGCATTGCGGCAAACGATCGATTGCTCCGTGCTTGTCCAAAAAGCGACCACTGAAGTATCGCTCCTTCAGGCGGAAGCAGAAACGGTGCATGAGGAGGAGCTTGCCCAGGCTACCGGACAAGTCATGGCCTATTTTCAGACGGTCTCCGAGAAAAGGCTCATCCTTGATGAAGAGGGGATAGCGCTCGTTCGGGATTTGATAACCATCTTCAAAGACGCACTCGGGGACGCCGCCCCGGGCATACGCGCACTCGACGGCGGTCAACTGGAAGCATGGAACTCTCGCTATCAGTCATTGATGGCCCGGATGAAACCCATCGAGGAAGGCGTCGAGCACATAGAGTCCGATGAAGCCGAAATAGATGATGATGAGATGTTCGAACAAGCCTCCGGTAGGGTTGCTGATGTGGATTCTGTACGGGAACCTCCGGGCGAGACATCGGGGCATGACGCTTCATTGCCGGAGCAGGAGACTATCGAACAGAGCGACGACCTTCGCGATAAACTCGCACGAGCCATGGCTGCGATGGAGTCTTCGGCAGAGGAGCCGCCTGCCTCGGACGTCGAGGAGAAGGTCTTGGACGAAACGGATGAAGCCGAGCCGCCCCACGAGTTGGAAGACGGCCAGCCGCTTCCCATGGAAGACGTGCCTCACTATGATCCCGCGGAGGAAGTTCACGTGAGGGACGTGGTCATCTCCGACGCGGAGGTGGGCAGTGCTCGGGAATATATGGCTCTGGGTAAGCGGAAGCCACAATTTACTCCGAAGGAAGACCAGGCTCCGGCGTCATTTATCGCTGAACACAGTAATGAAGACTCACAGAGGTCTCGAAGGGAAAGCCAAGACAATTTCGTCAAGTCACCGGTGCAGCTTGAGGAAGTGGAGCGTCTCAAAAGAAGGCTTCTTGAGTTGCACGAGAAACAGGAAATGCTTTCCTCGAAGATGAGTGGGATACTGGGCGATCTCAAGAAAGCCGTTAGAGGCGACCAAAAAAACAGAGGGCGCTCATCCGTCGGTGAGCTTGACATAGAAGACCTCGAGAATCTGATATTCATCGGTCGCAAGAAGGGATGAACGGGCAGGGCCGGGGGGAAGGCTGTCCATGCGAAAGGGCGTGCCAGACGGGTTGCGCAGAATCATCACGATTGCCGGCTGCAAGGGCGGCGTCGGAAAGAGCGTGATTGCCTGCGCGATTGCAATGGAAGTTGGTAGGTCGGGTGAAAACGTCATACTCGTTGACGCCGACCTCGGAGGGCCGAATCTCCATACGTATCTGGGAGTGCAATCGCCCGCATATGTGATGAGCGATTTTCTCTCCCGCCGCACGAAGAGGATTGATGAGATCGTCGTTCCCACGGAATATCCCGGCGTTCGGTTCATCAGCAGTGCCGGAAACGTGCCCGGCCAGGCAAATCCAAAGTTCGCCCAGAAGGCGAAAATCATCAACAGCATCTATTCCCTTAACGCCGACTGCATCATACTGGACATCGGCGCCGGCAGTTCCTACGATGTCATGGATTTCTTCTCGATGACCGATGCCGGCATTCTGGTAACTACTGCGGAGCCGGCCTCCATCATTAACAGCTATGGATTCGTAAAGAATGTCCTGTATCGGCGGTTCTGCCTGGAGTTTCGGGCGTATCCCGTCGTGATGGACCTGCTCAAGCGCGGAATGAACCCCGACGGCGATGCAGGGATTTCCGCAATCAATGAAATCATGGGAGAGCTGGCATCTTTGAGCCCGCAATGCTGGCTGAAGGCGAAATCCGTTCTCTCGAGCTTCAGGCCGAACATCATCGTGAACATGACAACGTCAGAGAGCGAGGCGCGCCTCGGCCAGAAACTGAAGACTATTATCGGGAAATACCTCTCAGTGGACGCCACGTGCCTCGGTCACGTGTTTGAAGACCCGGCCGTGAGGGCCTCCGCTAAGAAACTGGTGCCCTTCATGGTGGCAGAGCCCGATTGCAAAGCGGCGGCCTGCGTCCGGAAAATCGTAGAACGCCTTCTCTATCCCGCCCAAGATGTCCCCGAGAGCGAACCCTTGACGGCGGAAGTAGTACAGGATTAGCTGCCAGTCGCACATTACTCGGCTGCACTCTGAATTTTTCTCGCGGTTCACAATTGCGCGCGTGGCGCCTTTTGCGGGGAAATCAGCCTAAAAAACTCGGGTTCGTTATGGTGGGGTCAAAATTCGGACTGGGTCTCAAGCGCTGTCTTTGAGGGAACTGCGCCTGACACTGTAAACACCCTCAACCTGTCTGATGGCGTAAATGATGGTGTTGAGGTGGCTCTGGTCAGTCACTTCGATAATGAAGTCGCAAATTGCCGTGCCGTCATTACGGCCATACGCGTTTGCCGAAGCGATGTTTACGTTGAGTTCGCGTATCGACGCGAGGACGTCGGCAAGGAGATTGGGCCTATCGGTCGCTTTCACCCTGATACTGGCAGGATACGTCGTCTGCTTCTTCCCGTCCCAATTCACGCTCAACAGCCGAGCGGGGTCGTCGATTACTATGTTGGGACAGCCTTCCCTGTGAATCGAAAGGCCTCGTGAGCGGGTGATGTAGCCGATGACCTTGTCGCCGGGCAGGGGATTGCAGCATTTTGCAAAACGGACCATTATGTTGCTCAAGCCTGCCACTCCAACACTCGGAGCCTGTCGGGGGGGAGTCGCTCTTTGAGTCTCCGGTGGCTTCTGGATGCGAGGGCGTCCCTCTTTCTCTTCTGCCTGCTTGCCGTCCTCCGCCTCTTCATGCACTTTCAGCGAGTGTCGTATCTTGCTCCGCGCGCGGGAAGTTTGCACGAAATCGAGCCAATCGCGGCGGGGTGTCTGTTTCTTCGAGGTGATGATTTCCACGACGTCCCCTTGCTTCAGTCGGTATTTCAGGGAAACCATCCGCCCGTTCGCCTTAGCAGCCCTGCACTGATTGCCGATGTCCGTGTGAATCGCATACGCGAAGTCAACCGCAGTCGAGCCAGCCGGCAATTCGATGACCCGTCCCTTCGGCGTAAACACATAGACCTCGCCCGAAAATAGGTCTAGTCGCAGGCTCTCCATGAACTCCTTCGGGTCCTTCAAATCCTGCAGCCACTCGAGCAATTGCCTGAGCCAGAGCAATCGTTCGTCAAACCGCTCGACGGATTCGTCGCCCGTCTCTTTGTAGAGCCAGTGAGCTGCGATGCCGTTATCTGCCGTACGGTGCATCTCCTCCGTGCGTATCTGTATCTCGACGCGCTCACCGGCTTTCCCAAGCACTGCCGTGTGAAGCGATTGGTACATGTTTCTCTTCGGCATCGCGATATAATCTTTGAATCTTCCGGGCACGGGAGTCCAGAGCGTATGCACGATTCCGAGCGCTCCATAGCAATCACGGAGGTTCCTGGTGATAATGCGCAGCGCGCGAAGGTCGAATATCTCGTCAAAATCCTTCCGCTGGTCAACCATCTTTCGATAAATGCTGTAAAAATGCTTCGGTCTGCCGGTAACCTCAGCCTTTATGCCCGCCTTTCTCAGCTCGGCATGGAGGAGCGTGCAGAGGTCTTGAATCTCTTTCTCGCGTTGTGCCTTTTTCTCGGCAACCTTGCCGGACAATTCATAGTAGATGTCCGGATTCAGATAGCGGAGAGACAAATCCTCAAGTTCAGACCGGATTTTCGCGATCCCTAATCGGTGCGCCAGGGGAGCATATATCTGGAGAGTCTCAGCCGAGATAGACTGGATTTTGTTCTCAGGAAGATACTTCAGCGTCTGCATGTTGTGCAGTCTGTCGGCCAACTTTATGAGAATCACTCGTATATCCTTGGCCGTCGCAATCAGCATCTTCCGGATATTCTCTGCCTGGTGCTCCTCGCTGTCCTTGAACTTGAGCCGCCCCATCTGCGTGACGCCCTCTACCAGGCGAGCCACCTCTTCCCCGAATTCCGCCTCGAGCTCGGCCTTGGTGTGCTTTGTGTCTTCGAGGACATCGTGGAGCAGCCCTGCGGCAATGGTCGTGGT
Source organism: Candidatus Abyssobacteria bacterium SURF_17 (assembly GCA_003598055.1). GTDB lineage: Bacteria > Abyssobacteria > SURF-5 > SURF-5 > SURF-5 > SURF-17. The sequence goes on along the minus strand of QZKI01000063.1, from coordinate 20,734 downwards.
GTCGAGGCGAAGGTCGGTAAGAATCTCCGCAACCTTCGTGCAGTGACTCAGGAAAGGGTCGCCGGAGAGGCGCACCTGCCCCGCATGCGCCTGCTGGGCGTACGCATAGGCGCGCTCGACAAGTCTCAAGTCGGCCTTGCGATTATACTTCTTGATTTCTTTCTGAATCGCTGTTACTTCTGTCATTTCAATGCCTTACAGCGAGTCATAACTCGCTGAAAATGCTAACTCTACAAATATCATACACCTTTCGATGGAGGCTGTCAAAGCACTCCAAGGGGGAAAAATATCACGCGCGGTGGGGGCGCACTGCACGGAGGGAGAGCTGGATTGAGGTAGTTCCTTGGTAGGTGTTGAGTTGCGGGGTGTATATCACGTCGATGAGCGGATGTTCCGCTAGGAGTTCCTCATATTCCGCCATCTTGAACCCAATGACGGGGAGCGTCTTGCTGCCCGCCTGCCGCACGGCGAACTTGAGATGGTCTCCGCGGACTACCCGTATCTTGCCGACCAGTGACACGCCGAACGATGCAAACGCGGGCATTGGATTGGCATTCCCATGCGGCGCAAGCTTTTCAAGGCCGTCGATGAGCTCGCCGGTTATCTCCGCCAGTTGCAGTTCCGCCTCAGCCCTGACCGTCGGACGCAGGTCGTCTTCGCCAAGTTGGTCCTTGCATATCTGCTCGAACGCGTTTCGGCAGGCATCGAGCCTGACGGACTCGACTGTGAGGCCGGCTGCATATCGATGTCCTCCAAACGCGGCCAGATGCTCCTTGCATTTACTCAGTGCCTCGTAAATGTGAAACCTATGGATGCTTCTGGCAGAGCCTTTGCCGGTTTGCCCGTCCATTGCTATTAGTATGGTCGGCCTGTGATACAGTTCCACAAGCTTTGATGCCACAATCCCAATCACGCCCGGATGCCATCGACTGTCGGACAGAACAATGGAGAAGTCCCGCTCAGGATTGAATTCCTGCTCGAGCTTTGCGAGCGCCTGCTTGAGAATCTCATCCTCGATGGCCTGCCGATTCCTGTTTTCCTCATCGAGCTTGCGCGCAATGCGCTGCGCCAACGGCTGCGATGTGGTCAGGAGCAATTGCATGCCGAGCTGTCCCACGCCCAGTCTTCCGGCGGCATTGAGCCGTGGCGCAAGCTGGAACGACACGTTTCCCGCGTTGACCTGACGCCCCTGCAGTCCGGAAACTCTGCATAATTCAGCCAGCCCGGGCCGAATATCGCCGCACGTATTTATCATCTCCAGGCCTGCCTTGGCCAGGATTCTGTTCTCGTCGACGAGGGGAACGATATCGGCTATCGTCCCGAGTGCTGTGAAGTCAAGGTTCTCGGGCAGTCTGCCGAGCAGTGCAGTTGCAAGCTTGAAGGCGACGCCGACGCCGGCAAGGTCGCGGAATGGATAGGAGGAGTCGCTCCTTTTCGGGTTGAGCACCGCAAGCGCGCGGGGCAGTTTGCCCTCGGGCTCATGATGATCACAGATGAGGACATCTAAGCCGAGGCTCGAGGCCAATTCCACTTCATCATGGCTGGACACCCCGTTGTCGACCGTGATGATGAGCCCCACGCCTTCCTCGTGCGCTTTGAGCACTTGCTGCTTATTCAGGCCGTACCCCTCGACGAGACGATTGGGAATATAATAGTACGTCTGGCATCCGAGTGCGCTCAACTCATGCACAAGCAGTGCAGTGCCCGCTATGCCATCCACATCGTAGTCGCCGAATATGAGGATTTTTTCCTTGCGTTCAACGGCTTCCTTCAGCCTGTCCACGGCAACGGACATATCATCCATCAAGAACGGATCATGGAGACAATTCAGCGAGGGGTTGAGAAAAGAGAGCGCCTGCTCAACGGTATTGATTCCCCGGTTGAGCAGCACTTGTGCGATGACCTGCGGGCAGCCAAGCGCCTCGGACATGCTCTGCCCCAGCACATAATCAGGTTCCGGTATGACCCAGTTTCTTTCGGATTGCAAGTTCACTCGTGCGCTCCTCGGCTCCGCTCTGTTGTTTTCCGGCCCATTCCCAATTGTTTGCGGTTCACCCGTCGATTTGCTCCAGCCGCTTCTGGACCGCTTCAATGTGTGTGCTCGGAGTGGACGCGCCGGCCGTTATTCCGATGCGTTGCTTACCGCTGACCATCTCCGGCATAATTTCATCCGCCGTCTCGATATGATAAGTAGTCGTTCCGCCCGCGCGGCACAACTCGGCCAGACGCGCGGTGTTTGCGCTATTCCTGCCGCCTATCACGAACATGACGTCTACCGCGCCCGCAAGCTCGACGGCGGCTGTTTGACGAGCCAGCGTGGCGTTACAAATAGTATTGAAGACCCGGCATTCGTATGCAACGAGCAGAACGGCATGGACAATCTTGATGAACCGCTCCTGTGATTGAGTTGTCTGGGCAAGGATGCCCGCCTTCGGACTGATCGCCTTTCCCTCCAGGTGCTCCACGGAGCTTACCACCAACGTGTTTTCTCCGCAATAGCTGAGGATGCCCTTTACCTCAGGATGCGCTTCCTCACCCACAATGAGCACCTGATAGCCGTCCTCCGAAAGCTGACGAGCCAGCCTTTGGGCGTTCTTGACAAACGGGCAGGTGGCATCTACCACCTCGAGGCCTTTCCTGTGCGCTTCTTCAAGAAGCTCCTTCTCCACCCCATGCGAGCGTATCACCAGCACGCCTTCACTCACGCTCGCGAGCGATTCCACAGGCGTGAGCCCTCTCTTGCGAAACTCTTCGACCACTTGCGGGTTATGGATAATCGGGCCGAGAGAATACACTCTCTTGTCATGCCCGGTAAGGTGCTCCTTCACCATGTCGAGTGCGCGTCGGACGCCGAAACAATAACCGGCCTGCTCGGCAATCTGGACACTCCGTTTCATTGTCCGCTGCCTTTCGTGAATGTCTCGACCCGCGCGATAATCGTCTGAACCACTTCCTCGATAGACATGTCGGTCGTGTCAATAAACATGGCGTCTGCAGCCTTTTTCAGCGGGCCCACCGAGCGTGCCATGTCTCGTCGGTCCCGCTCGAGCACCTGCTCCTCCAGCTCGACTATGTTCACCTGATAGCCGGCTTGCTCCAGGTCCTTCTGTCGTCTGCGAGCGCGTTCTCGCGGCGAAGCCTCGAGGTAAAACTTGAAGGGTGTGTCCGGGAATACCACGGTTCCGATGTCACGACCCTCCATCACGAGGCCTCGTGTGCGCCCCATCTGGCGCTGCTGTTCGACGAGCGCCTCCCGAACTCCGGGTACAGTCGCGATTCTTGAACTCGCGTCGCTCACCGCCGGTGTCCGGATGGCCGAGGTCACTTCCTCTCCATCAGCAAATACTCGTGTGCCTGTGGCATCGGGACGGAGCTCGATGTGCGCGTTCTCGGCCACTCGGGTGACTGCGGCTTCATCGGCAATGTCCACACCGAGCTTCAGCGCCTTCCACGCGACAGCCCGATACATAGCGCCGGAGTCGACGTAGAGGAGCGACAGCCTGCGGGCGACCAGCCTGGCCACCGTGCTCTTGCCGGCGCCAGCGGGCCCGTCAATCGTGACTATGACATGATTTCGCTCGTCCATCGTTCAAGAGAGTGATGCGAGGAAGCTCGTTCCCACACTCAGGGGTGTCAGATGAAGGAATTGCGCTATTGTCGCGCCAACGTCCGCAAATGTCTCGCGCACGCCCAGATTGGAACCGCGCGTCCCGTGTCCGAAGGTGACAAGCAGCGGCACGAACTCCCGCGAATGGTCCGTGCTGAATGTTGTCGGGTCATTACCGTGGTCAGAAGTAATGAAAAGGAGCTCTTCACTCCCAAGCAGCGCCAGGTACTCTGGAACGGCTGCGTCAAATTCCATGAGCGCTCGGCCATACCCATGGACATCATTTCGATGTCCATACTTCATGTCGAAATCCACAAGATTCGCGAACAGCAGCCCGTCGAACTGCCGCTGCATCGTCTGTCTAATGGTCGCGATGCCGTGTGTGTTCGAATCCACATGCTGACATTCCGTAAAACCCGTGCCTGCGAATATGTCGTCTATTTTGCCGACACCCTGCACCTCCATCCCGGAATCGAGAATTTCATCGAGCAGTGTTGGAGCAGGCGGCCGGACAGAGAAGTCTCTTCGGTCGGGCGTTCGCTCAAAGCTGCCCGGCTGTCCGATGTACGGTCGCGCGATCACCCGGCTCACCTGATACGCACCTGTGAGCAGCGAGCGGGCAACCTCGCAGATATGATAGAGCTCCTCCAGAGGAACAACGCTCTGGTGGGCGGCTATCTGGAAGACGCTGTCCGCAGAGGTGTACACAATGAGCTCGCCCGTCTGGAGCTGGCGAGGGCCGAGCTCATTGATAATCTCGGTACCTGATGCCGGCTTGTTCCCGATAACCTTGCGGCCCACTGCCTTCTCGAACCGTTCAATCAACTCCCGGTCAAATCCGTCAGGGAATACCGGAAACGGCTCGGTGAGAGTGACGCCCATCATCTCCCAGTGTCCGGTTGTTGTGTCTTTCCCGGGCGACTGCTCAGCCATCTTTCCGAAATGAGCGGTTGGCTCGTTGACAGGGGGCACACTCTCCATCGGGATGATGTTGCCGAGTCCCATGCGCTCCATATTCGGCAGCGCGAATCCCTCACATCGAGCTGCCGTATGGGCGAGCGAATTGGAATCGGCATCCCCGTACCTGTCGGCGTCCGGAAGCGCGCCGCAGCCGACGCCGTCAAGTATTATGAGGATCGCCCTCGCCATATCAGGAGACCTTCTCTCTTCTCCTGCTGTCGTTCGATGTCGCTTTTTTCTTTGACCGCGGGCGCCCACAGAGGACAGCGGCAATGGTGCGACGATAGGGGGGGCGAATGATTCCTTTTTCGGTGATAAGCGCGGTCACGAGGCGTGCAGGTGTCACGTCGAATGCGGGATTGTAGACGGCTATCCTGTCCGGCGCTGTCCGCCTTCCGAGCCCCTCGGTCACTTCGTCCGGATGACGCTGCTCTATGGGGATTTCTTTACCGCTGCGGATACTGAGGTCAAACGTCGAGCTCGGCGCAGCCACATAAAAAGGGATACCGTGGGCCTTCGCGAGCACCGCCACTCCGTACGTGCCAATCTTATTGGCCACGTCGCCGTTGGCTGCAATGCGGTCGGCGCCTGTTATCACAAGGTCCACCTTCCCCTCACGCATTACCTGCGCCGCCATATTATCGCAAATCAGCGTAACATCAATGCCAGCCCGCTTGAGCTCCCATGCGGTCAGCCTCGCGCCTTGGAGGAGCGGCCGTGTTTCATCCGCGACGACTCTCACCCTCTTGCCGCGCGCATGTGTCACAAAGACAGGAGCAAGCGCGGTTCCGATACCGCCGGTCGCAAGCGCGCCTGCATTGCAATGCGTAAGCACGGTGGAGCCGGAACGGATGAGCCTGGCGCCATGCTCGCCAATCTTGCGACACAGCAGCCGGTCCTCTTCATGGATGAGGAGGGCCTCCTTTTTCAGGGCCGTCATAATATTCGTGGGCGTTTGCTTCTTCATCCGGTGTGCGACGGCGCGCATCCGCTCGAGGGCCCACGCAAGGTTCACGGCGGTTGGCCGCGCTGACGCAAGGTAGGAGGCGGCTTTATCCACTTTCCCGACGAGTTCCTCGGACGTCGAGCCTCGTGAATTCCGCAGAGCAACCAGCACGCCGAATGCGGCGGCAATCCCGATGGCCGGTGCGCCCCGTACCTTCAGTTGCTTTATGGCGTGCCACACGTCCTCAACCGTGTCGCAATAGATGTATGAGAGCTTCGTCGGCAGCTTCGTCTGGTCGATTATCTTCAGACGACCGTTCTTCCACATGATTGTATCGGGTGGGGCAACAACCATAGCACGTTCTCCTTCCACTCCCGGGGATATAATACCCACTTTCTCACGGCATGTCGTGACCGAGAAAATGGCAACTCTTTTGTTCTTCATAAAAGGATAGGTATTCTGTCCTCGGAGTTTACCGCAAGTATGCTCCGAGATGGGCAGCCGCACATCGGCCGGTATAGAGGCCGAGCAGGCCGGCCCGCTCCGGCGGCTTGTATTCCGGCAATTTCTCGAGGCGCTTTTTCAGGATTCGCTTGACTTGTGTCGGCGTATGCTCTCGTTCGCCTGTGCCGATTAAGTCCAGCCGGCCGATTTCGACGTCGATGAGAATGCGGTCGCCATCCTCGATGACGGCGATTGGACCTCTGTCAGCAGCTTCGGGCGACACGTGACCGATGCACGGCCCTTTGGAGCCGCCGGAAAATCTGCCGTCAGTTATCAAGGCCACATTCCGATTGAGGGTCTTGTCGGATGAAATGGCTTCCGTTATGTAAAATAGCTCCGGCATGCCATTGCTCCGAGGGCCTTGATATCGTATCACGAGCGCGTCGCCGGGCTTTATTTCTTTCTGATAAATCGCCTTCAATGCCTTCTCTGCGACATCAAATACACGCGCGCGCCCGGCGAATTTCAGCATCTCTTTCACCACTGCCGACCGCTTCATGACCGCGCCATCAGGCGCGATGTTGCCTCGAAGCACCGCTATTCCGCCCGTCTCGCTCAACGGATCGGTCACCGGTCGGATGATGTCTATCGTGCCGAGGGAGTAATTCTCCAGAAAACGCGGGATGTTCTGAAAATAGCCTTCTCGCTCAAGGTCTGCGAGGTTCTGGCCGACGGTTTCACCAGTCACCGTAAGCGCGTCCAGATGCACATATCGGCTGAGTTCGCGCAAAATTGCGGGCACACCCCCTGCGGCCCAGATCAAGCTCGTCGGATGCATGCCCGATGGACGGACATTCAAAATGTGGGGAACACGATTGTTAATCTCTGACACCATCTCGAGCGAGAATTTCAGGCCGAGCTCGTGCGCGATTGCGGGCAGATGCAGCAAAGCGTTTGTGGAACCGCCGATGGCGGCGTGTACCACGACCGCGTTTTCGATCGCGGATTGCGTGATTATCTTGTCGGCGGTAATCCTCTTGTCAAACAGGGTCAGCGCTGACTTGCCCGTCCGCCGAGCCATCCGAATCTGCATCATATAGCCCGCAGGCAACAGCGCCGACCCGGGCAAGGCCATCCCGAGCGCCTCAGCAAGTATCTGCATGGTGTTGGCGGTCCCGAGGAAAGCGCATGAGCCTGCAGTAGGGCATGCATGCTCACTGTAAAACTGATACTCCTTTTTCGTCATCTTGCGGCGCTTCAACCGGGAATAATGCGTACCGACCATGTCCAGCGTCATTTCCGAGGGGCCGGGCTGCATGACTCCGCCCGGCATGAGCAGCGCGGGCATCCGCAGCCGAGCCGCTGCAATGAGATGCGCGGGGACACTCTTGTCGCAGCCGGAAATAAAGACGACACAATCAAAGTGTCCGGTTCGCGCATGGAGCTCCGACGCCATTGCCAGCACTTCTCGCGACGCGAGGGAGTAATTCATTGCCTCGGTGCCCTGCGCGATTCCATCACACATATCGGTGCAATGGTAGATAGCAGGCGCGCCGCCTGCCTCGATGATCCCGTCCCGGACCGCTCTTGCGAGTTCCGGCAAATGAACCGCGCATGGGTGCGAGTCTCCACCTGCACATTCTATGAGCGCCCACGGTTTGTCGAGGTCAGACTTCGTCCAGCCCGTGCCGAGTCGAAGCGGATCAGCCTCGGGCGCAGAAGCTCTCCGCTCGATGCTCAACCTGTCCTTTTTCCGATGTGGCATAATGCCTCCTACTCTTCAATGAGAACAACTCGGCAGGGAGAACCGTCTCCGCCCTTGATGCGCAGGGGCAGGCAAATGAGCTGGTAACGGCCCGGTCTGATGTCGGATAAGTTCAGCCCCTCGAGGATTACCATTCCCGCGCCCAGCAGCGCGCGGTGCGCGCACGGCTCAGCCGCGCCGAACCGCTCAATAGACAGGTAGTCGATCCCCACAAGTTTCACCCCGGTTTCCACCAAGTATCTCGATGCGTCCGCCGTCAGGTATACGAAATCCTTGCGAAACTCGCGCGCCTGCCATAGCGAGGAGTTCAGGGTCTTGAGCAACACCCGCTGTTGCCCTTCGCAATGAGATGCAATGAGAGCTTCACGGGAGATTCCCTCAGTGCCTTTGTTGAATTCGACCACCAGCGCCGGACCGATAAGAACATCGAGTGGTATTTCGTCGATGGCTCGGCCGCCCTCAATGAAATGAAGTGGCGCGTCCACATGTGTTCCCGTGTGGGCTCCCATGACCAACTGAGAAACGTTCGCGAGGTCGCCGTGCACTATCGATGACAGCCTCGGAATCTCAACGGGAGGATCACCTTCGTACACGGGCATGCCGGCCGTGATTGGAACAGACACATCATAGTATTTCATGAGCTCACCGGGGAACAATTCGACGCCGCTCGCTCTGCATGCTCACCACGGTGCGAGTGCGTTTATGCGTATTGTCGGATGCGCAGATTGCACAACATCATTGCCTATCGGAAATGATTCGTGGAAGAACGAGGAGGGTGAGGCTGGCTCCACCGCTTGAGCGCCCTGACCTCATTGACAAACTTGCGAATATCTTTCTCCAACCCTTCTATCATGTCGTCCAGTACATTGGAACTGGGCGTCCGGATAAAGCTTCCCTCGAGCAATCGCTCTACGTCCTTCACCATTCTGTTTAGATACGGACGGACATTACAGACCGTATCACCAATCACCTTGTCGATGCGCCGCATGAGATCGTCGTCAGCCGACTGAGTCGTGGCAGAAGCCTCGCCGCTGTCGTGATCTGCGCACGCAAGCTCCATCTGTCGTGTGTCAGGCACTTTCATGGTTTCGTCGTTGCCTTCCCAAACCCATTCCTGTGCGTCGATTCAAGGTCCCGCATCTGAATTATATATGTTCAATTATCAAATTTCAAGGCTCCCGGTCACAGGACCCGAGATAATACACCATGAAGAGGAGCAATCGCTCGAATAACTCTGTGGGTTGCGCGCTATCTCATGACACCTCATTTCTCGCTACTGATTTTGAAATAGTTCCGAATCTGTGCTAAAATAGGAAGGTTTATGACGATAAGAGATGCGGTCTGAGGACGCTCCTATGATTGAGATAAGAAACATTCTGTTTCCGACTGATTTCTCCGATTTCTCAGCCTATGCTGCAAGCTTTGCCATCGCCTTCGCCCGTGATTATGGGGCTAAATTGCATGTGTTACACGTACTCGAATTGCCGTTCGGAATGCCGGAGGCTTTTGCGTTGAAAGTGTCCGAAAATGAGCTCCGCGAGAAGACGCGAGAACTTGCGCAAAAAGAACTGGAATCGGCAGCAACGCCGGAAACCCTGAGAGAGCTGGCATACGAGTTCGCCTGCCTAAAGGGAAAGCCGTTCGTTGAGATTATCAAGTTTGCCAGAGATAAGAAGATAGATATGATCGTCATGGGCACACATGGCAGGTCCGCCGTCGAGAGCGCGGTCCTCGGAAGCACAAGCGAAAAGGTAGTGAGAAAGGCACCCTGCCCCGTGCTGACGGTGCGGAGACCCGGCCATAGATTCATCATGCCGGCCGTGGGCTGAGGGCGGCAAGGATAATGAGTTTCCTCAAGAGAACAGCGCGGAATATAGTCAGGCGGCTGCCCGCAGCCTTGAACTACGGGATCCTCATCGCTTCATGGATAGCTTTGTTATCAGACGAGGCATATGCCTGGGGGCCGGGGGTCCACATAGTCAAGGGGACGTATATCCTTAACAACCTTCATCTGATCCTGCCCTCCATCGCGCAACTTATCCGTATGTTCCCGCGCGACTTCCTCTATGGATGCATCAGCGCTGATTTCTTCATTGGGAAAGGGCACCGCAGGAGGGATGACCACTGCCATAATTGGTCCGTCGGCCTCAAGATGCTGGCGAATGCCGCCTCATCCCAGACAAAGGCGTTCTGTTACGGCTATCTCGCACACCTGGCAGCGGATATCGTGGCGCACAACTATTACATTCCAAACCAGCTTTACTTAACCTCCTCGACGAAACGGCTTGGACACGTATACTGGGAGTTCAGGTCAGACAGTTACATAGACCCGGACTACTGGGATATCGCCAGAGCAGTTGTGGAGGCGAAAAATATCGAGAATGACGCCTCGCTCGAAAATGCGGTCAAAAGAAAAATCGTATCCTTCAGGGCCAAAAAGAAGGTCTACGTCAGGATGCTCAACCTCACCGACCTCGAACGATGGCGCGGCGCCTGCAATTTCATCGAACGCAATTCAAGGTGGAAAGTTTCCCGACAGTATGTCGAACAGCTCCGACACCTCTCCATCTCGCTCGCAATCGAATTCCTCCGAGACCCCGAGAACTCCGTGTGCCTCGACTACGACCCCGTCGGAACCCGAAACATCACCAGATGCAAGAGATTACGAAGGACAACCACAAGGATGACGGGGAAGAAACCGGTCAACGGAATCTTCGAGCTACCTCCCGAACTGGGCAGACATATCACGGATACTTTCCAGGCGCCGGACATTCACCTCATTTCAATCGAGTAGTACCCAATCTTGTTCCGCGTTGACACTTTTTGCCCCCTCCTGGCCTCTGAATTCCCTTCCACCATCGCCGTACCACGAGGCAACACTTGTATAGCTTGTATTTTTTACCAGAGAAGTGTTTCTGGAACACAGGCAATGTTATATTTTGAAACAAAACGCGCAAATTATGCGCATTCATCTATCTTGTGCGAATAAGTTGGTCATGACTTACGTCGAATATTTGGGAAGAAAAGGGAGATATTCAGTGAGCTTCTTGGCAAAAATTGGAACAAAACATTACATTCTGCCTCAGCTTAAGGCATTTTGCATGAAAAAGGCGTGCCTAAGCGGGAAATACAATGCCAAGCTGGCACAACAATTGCTCTTTACTCTGACAAGTGGTTCTAAAACGATATGGCGGAGGATGAATATTCCGCAGCATGAAAAGGAAAGAAAGGCCGCCATCGCTCGGTAGGGAGGTGCAGCGATGTTTCCTGTGATAGAAGTGCAGTGTCCATTCTGTAAGGCGACCGGGCAAATAATGGCTCCGCCGGTTGGCTCAATAATTGTCGGGCCGTGTCCACGATGCAATGAGATGGTCTTGCTCTTTAACGGGACGGTTATGCCGCTCGATAAGGACATAATTTCCGGTGGCTCGTCTGAGGAAAAGAAACAGCACCTGCTCGAAACTATCGTGGATATGGTTGCTATTAAGGTCGATGAACTCATTGAGAGCGGAGACGTCGGACAGGAGTCAAAACAGAATTCCCGAAGGAAAAGCACATCCGGAAAAAGCAAAAAGGTAGCGCCTTCCGTGTCCGACAAGGGTGCGCCTCCCATAACGCGTCAGGATATTCACGATTTTGTGCATATCGATTTGCATCTGATAGATTCGAAAAGTTACTTTGACAAGGTCTTTGGAAAGAAGAAGCGAGAACGCTGAAGTTCCCGGGTCCGGTCAGGAGATAATTCACAGGATATCAAGCGAACACCCGGTGAGCGGAACCAGCTAAACCGAACGTTCAGTCGCGCGGCAAGACAAACAGCAGCCGTGCGACTTTTTTTTGCTGGCATGGATTCCCTTCCGTTACGGATTTTTTCTCGCCCGGCGATTGCGAATCATGTCGCGCAGCACGGCGGCTCGCTCATACTCCTCCGCCGCAATGGCGTTTCGGAGTTGCTCTTCAAGGCTGATGGGAGAGTTTCGGAGTGGTGAGAGGTCATTCTCCCACGTCTCGCCGATTTCGTCATACACCTTCTTAAGCTGCTGCAGCCGTTTCTCCAGCCATGTCTGGGGGAAAGCCTCATTGTGAATGCGGGTGAATTCACGCAGAAATGCGCCAGCAAGTTCGATTCGCTGACGGGCAAGCGAGTAATCTTTCTGCTTGATGGCGAGCTTTGCCTCGGCTGTTCGCCGGAATATCTCCTGGTCGGGCCGGAACTGGAGGAAAAAAGAGCTCAGCTCAGGATTGCTTGCATGCGTAGTTATCAGTTCGATGATCTGAATTCCGATGTTCACATCGCGGATAGCGCGCGCATAGTCGCTGGCCTTGAAGAAGTATTCACGCCGCAGTCGATAGAGGAAGGCCTCTTCGCTTAACTGCTGCACCTCGGAATCATCCAGGCTGAAGGCGTTGAACCCCTCGCACGAGATGTTCGCTTTCTTCCGGAGAAACTTCGGGAGCACAGGGTCGGCGCCGTCAGGCCGGCCGTCAACTTCAAGATAGAAAGTTCCCCGCTGGGTGACGACCCGTATCTTCTTGCTATGTTCCATGCGGGACTCCTCACGCTCAGCTTCGTTCAACAGATGGATTATAGTATCTCGCCACCGGATAAGTCAAGGGCTCACAGCAAGTGACAGGGGCTCACAGCAAGTGGCTCGCGGTTCTGCGTTTGCGCCGGACATTCCAATTGCATATAATAAGCGCGTGGAGTGCTTCGCATAGAAGAAGGTAATGAGTTCAAAATGAGGTTTGTTCATGAAAGTCGCGATCATCGGCCTCGCCCAGTCCGGCAAGACGACGGTCTTCAAGAGCCTCGCAGGCATCTCCGAGAGCGTTAAGGACCCTCACGGGCAGGGAGTTCATGTGGGGAACGTCAAGGTGCCCGACCCCCGGCTCGAACGCCTGGCAGAAGTGTTCAAACCGCCGAAAGTCGTTCCCGCTGACATGGATTTCATGGACGTCGCAGGCGGGAGGGTGGACCAGAAGGGAGTCGGTCTCACGCCTCAGGTGATCACTGAAATCCGCAACGCCGACGCGTTCCTCACGGCCATTCGCGCTTTCGAGAATCCGTCCGTCATCCATCCGCTGGAGACTCTCGATCCGCTGAGAGACATAAGAAACATCGAGGCCGAACTCAGCCTGAACGATATGATTCAGACGGAAAAGCGCCTGCAGAGGATAGATAAGGAACATTCGGATGGATTGGAAAGAGAGACCCTGCTGCGGGCAAAGGATTGCCTCGATGCGGAGAGACCGCTCCGGCTCCTGGATCTGAGCGAGGCGGAATCAAGAGCGATTGCCGGATACAGTTTCCTCAGCCAGAAGCCGGCCCTTCTGCTGTTGAACATAGGCGAAAACGAAATCGGCAAATCTCCGACTCCGGAACTCATAGGCTATGCGCAGAAAAATGACCTCTCGGTAATGCAGTATTGCGCCGAAATCGAGCTGGAAATATCGGAGTTGGAACCCGGAGAACAGGCGGGCTTTCTGGCCGAAATGGGGCTTCAAGGGTCAGGCAGGGAGCGGCTTGTCAGGAAGGTTTACGAGATGCTCCGTCTCATCTCCTTCTTCACTATCGCCGATACTGAAATACGTGCATGGTCGGTGCCAAGGGGTGTACGCGCCCTCACTGCAGCGGGCAAGGTGCACTCCGACATGGAGCGCGGCTTCATTCGCGCGGAAGTCATCAACTTCAAAGAGTTCAACGAAATCGGCTCGCTTCACACAGCGCGCGAGAGCGGACACCTGCGACTGGAGGGAAAAGAGTACGAGGTGTGTGACGGCGACCTCATCCGCTTCCGCTTTCATGTGTGAGCTGCAGATTTTCTCGCCTCACCCGAGGTGCTTTCTCAGGAATTCCGCCGCCTGTTCCGGCGTTACCTCGACCGCATACTCCTCAAACCCTCTTTCCGCACCCGCCCAATGTTTGTAGGGCAACACCTCCAGATGCAGCCGGTAGTCCGGCTCTCCCGCGCATTGATGGATCACCATGCACAGGCTGTCAATGCTCAACTGTTGATAGAGTGCGCGCAGAAGCTTCGTCATTGCCGCGGCAAGCGACCGGATTCCTTCTTCATCCAGCGATGTGAGTGAAGGAGCGGGTATCTTGAGAATCAGCCATGTCTCATAGTTGCTCCGCGGAGCATACGGCGTGATGATATTGACATACTCGTTCTCGCTCACAAAACGTTCCGCTTTTTTCTTCTCTGCTTCGATAATCGCATCGAAGATGTTCACACTCCATTTCTGTGCGAAGGCATGCGCCGTGGCCAACTCGCAAGCGACTCGTTTGGGGAGATAGGGGAGCGCGCCATACTGCCAGTGCGTGTGCGGCGTCGAAGCGCCCCAGCCCTGATTCTTGAATACCATCGGATACAAGCGTTTTGCCTCAAAGTTCCCACATAGCCTTTGAATTGCGATGAGCGCTGAAACCTGTTCTTCCTCGTCGATGTCTTTCAAGCTAACCTTGTGATGTGGGCTCTCAACCACGTTTCCATGGCCCGTCAGCCACGGGTATAGATTAGGAAATGCACGCACAGTCCAGCTCTCTTCGCCGAAAGAAAGCGTGTCACCTCCTGTTGTAACATCGCGGGGTGTGGAATGCTCGTTGCCGGGACAGAAGTAACAGAAATTCTCTTGCTGACTCGCGAGTTGGGGAGCGGTGAAGGGCCTTGTGGCACGCGCCAGATTCAGGTGACACCATGTATCGGTCAGGTAGTCCTTTCGGCGGTGCACTGGTTGTTCAATCTGAGCGCCTTTTTGAAACTGCTTCAGCGCCGAAGGAGTTCCGGCGAGCGGTGGCAGAACTGCCGCGCTGCCCGTGATTTCCCGGAACAGATCACTTTCCCAATTCGCCATCATTTCCTCCTCCTCGGAGCCCTCCCTGTCGTTCGGGTTTTCTGATTCACCTGCAGGTCTTCGCCAGTATCCGCGACGCGACACAAAAGCTCTTCCGTCATTTCATTGGGCTATTCTCCAAAGTGATTTCAGAAGACCTACCCCCCGCCCTATCCGAGACAAAACAGCTTATCGCCGGGGCAAGCATTCGAATGCATGAGGAGCATGAAGACTCCTGTGTCAACGGTCTCCGCACATAGGATGGAAAAAGCTCGATCAACCAACAGGCGCCAAGACGACCGACCCGGGAATAGATGCACTTGATTTGGTGCGAACTTAGATTATTGCTTGCGTCAGAGGAGTGAAACAAGAGATAATCACCCTCGCGTGTATTACCTCATGACTGTTAGAATGACTTGTTGCGGAAGCGGACAGTGAGAAATCCGGGCGGGCAGCCACGAAATGTTACCAGAATGACTTAAACCGGGAACTGGCCTCCTTCTTCTGTTCATCCTTATACCATTTTTCCCACTTCTCAACGGCTTCCATACGAACGCTCCGGCTCGCTTTCGAGTCGAAGCCGAAGTTCTGGCCTGTTATCTTGATGAGCGACTGGTTGGCGGCATCTCGAACATAATAACTGTCGTCGTCCAGAAAATGGATCAAGTGCGGGACAGCTTCATCCGAGCCGAGGTCTCCCAGCCTTTTGCATGCATTTATCCGGACGGCCCCTTTCCCGGTGTTCACCTGCTCAACGAGGCGTTCCACTTCTGTCTTGGTCTTCGCATCTGCCGCAGGCCCCGGCGCAGGCTCGGGTGTAAGGACAGTAGGAATCGTGTTGGTCTTTTCCTTCTTGTCGGGTGTTTCTTTTGACTGTTCCCTCATCTTGTTAAGGAGCTCACGCGCGCGCTCCACTTCATCGTCCACCACAGCCGCATCTGGGGATGAACCCTCTGGGCCGCTGCTGGTGTTGTCGGTCGCCGTTGGTTCTGCCTTCGCCATTGATGCTATCTGGTCACGCGAAAACCATACACGGGCTCCGCTGCCGTCCATCTTCAGTTGTATGCGTTCTTCCTCTTCGGCTATGATGTCGCCTTCGTATTTCTGGCCGGTCTTGAGCGTTATGGTGTCGGCTACTGCAAGAGATGAAAGAGTTGCGCTGCACAACATCACGGCCATCATCAGGGTTATTTTGCGCATACCGGCGCTCTCCTTTTGCACGGGAAATTCCGAGTAATATTATAGCAGATTTTCTCAACCCAGTCAATGAATTCGAGCAAGCCGAGCAAGTGTCTCCACACTGCCTAAACGTTTACCCCTGATAGCTTACAGTCCGACAGCATCGCATTGACATGCAGCCATTTGCGTGATACACTCAGGTCTGGTCAGTCATCAGCACACCCACTGAATTCCCTCCCAAGCATGATAGGCCTCGACAGCGTACAGCGCCAGGCGGTGGAATCCGACGCGAAGACAGTAATCGTTTCGGGTGGACCCGGAACCGGCAAGACGTTCCTCATCGCTCAGCGCGTTTTGCATCTCCTGAACAAGGGTATTCCTCTCTCTTCCATGCTTCTCTTCACGTTCTCTTCGGCGTCGGCCTCGCGCCTGCGCCGGAGAATCGAGGCGGAGATTCGATGCAGCTATGACGAGTTGTGGATACATACCTTTCAGTCATTCGCGCACTCTATCCTTGCTGAATTCACGTCCGTCCGTCCTTCAGCTGGCCTGCCTGTTTCAATAAGTCCCTTCCGGGAGTACCTCACCATCAAGGAGCTTCTCCGCCGAGAGCAAGCGGGCCTTCGGAGCAAACTCAAGGAAGTGGCGCTCAAAGATGGATTGGCCCGCGAAACTTCCGATTTCTTCGGATTGTTGAGGCAGAATCTAATTCGAGCAACCGATTTCACAAAGATAGCGCGGCGCTTGTCTCCGGAACTCAGGGACCTGGCCCGCCTGTATTCTGTTCACGAGGCGCGCATGAGGGGGAAACACTGGATCGGACCGCGAGATGCGATTGCGCGTGTGAACGAGCTTCTGGGGACAGAACCGAATTTCCTTGCGGAGTACCAGACGAAATTCTCACACATCCTGATTGATGAATTCCAGGAAACCGACCCCGCCCAGCTCAGACTCATCAAATTGCTTGCATCAGACGAGGTGTCTCTCTTTATCGTGGGCGACGAAGAGCAGCGCATATACCGTTTTCGGGGGAGCTCCGTCGGCCAGTTCTCCGACATCGCTGACTCGAGGACGGGCGCCGTGGTATTCAAGCTCGAGACAAACCATCGCTTGTCCCCCGTGCTTCACGAGGCAGCCCGGAATCTCATCCGACACAATTATGGAGAAGAACCACAGGCGAGGTTATTCCAACACGATCAGGAACTGAGGGTGCTGTCGAGCAAGGATATGGTCGAACAGGCGTATGAAGTGGCACGCGACATCAAATGCAGGGTCCTCGATTCCCTTCAAACGCCTTGCCCGGTGCGGTACTCCGATTGCGCTGTCATCTGTCGGAGCACAGTCGAGTCGGGGTTCGCGCTCGAGGAAGCATTCTCCTATTATGACATCCCGTATGTGCTCTACAACAGCACGAGTTTCTACAAGCATCCCATGGTGCGTTTCGTCGCCGATTTCGTGCGACTTCTCACGAATCCGGAAGATGACGGCGTTCTATGGAAAGTGCTGGGCCTTCCGGCAGTGGGCCTGGATGCAGTCAAGCTCCGCAGGCTCATCAGCCGGCTTCCCGCCGGAGAAGGCAAGAGCTTGTTTGAGAGACTCAAGGGTATCGGCAACGAAGCGAAGCCCGCGACTGCAAATGCGCCCGATGACGAAACGATGCGCGCGCTCGATGAGTTTTTCCGCTATCTCGAACACATCCAACACGCCGTGGATACTGCTCGTCCATCCGCGCTCATGCAGGCTATCATGAGCAGGTTCTTTTACCCCGCGATTCTTTCGAAGGAGAACGTCGCCGAAGGGGTCCGGGACTCGGGCAATCTTCGCAGCCTCCATGAAGTCGTCGCCGACATCGAGGCGGTCTTGATAAATATGCGGGGGAAATGCGCGCTCGCGGACATCGTCGAATACATGGACCATGCGTTCGCGCACTTCTCGTCGCAGCAGGAGAATGACCCGGCCGAAGAGGCCCTCGACGGGGTCAGCATTATGACAGTGCATCAGGCCAAGGGCATGGAATTTCCCTTCGTGTATCTCGTCGATATGACCGACGAATGCTTTCCGCTGCTTGGTCGCGGGCTATGTTTGCTTGACAGCAGAACGCTCGGGGACCTCGCCGCTCATGTTCCGGAGCACAATGTGAAGGGGAACGCGCCGACCGGCCACTTTCACTTCCTGTCAAACCTCGAAGAGCAGTTGAAGGAAGAACGCCAACTTGCATACGTCGCGGTCACTCGGGCAAGTCGTCAGCTCACCATCTGCTTCCCTCAGGAATCGCGCGCGTCCGAGCCGGTTCAGCCCTCGCCATTCATTGAAGAGCTCGTCGGAGCGGATGCATTACCTGTTCCGCAAGACAGGCCTGACGCACGAGATTCCCACCGCATCGGCACCCTTCTCGCATCATCCCTCAACCGGCAGGAGATAGAAAGTGTGCTGCGGAGTTGTATCCGCAGCCTTGCCGACGATGATGAAGCGCTGCAGCGTCTCTCTTCCTTTTTCGAGTCCCTCGGGCTTGATGGTCGCTTCATCTGTGTTGCGGAACCGTTTGCACGGGAGCCGCAGGAGCCACCGCGGATTGCCGGTCATCGATACAGCGCAAGCCAGCTTTCCGTGTATCTCGCTTGTCCTCGACGGTTCTTCTTCGAGAAAATTCTCAAGATTGCGCCCGAGCGACCGGAGGACTTCGGGCTTGGCGAGCTTGTCCATCTCGTCCTCGAGTATTTCCATCGGGAAGTGAAGGAATTCGGCGGTGACTCCGATGCATTGATGCCCACACTAATGAATGCGTTTCACCTCATTTGGCGCACGTCGCACATCGGCCCCGACGGCCACCGCATACCCGCCTTTTCCATGAAGTTTGCGGTGGCGCTCCAGCGCGCTGCCGTTGAACGGCGGGCCACGGAAATCTTGACACGATATCTCAGGACCGAAGCGGAGCAGGCGAAGGACAGGAGGATTATTGGATGCGAGAAGAAATCCGACTTCTCCGTCCGTGGGTATCCCTTTGTCGCCAAAATGGATCGAATAGACCTGTCGACGGCCGGCCACATCATCATTGACTATAAGACTTCATCAAGCGGTCCAAAGACCCCGAGGAGCATAAAGAAGAAATTCCTCAATGTTGACGGGGACCCGAAGTACGAGCCGGAGGATTTTCAACTGCCGCTTTATCTGCTTGCCGGAAGGAACGAGGGTTATCGCCCCGGGGGACTCTCGTATTACTGGCTCGGGCAGGAAGATTCTTCAGGGTCGTTCAAGAAGTCCCTGCTCCGCGTCTGCGACGATGAACCGGATTGCCTCTCGGCCGAAGAGATGAATGAGGTGGAGACCAACATCATCGCCGTGGTTGAACAGATTGCCGCAGGCGATTTCCGCGCACATCCGAAGTCTTCCTTTGAATGCACATGGTGTTCCTTTGGCCATGTGTGCGATGCAGAGCAGCAGGATGAACCAACCGATGACCAATGAATTCACGCCGAACGATGCGCAGCGAAAGGCCATCGAATTCGGAATGGACCACCCGCTCAAGGTAATCGCGGGGGCGGGAACCGGCAAGACCGCAGTCCTCACACAGCGCTTCGTTCATATCGTCAAAAGCCATCGCATACCGCCCTACCGAATTCTCGCCCTCACGTTTACAAAGAAAGCCGCCGCGGAAATGCAGTCCCGGATCGCGAAAGCGCTCCTGGAAAATCGGCTCATACGCCGGTCGGAAGTGCCGCTGCTCCTGTGGGTCGGCAATTTCCATTCGATTTGTCTCAGGCTGCTCAAGCTGGGGGCGCTCACCGTCGGACTCGACCCATCATTCGCAGTCATTGAAGAAGCGCATCAGCGGCTCCTCTTGAGCGAGGTGGTCGATGACTTCCTGAACAAGAGATTGGCAACGGAAACAGATGTCGACACATTTGAAGACCTTATGGTTGATGATCCCGAGACGTTCACGCAGACCATGCTGGCGGTCGTCAATCAACTGAAAAGCCGTTTCATTACACCGGAAGGCCTGAGGCAGACCGTCGAGCCTGTCGTCGCTCAGCAGTATCAGGTCATCCGGGAAGCGCTGAGCAAGACCGCAGTGAATGAGGAACTTCACCCATCCGCGAGGAAGGCGGCGCAGAAACGGTTGGCATCGCTTCCGGCGGCGCAGAAACACGAGCGGCTCTTGCTGGATGCCGTGTACGAAATCTGCAAGGCATATAAGGAGAGGCTGGAAGCGCATGATTTGGTTGATTTCAATGACCTTATCATGTACGCATACCGGCTCGTTCGCTCCGACCCTCACATCAAGAAGCGGTTTCAATACGTTCTCGTGGACGAGTTTCAAGACACCGATTATGGACAGTATCAATTGCTGAAGGAGTTGACGGATAATCTCAATAACGTGACGGTTGTCGCCGACGCAAAACAGTCCATCTATGAGTGGCGTGATGCGCGCCCGGAAAACATCGAGGATTTCCCCGGAGAAGTCATTACGCTCGACGAGAACTACCGCTCCTACGGCGAAATACTCGACTCAGCGAATTTCCTCATAAGCCAATCGATGCCCGCCGAACGTCCGCTCAGACCCGCGACGAAGGGAGGACGCGGTCGGGCCAACACTCCGCAAGTGACGCTGTTCCGGGCCGATACTCGCGAAGCCGAAGCTCACTATGTTGCAGGTGAAATTTGCCGATTGCTCGCCGGCGGCACGTACTCGCCGAGCGAGGTAACGTTATTGATGCGGAGTGTTCATGCCTCGCAGCCTTATGAAGATGCCCTCAGGACGCTCGGCATTTCCTATGCCACGGTGGGCGGTCTTGGCTTCTATGAGCTTGCGGAAACAAAGGACATGGTCGCGTTTCTCCGTGCCGTATCCAATCCTTTTGACGACCTGTCGCTGGTCAGGATTCTGCAATGTCCCATTGTCGGCTTGAGTGACGCGACGCTCTATGCCGTGTGCAGGCGGCGCAGCGAAGCGGCCCCGGGCATCTTCGATGTTCTGAAAGACGCCGATGGTTTGACGGAT
>QZKI01000117.1 GCA_003598055.1 Candidatus Abyssobacteria bacterium SURF_17 | reverse complement strand
TTCCGATCTCAGGCCGATGCTCATGGCCACGGGTATGCCGCCGCCAAAATCGGGCGGTCGCCCGCAGGCCACCGTGAACCCTGAGACCGCCGACCTCTCGCTCAAAATAGATTGCCCTATCGCGTTCGATGGCCGCTTGAGCCTCGACGGCTTCGAGAGAGACTCAATCTGCGTGCGACACTACGCAGGCCACTCGCCCGGAGGCATTGCCATTCTTGTGTATGATGGCGCGGGCAAGGAAGCAATCATGCTGTGCGGCGACACGCTCCTCTACCCGATAACACCGCACCCCGACGACCTCGTTGCCTATCTGCGGACGCTGAAATATATGAAAGGACTGCAGGACGTCGCGCTCGTATTGCCCGCTCACGGCAAAGCAATTAAGAGGCTGCATGAAAGGCTCGATTTTCTCGAGAAACATCATGAGCACAGGCTCCGGCTCACCTACGAGACCTGCAAGCGACCGCACAGCATCTGGCAAATCGCGACGATGCGGCGCTATTTCGATGTTTTTGTTGACCCTGCGAAATTCAACCCGCTCGCAGGACAGGAAGCATACGTTCATGTGGAGTTGCTGCAACTGGCCGGCGGTCTCCGCCGGTCTCACGTTGATGGAATCGTCCATTACTTCCAGAACTCGGGCGAGAAATTCGAGGATGTCTACGAGCGGGTCCAGAACATCATAGATGACGAGAATACCACCATGCTCATGCGGAGATAGGCATTAGACCAGTGAGGTGCTTCCTAAATTCTGTTACGATGAAACCCCCTTTGGAAAAGGGGACAAAGAAACTGCCCCGCAATTGTAGGGGCGCAGAATTGCTGCACCCTTGTCATGACTCGGGCAAATTACCAAACAGGAGATGAGAATGAAGCTGAAGGACAAGATTAGCGTTGTGACAGGTGGCGCTTCCGGCATCGGAAGGGCAATTGCATTGGCGTTCGCACAGGAAGGCGCGCGGGTGATAGTCGCCGACATTGATACGGACGGCGGAAAAGAGACCGTTGAGATGATAAAGAAGCTCAAGAAGTCCGCGTTCTTCGTGGAGGCAGACGTTGCAGAATCCGCTTCCGTGAAAAACCTGGCCGAGAAAACTATTGAGCGATACGGCTGCATCGACATCATGGTGAACAATGCAGGAATCGAGGTGTTCCAGCGACTTGCCGAAACGGACGAGGCGATGTGGGACCGCGTGATCGCAGTCAATCTGCGCGGCGTTTTCCTCGGCACAAAATACGCGGTCCCGCACATGCTCAAGAACGGCGGCGGCGCCGTCATCAATATGGCCTCCGTCGCGGGCATCATGGGCGCGGGCGGACTGGCTGCGTATAATGCCTCGAAGGGTGGGGTCGTCTTGCTGACCCGAAACACAGCAATGGATTACGGCAGGAAAGGCATACGCGCCAACTGCATCTGCCCGGGCTTCATCGCAACGCCCATGGTCACGTCCATAATGGCGATGCCCGGAGCCGACGCCGTGAAGGGGCAGGTCATTGGTCTGTGCCCGGCCGGCCGGCTGGGCAAACCTGAAGAGGTGGCCCGATGCGCCGTCTTCCTCGCTTCCGACGACGCCTCGTTCGTCAACGGCCACGCACTCGTTGTGGACGGCGGCATGAGCGCAGGTTGGGAAATAGAAGTGGAGAAGGTGCTGGGCGGATGAGGTGCGACAAGGGAAAGAGAGACTGTCCCGCAATTAGCAAGGTGTGCCCCTGTAGGGGCGAACCTCGTGTTCGCCCGCGCAGAAAATGGGGATTTTGGCGGCTGCATGGGCACACGTCGCCGTGCCCGTGCAGCCCGAAAATCGACGGTCCTTGTAAGGGCCGTTCGCGAACGGTCCCTACTGTATACTGTTCACAATTTCCTGCATTGGCCGTGCGACGTGTCGCCAATGCAGGAGGTGAGAGAATACCTGAACGTATTTGTAAGAGCCAGTACTAAGGCTCTCAGCCTGCTCTCAAGAATGCAAGAAAACCGACGCTCCCAGCGAATTGCCGCGACCAGGCTCGTTCAGACCGCACCTGTCGCTTTCTTCGTCCTTTGCTGCGTCTATGCCGCCAATCTGCACGTGAACGCCGCTGTTATCCCGTATGACGACTCGTACATTACCTTCCGCTACGTGAGCAACCTCTTCGCAGGCAATGGCCCGGTTTATAATCCGGGAGAGCGAGTGTTCGGCAGTTCCACGCCAATCTATATTGTTTGGCTCTCATTCCTGAAGGCGCTCATGCCGAACGTCGAAATTCCTGCGCTCGCAGTCAAATTTAATATCATCCTTTTCCTCGCCACCGCGTTCGGGTTTTTGTTCCTCTTCCGAAAGACTCTCGAGTCGGTCACAGCGGGCGCACTCGCTGCCGGCTTATTTCTGCTACGATCCGATATGGTAACAGTGTCGCTCGGCGGAAACGAGACATTTCTTTTCTGCGCCTTTGTCTTATTCTCGTTCTTCTGCCTCATGTCCGAGAGATACATTCTCGCCGGCGCACTTGCGGGACTCTCTATCATGACTCGGCCTGAGGGCGTTTTCTGCGCGCTTCTTGTCGGTTTCGTATGGATGCTCCATGACAGGAAAAGGCCAATTCCATTTCTTGCCTCCGTCATCCTGCCGGGCGCCGTTTGGACAGCATTTGCAACTGTCTACTATGGAACTCCCATTTACCATTCTCTCATCGCAAAATCTCGCCCGCTCTATCCGCTCCCCCCCGGGTACGCGCTCGAATACATCCTTGAGAGAATGACCTTCTGGACTGCTGGTCCGCTCGGCAAGATGTATGAGTTGGGAGTCGTCGTGCTTGCTGCGGCCGTCGGGCTCATTCTGCGAAAACCTCCCGACCGGAAGACATGGTTCGTGATTCCACTCTTCCTGCTGCTCATCCTTGTGTTCTACGGAGTGAGCAACCCGTTTGTTTTCGCCTGGTATTTCCCCGTCATATTTATCGGATGGTACCTCTTTCTCATGACCGGACTCGCGTGTCTTGCTGCAGAAGCGGTCGATAGCATATTCGGCCGGCACAAGCTCTGCGGGCCAAACTCCTTCACTCGCACGCTATCGTTGGCGGTTCCGTTGTTGCTTCTCGCCGCAAGTTCATACTCGACATGGCGAGAACACGATTTCAAAACTCCACCGCTCAGCTTCGCAGGTCCACGCAACGAATTCCGAACTCAGACTTACAGGGATGCCGCATATTTCATAAACGAGGTTGGCAACCCTTCCGATACCATAGCTGCCCCGGAAGTGGGCGCGCTCGGCTTCTATTCCCGCAATCACATATTCGATGCATGCGGGCTCGTCACGCCTGAAGCCATCCCGTTCCTGCCGCCACCCTACGGCAAATGGGTCGGGCCGAATAGGGCGAGCATTTCAGCGGATTTCGCGAAAGCTGTCAATGCCGATTGGATAGTGACTATGGAGATCTTCGCCGTCGAAAGCCTCATCGATGACCCGTGGTTCAGGGAGAACTATGTGCTCGTCAAGGTGTTCCCTCTGAAGTTCAAGACTTTCGATAGCAAGGGCGTGCTCGTATATCGCCACAAATAATCAGACGGCGGCAATCTGCAAATTGAGACGGTCCCGCAATTCACACCTGAAAATCTCCATCTTTAGGTGCGAATTTATTCGCATGGGTTTTCCGACTTGTTCTTGCCATGCGTATGCGAATAAACCTGTCCTCGACTCCGATCGGGGATTCGCACCTACCGAATTACGGGACAGGCTTAATTTCCCTCTTACGTGCTGGTCGTCTCGTTCCAGATTGTCTGATGGTATTCCCGAAAAGATTTTCCCCTGCTCGTCGGCCTGCTGGATATCTTCCAGCCTGTTCACAGCATTAGCCCGGATATTACACAGGCAGTCATGGGTGTTCAGACGCAGCGGATTCGGGCAAATATGGCCGGAGTCTTTCAACTACCTCGCGTGCCTCTTGCTCTTCAAGCTGTATCCCGAAGCGGTGCGTCTTCCCCTGATAATCAAATGCGACGGTTCCGCCTGAGATGCTCAACATTGCCATGTTTGTGGACAATGACCGCAGATTTCCGAAATATCCAACAGCGCGAAGGTCTGATATATACATAGTCTGGAAGGTCTTGCTCCGCCCCAGGGTTCCGATTGCGCGCCTGACCGTCATGAGACCGGAACCAACCCTGATGATTTCTTTCCCAAACGCCATCCAGCACCATGTATAGACCGCGAACACCTCCCCAAGAAACCATCCGAGAAGCCACACAATGAGAAATGTTCTTGCTTCGGTCGGCGTGTCAGATACAACTTGTTTGAAGGCGGTGATTCCTCCAATCGTCCAGCCTGCAAGCCAGACGGGAAGGAAAAGCAGCGCGAATAATTGTTTCTTCACCGCAATGCGCACCTCGAAAGCAATCCCCTCATCGCTGTAGCTCACACGCTTGCCCATGACTCCTCCATTGGTCTGCGCTCTGTATTAGTCACTATTGAAATCTTGAATTTCAGTCGCAATCCCGGTGCCGCGCTCCTCCTAAGAAACAAGCAACCGTTTCGTCATTGCGAGGGAGCGACGCGACCGAAGCAATCTCCTTGCCAAAATTGCTATGCCGCGCTGTGTGATGGACAGCTAAGCTTGATTGCCTTTATTGGTGACAGCCCGCAGCAGCACCTCGACCGTATGCAATGCCTTCTTCCTCATCCCCGCCTTCGTCATCAGGTCGTTCAATTGCAGAATGCAGCCGGGACAGCCGGTGGCCACCTCACGAGAATCGAGTTCCGTGAGTGACTCCACCTTGCGGCGGCCTATCATCTCCGCAACTTCGGGATAAAAAACGTGAAACGTGCCCGCCTGTCCGCAACAATACATATCATTCGGAATTTCCTTGAATTGGCAAGAGCGCGCCAGCAACTCTCGCGGCTCTGCCTGAATGCCCTGTCCCCAGCGAAGATGGCATGGGTCATGGTAGGTGACGGTTTCGTCGAGTCGGCGGAATTCTAACGCGGTCTTCGCATGGATAAACTCGGCAATGTCATACACCGGAACTCCGAGACCCTGTCCCTTGCCGCCCAACAAGTACGGATATTCATGCTTCAGCATCCGCCCGCACGAAGCGCACGCGGTGACAATACAGTCACAGGTTACAGATTCGAAAGATTCCTTGTTCCGCTGCGCCAATTTCCTTGCTGCGTCAATGTCGCCGAGCGCCACTGCCGGCGTGCCGCAGCACAGTTGCGATGGCGGTATTACCGTCTCTATTTCGGCTCTTCGAAGCAGCTCCACGCACGCATCGACAATCTCAGGATATACATAGTTCGTAAGGCAGCCGACGAACAAAGCAACGCGTACCTTCGCATCGGCAACTCGTTCGGGACTCAGATGACGCCGCAGCGCAGACTTCGTTGAAATAGGAGGGAGCCACTTGCCGCCTTTGAAGAAGAGGGGCAAATGCCTCAAATGTCCTTGTTTCTTGCCCGGAATGATGCGCTGGATGAGAGATGCGCCTCGAAGCGCGAAATCGAAGAGTTTTCTCCTCGGGACTACATGCCGGAGAACAAGTGAAGCGAACAAAGGATAACCAAGCTCATTCGCCAGTCGCTCGCGCGCGGCCCTCAGCACTTCCATGAACTGCACGCCAGACGGGCACGCCTCGGAGCATCGCTGACACATGAGGCAGGCAGACATGATTTTCTGAAGCTCAGGCGATGCTGCCACTTCATTCCGCCGGAGCGCTTCGAAGAGTCTGATGCGGCCACGGGCGACGAATGCCTCGTCTTGCAGTTCCGCGAACACCGGGCATGCCGCCCTGCACTTGCCGCAGCGAGCGCATTTCTCCGCTTCCGCAAACGCTGTCGCTGAGCCGCTATTGACTGTGGGGGAAGACATCAATGAACTTGCCGGGATTCAAAATACCGTTGGGGTCCAAGGCCTTTTTCAAGCGCACCATCACCGAAAACTCTTTCTCGCCCACTTCCTTCCCGAGGTACTGTGCCTTCGTGAGGCCTATCCCATGCTCGGCCGATAATGTGCCACCCATCGAGACAGCCGCCGCAAATATCTCCCCGACGGCCTGCTCGCCCTTCTTACGGAGAGCTTCATCGTCATGTTCGAGCATCACATTCGTGTGGATGCTCCCGTCGCCAATATGACCGAAATTGACAATGCGGAGCGAATAGCGTTCGCCGATTTCGTTGATCCTTGCAAGCATCTCCGCCAGACGCGAGCGCGGAACGCAAATGTCTTCGTTCAGCTTTATGCGGCCCAGATTGTAGAGGGCGGGAGAAATCGCACGTCGAAGCGACCAGAAGTGTTCCCGCTCCGCCTCGCTTGTCGCCCGTGCCACGTTCGTCGCGCCGTTCTCTTCGCAAATCCGAACGACGCGTTCGCTTTCGTCCATTGCAGCGAACCGCGGTCCGTCAACCTCGAAGAGACAGAACACCCCCTCGCGTGGAAGAACATCGGAGTCCTTGTATTGGCGCACGCATTCAACCGCCAACTCATCCATCAGTTCGGCCGCGCGCGGCGTGATTCCCCGGGAAAACATCATACAGACCGATGCCGCAGCGCACTCGACCTGCGGGAAATGCGCGAGCACCGTCTCCACGTGCTCCGGCAGCGGAATCAGTCGCAACAATATCTCTGTGAAAACGCCCAGCGTGCCTTCCGAGCCGACGAACAGCCTGACAAGGTCGTAGCCGGTGACACTTTTGGGAGCGCCCGTCCCTATCCGGATAATCTCTCCGCTCGCGAGCACCACATCGAGCGCCATTACATACTCGCGCGTGGAGCCATACTTGGTACCGCGTAGCCCGCCGGAATTCTCAGCAACATTCCCGCCAATCGTGCAAAAATCACTGCTCGCCGGGTCGGGCGGATAAAACAGGCCGAGCTTCTCCACGTGCTTCTGCAGGTTCTGCGTGATAACTCCCGGCTGCACCAGCGCAGTCATATTCTCCCTGTCTATCCCGAGAACCTTGTTCATAATCTCGAAGTCGAGCACAATCCCACCGCGAACGGGCACGGCTCCTCCCGTCAGGCCGGAGCCAGCTCCTCGCGGATAGACCGGGATTCCAGCCGAATTCGCAAGCTTCAGAATACCGGCTATCTGCTCCGTCGAGGTCGGTCGCGCTATCAGGTCGGGAAGCACAGCCGCCGCTTTCGATGCATCCGTCGAATAAACGATACGCTTTTCCATTGATTCAAAAAGGTTCTCACGTCCGAGAATTCGACGAAGCTGGGCGAGGATTGCGGAATCAATGCTCATGGACAGGTTCCGGAACGGGTGCTGGATTGGCATAGCAGTAGCTGCATCCGTGCGGGCACGGATTGTACCACCCGATATCAAGGCTCTCAGTGCATCCGCATGTTTCTCTCTGGCCCTTCGCTTTCTTCATCGAGCACGGCAGCTTCTCCGGATGCAATTGCTGCAGAAGCTCGCCGTCGATACACCGCGAGACCGGCATGCCGGGCACGCAACAGCCATGGAGCGTTATCGAGTATCGAGAAGCAATGTGTGTGAGCTGGTCGAGTTCCTCTCTCCACTCACCGGATGAGATGGATATGGGTGTGATCCCATGACGCCGGAGCCTCGATACAACCTTCTTATATTCGGCCATCCAGCTTATCGAGCAATGATGGATGCCGTGCTTCCGGGCCTCAGCCGCGACACGCTCGAACGTGTCTAGATTGCTGTACATCTGACCAGTAGCAAGCTGCATATGCACGACCGGGTCAAACCGAAGCCTCACGCGCGCAGAATTGCCAACATAATCAACCAGTGGGTCAAGCAGTGCGAGCATCTCCTCATATGGTGGAACGTTCGGCTCCAATAGCGTTGCTCCCATCCCCGTGATTGTGAAGTGAATATAGAGAGGATATCGGGCGCAACACCGCCGAAGTTCCCGATGCTCCAGCAGATTTCTCGGATTCTTGGTCCAGAGGACAAGCGTGTGCGTCTGCTCCGGCGGACATCGCTCATCAAGCAAGCTAACCAATTCATCCGGAAAGCACGCAACCATGTCAATCCGCCTGCTCGCGGAGATTACTTTTTTCATCGCTTCTTTCGTAGATGATTCTTTAGGATGTCTATTGCTTCATGTGGAGTGGAAACCACTAAGAAAAGCTTCAAATCCTTATCCCGAATCTCCATATTTTGCCTCAGATTCTCCATAATCTTCGGCCAACACCGTCCGACGAAAATAAAGGGCTTACGGTCAAGTCCACCGGTCTGCACCAGATTCCAGATGGTGGAGAACTCCGCGAGCGTGCCCACGCCGCCCCTCAGGACCACGAATGCATCGGCAAGCCCGACAAAGTTTGCCATACGCTCGAACAATGTGGGATTCCTGATCTCCTGAGTGACAAACGGATTCGCCGTCTCTCTTGCTGATAACAATGCCAACGTTAACCCGATCGCCGCTCCTCCGGCCTCTGATGCGCCGCGTGCGCTCGCCTCCATCACGCCGGTGTAGCCGCCATTGCACAGGACAAAGCCTGCCTGGGCGATGAGCTGCCCAAGCAACCGCGCTTCTTCATATTCTGCGTCGCCATCGACAACTTGCGAGCTGCCGAAAACTGCCACGACAGGCTTGGAATTCCACATTCTATCTAATGGTTCTTCATAGTTAAGTCTGCGACTGCATGCGCTTGTTCTTTGTAGGGGCAGGCCCCCGCGCCTGCCCTGCAGCAACCGCCGCAATCATAGCTCAGAGAACATCAGCGGTCCGTACAAATCTTCTTCGAACGATGCGTCGCCAGTGCAACGTCAATAAGATGGTCAAGCAGTTGCGGAAAGCTCATCCCCATTGCGCGAGCCGCTTTTGGAAACAGCGACATCTCCGTGAGTCCCGGAATCGTGTTGGTCTCGAGCACGTAGAGAGACTCGCCATTCAATATCATGTCCGTCCTTGAAAGTCCGCTGCAGCCGAGAACCTCATGCACCTTGGCGCCCAATCGCTGCGCCTTCTTCGTGAGCCTCCCGTTGAGGCGTGCGGGAGCGATTTCTTCTGAGCCGCCCGCCGCGTACTTTGCCTCATAATCAAAAAACGCCGAGCTCTTCGGCACTATTTCCACGAGCGGAAGAGGCGTCGGCTTCTCTCCCGGAGCATTTCCGAGGATGGGGCTCGTTATTTCTCTGCCGAGGATGAACTGCTCCACAAGCACGCTCGTATCATATCGCAAAACCGTTTCAACAGCAGACATGAACGACTGGACATCCTGCACAATCTTCACGCCGACGCTCGAGCCTAATCGCGGCGGCTTCGTGACGCATGGGAACCCGATCCGTTTCGCGAGCCGGTTCAGCAAGGCATCTCGCTTTCTATGCCACTCGTGCTCTTCGATGACCATATACCGCGGCGTCGGGATGCGATAATGGAGGTAAATCTCTTTTGTTCGAATCTTATTTATGGATATCGCACTGGCCTCGACGCCCGAGCCGGTGTACGCAAGGTCCAACAGCTCCAACAGACCTTGAATCGTGCCATCTTCCCCATAGGGACCGTGCATCGCAATGAATACGACATCCACCTTGTCAGAAAGCGTGCGGCTCAATGCATTGCCGGTTTCGAGCGGCACAAGGTCCTTTCCGCTCGAGTCGCACGTCAGGTATTTCGGAAGGAGTTCAGTCACCCGCTGGCCTTCCGTTAAATATCTGTTGGGCATAAGCCATGAGCCCTCACGCGTTATCGTAATCGGTTTCACGTTGTACTTCGACAGGTCAAGGTTTTGCGCGACCATCGTGCCCGAGGCCACTGATATCTCGTGTTCGGCCGTTCGGCCGCCCATCAAAACCGCGACGTTTATCTTCTTTCCTTCCACTTCTTGATTCCCCTCCCGCATTCCTGCAACGCATTTGCCCCGGTACCATCAATGGAACTCTTTCTTCCTCCCCACGATTAGTGTGCCCTCATGGTTCAAAGGAGGTTCGCCCGCATGTTCCGCAACGTACGAACACATCCTTTCGAATCCATGGCGAAACTCATCTTCGCTGATGAGCAGATATGTGGATACATGCTTGTTCCGAACTTTTTCCAGATAGTGTTCGTCAAATGTCACCTTTGCGACGGTAACCGATCGCCGGGCAACATCCGTAAATCCCGCCTCCTTCATGGCAGCCGCAATCGCGCCGACCTTGGGAAACCGCGCCTTGTCCAGCGCCGCGTAACTTGGGAAAAAGCGACTCGCAAAACTGGATTCTATCTGTTCGTGCGAGGCTGTCAAGATGACGAGCGCACCCGACCGGAGCAAGCGATGTGCCTCCCTGATTGCCACGCTGAAATCGGCCATGTGATGGAGAACATAAAGCATGAGGACACAATCGAACGTATCGCTCCGCAGGGGAAGTGCGGCGGAATCAGCATGAATCCAGCGTCCTTCGCTGAGTTTCGCTCTTGCAGCGGTCAACATGCCGAGTGAACGGTCTACACCGATGATGGCTGCGTTCAGCCTCTTCTCGAGCATCACGTCTATAGTGCCGGTACCGCAGCCGACATCAAGGATGCGCGCGCCCTGAGACAGACGCGCCTCAGTCACTATGACATCTACCAATTCAGCGCTTATTCCACGAAAGCCGTCGTATTGCGTGGAAATGGCGTCGTAATCTATACGCCCTTCATCCAAGGAAGGTGCCAGCATCCACCATCCCTCAATCGGGCCATTCGCCCGTGAAGACTTCGGTTGCCGGGCCGGTCATCGTAATAGCGCCGTTCTCCGGCCAATGAATCCTGAGTGTTCCCAGACGCACGTGAACGTTCACGGTCCTCTCGGTGAAGCCATTTATGATAGACGCGACGGCGGAGGCGGATGAACCGCTCCCGGAGGCCAATGTCTCGCCGCACCCGCGTTCCCAGATTCTCATGCGGATGTTGTTCCTGTCGATGACGTGCACGAATTCCACATTCGTGCGATTGGGGAAAGCGGGATGCCATTCTATTTTCGGCCCGACCTCGCTCACCGGCGCTTTGTTCACATCTTCAACAAAAATCACCGCATGCGGATTTGCGGTCGACAGCGCGGTGATTCTGTAGCGTGTCCCATCAACTTCAAGCGGCTCATCAATAACGCGGACGTTTTCACCCCGCATCGGTATCTCTGACCGAAGAAATTTCGGCGTGCCCATGTCCACGCTTACCTCGACCACTCGCCCGTTCTCGACCGTCAGCATTTGTCGGTTCAACCCTGCGGGAGTCTCCACGAGGAACTCAGTCTTTTCCGTTAGCCCGTGCTCGTAGGCGTACTTCGAAAGGCAGCGGATGCCGTTTCCGCACATCTCGGCAATGCTTCCGTCGGAATTGATGTAATGCATCCTGAAATCCGCCTTATCAGACGGCATGATGATAATCAGTCCATCGGCGCCCACGCCGGTCCTGCGGTCACATATCGTGACTGTCAACTGCTGGGCATCCTCCACTCTTTCTGAGAAGCCGTCCACAACGACGAAATCGTTGCCGAGCCCGTGCATCTTCGTGAACTTCATCGGCCGCTCTCTCCTCAGCGTCTTCTGCCAGCTATACAGGAACTATTGAGAATATTTCGCGCAGGTCATGAATCTCGTAGTCGGGCCGCGGAATTCCTGCAAGCAATTGCTCGCGTGTCCGGTTGATCCACACTATCTCGATACCTGCATTCCTCGCTCCGATAATGTCAGTGTGCTGACCGTCGCCAACGTACAGCATCTCGCCGTTCTTGCAGCCTGCGACCCGCGCGGCGGCATAGAAAATCTCCGGCGACGGCTTCTCATGGCCCACCTCACGCGCATACACCTTGTAGGTGAAGAACTCCGCTATCTGAAGTTTTTCAACCCTGCTCGAACCGTTCGATAGGAGGCCGAGCTTATACACTCTTGCCAGCTTTGGCACAACCTCAATCGCATCCTCGAATACTCTTAGCGTGGTGTTCCGGAAGAGGCCATATATCTGCCCCATCCGGTCAGCAAGCTCGATGTCGAACACCCCCATCGGCTCCAGCACTATCCTCATACATTCCCGGTACCAATCCCGGAGAGGAATGCTGGTATCGCCATATTGGATGTACGTCGCCTGTCGAGCACGTCTGAACACCTCATCCGTGAGCTCTACGCCAAGATGAGGATAGCTCCCGAGCGCGTGGTCCCGCGCCTTGCCGAATGCATGGCACGCGTCGGCCTCATAATCCACCAACGTGCAATCAAGATCGAAATAAATTACCCTGTGCCGACGCTCCATCCCTAATCCGTCCCCCTCTTGCGTGCGACCACGAGAAGCTTGCGTTCCGCCTCCGAAAAAGGGCGGCAATCATACCATCCATACGTATCCGCTACCTCAAAATCATGTTCTGCCAGGAGCTCAAACATCTCGTTCGGCCTCACAAGGACGACATCCTCGCGTCGCCTCCCCTGAAGCTCCTCTCGGCTGTTCAAATAACGGTATTCGATAGAAAGACGAATGGGGCTGCGACCGTCTTGAATGCCCCCGTTCTCCCCTCCATGAACCGTCATCTTGTGAATTCTCTTCACGCGCTCGCCATTCGAGTTGTCTGAAAAGGTCAGGTCGGATATAAGCCCAGTCGGATAGCGCGAAAGCGACCTTCTGACATCCTCATCGATTGCAGCAATATCAATGATGACGCTTCCGCCTGCACGCACGTGCAGCGCGATGCAGGCAAGCGTCTCGCCAACCGCTCTCTCACTGCCTGCCAGCAGTAGCGTGTTCGACGAGATAACCACACAACCAAAGAGCTTCTTCAGGACAAACCGTCGCATGTCGGCCCGAACCACGCTGGCCCTATTCCTGATTTCATGCGGCTCGCTTGCCAGATTACGGCGAAAACGCTCCAGCATGCCCGCCGATATATCCAATCCGACAACCTCGAATCCCTGCCGCACCATTGGAATTGCGAGTCGGCCGGTGCCGCACCCCAGCTCCAGAACCGGTCCGCCCAGCCTCCTCACCATCGCTCCAAAAAAAGCAATATCCTCAGAGCTTTCGTTCGGCTCCAACAAGAGACCTTCTTCATATTCCCGTAACACGCCGCTTGTCATCCGACTGCTACTCTCATTCTCCACGTTTCTTGGTGTTCCGCTCCGGCGACTCCATCTTTGCGTTCCTTGGTTGGGTTATTCCGCTCTCCCGTGAAGAGTCTTTTCCCAGAGTTGCCAGCGATTGCTCGAGAGCGCGCGTGAGTTCAGAATCGCTGAGGCTGTAGTACACATGTTTTCCCGAACGCTGCTCCGACAGGAGGTTTGCCAGCTTGAGCTTCTCGAGATGATGGCATGTCGTCGCCGGCGTGAGATTCAAGTCTCGCGCCAGTTCGCGTCCGCACCTCCTGCCCTCTCGAAGCAGTTGCAGAATCCTCAGCCGCGCGGGCTCGGCCAGGATGCTAAAAAAACGAGCAGCCTCCTTCAATCCGTTTTGAGTCCCCGTGCTTGACAAGCGTTTCCTCCATCAGGTGCCGGCAACAATTAGACTGTCATCGAATTATAGCATCCCCTGAGCGCCATCGTCAAGCTGACCCATCCGCTCAGGTGACCTCGTCCTTGCAAGGTAGACCATGATCAAAAACCCAAGGAAGATGAAGAAGCCGAGGACGGAAAAAACCTTGTCGAGTCCAAACCGGTCTGCAACCACACCTGAAAATCCCGATGCGAGCGAACCAACGCCGAAACTAATCGAGAAATACAAACCATAACCCAAGCCCCTTCCACGCGGGTCGGTGTATTCGGCGATGAGAGTGTTACCCACAGGCTGTGCACTGAAGTGGAAGAAGGCAAAGGCCATGGTGATAAAGAGCAGTCCGAAATTCGATGAGAAACTCATCAAAACAAGCAGCGGCACCGTCACAATCATCAAGACCGCAAACAGCTTCTCCAGATTGTATCGGCTTGTGAGATGTCCGCCGACAAATTGTCCCACGACACCCACGAGCAGTGTCATCGTCGCAAAAGTTCCGCCTTTCAAAACCTCATACCCCGAAAACACCCCGCCGTTGAGCCGCTGGGAAAAATACGTGGGCAAGTACGTCATCACGCCGCGGTAGCAGAAACCGACCATGACGGCCACAGCAAAGAACATGATGAGCGGCTTCAGAGAGCCCTTCGCAAGGTGCTCCGGCCAAAACCTCTTGCGCGAATTCTCAAGCCGAACTTCGGACACCTTCAGCGTCGCCACACCCGATGCCACCAGCAGCCCGAGCACGCCGAACGCGAAAAACGAGAGCCGCCATCCGTACTTCGGGAAAAGAGCGGCGAGCAGCGTCGCCAGCAATGGCGCGACTGCCACTCCCAATCCGCCGCCTATGCCATGGTAACCGAGCGCCTTCCCCACAGCCTTCACCTGTGTGGTCACCAGCGTCGTGCCCGAAGGATGATACAGGCTGATGAACGCACCCATCGTAGCCAGTCCCACTGCCAGCGCAGCCGCCGACCGCGCAGTCGAGATATAAATGCACGACAAAGCCGCCCCAATGAGGTACACCATGACAATGCGCTTCGTTCCGATTCGGTCGGCAATGTAGCCTGCAGGCAGCGCGCCCCAGCCGAAGGCCAGCGCGAGAAGCGTCTGCATCCAGCCCGCAGTCGCAAGCTCGATGTGAAAGTAAGCCACCATCGTCAGGAGAAGAGCCGGAAAAATCTGCTCATAGAAATGCACCATCGTATGAGAGCTTCCCATCAAAAAAACAATCCATCGCTCGTGCTTATTCATTTCCGCTTCAGGGTATCCCTTCTCCTCAGCGCTGTCATCCGCGTGATAATACACAAAGAGCCCATTATCCCCCGTGCGATAATGGGCCTCAATGAGGTGCGATCAACCCACCCGCAGCCGGACCGATATTGAAACCAGCCCGCCGTCCTGCTTCTCTCCGGCCCTCCTGCCTAACAGCGACGGAAGCGCTGTTCCAGTCGGAGACTACCGAAATCAGTCGGTGTTCTTGTTGCCCGAAACGATGTGCCGTTTCGCGCCGTGAAGACCATGCTGCTTGCCGTAGTAGATATTGCCCCAATTGATGTCATCGGGCACAATGCTCGTCAGTTCCGAACGCCTGATCGACATCAGCTTCTCCGCCCCGTCCGGCTTCTCCTTGCTCGGGGCGACACGATCATCCTGTTCCCTAAAAATCCTTTTCGGGTTATTGTGCTCATTGGTTGCGCGCATCCGCAATCACCTCCGAATATCCGCACAATTTCCAATATCAGTATAAACCCGTCGAAATCCCCTGTCAACCGCGTGAAGTGACACTGCCTGAAGTAACGGCACAAACCATGTGACGCACGGCAAACTTCACTCGTCATTGCGAACATTTTTACCCCCGCTGTTGGCGGAAGAGACTTGACTAAAAACGCTCATAGATGCAATTGTCATTGCGAGTTATCCCGCTTCGCGGGATGACGAAGCAATCTCTGAGTATGTATCCTCAACATTGCCAATGAGATTGCTTCGGTCGCTTGGGTCTGCGACCCGGCGCTCCCTCGTAACGACGAAACAGTTGCTAGTTTCTTAGAAGCGAAGCAATCTCTGTGTGCATTCTCTCGAATACCGCCATTTATGCAAACTATGCCAAGAAACACAATCAGCCAAAAACCTCTTGACAAACAGTCACGTGTGGCCTTATAGTAAAAATGCGGGGTGGAGCAGTCAGGTAGCTCGTTGGGCTCATAACCCAAAGGTCGTCGGTTCAAATCCGACCCCCGCAACCACGTAAGTTCCTACCTTTGGGGTCAGAACCCAAAGGTAGCCCACCCCAAGGTCAGAGTCTTCAATTGTATCTATCTGCAAGAGCAGAAATTCCTGCCCTCTGTTGAATCAGAATGAGTGCATCTTCAATTGACCGTCCGGATTGTGACGTCCAGGCACACAAACAGGCTTTTGATAACAGCCATTCCAGCCTATCGGGGAAGCTTAGACAGGACTTAGTTTATTTTGGTGGAGAGCCCTCTTTGTGATAAAATGGCAAATGTGATGCCCCCTCTTCTTCTCCCATATAGTAATTGTGTAGATGTGGATAAGGAGAGCAGATGGAGATCCTGAGAACCAAGCTTAACCGGCCGCGTTCTGGTGAGGATATCCTGTCACGTCCGCATCTGCTGAAGTTCCTCGAGAAGCATCACAATCTGCCTCTAATCTTGATCTCGGCCCCGGCGGGTTACGGCAAGAGTACGCTGGCGAGCCAGTGGCTGGAGGGGTGTAATTTTCCCAGTGCCTGGCTGTCGCTCGACCAAAGCACTGACGACTTGCACACGTTTCTCACCTATTTCATCGCCGCCGTGCAAAGCATTTTCCCCAATGCTTGCCAGAAAACAAATGTTTTTTTGAAAGCGGCAAATCTACCACCGCTGCCGGTTCTTAGCATGAGCCTGATCAATGAACTGGATGAGATTGATCAAGACTTCATCCTTGTCCTTGATGATTATCACCACATTCACGAGCAAGTTGTGCATGACTTGTTCTCGGAACTGCTGCGGAATCCGCCTCGACACACCCATATCATACTGATTACCCGGCGTGACCCTCCCTTGTCTCTTAACAATCTCCGGGCCCGGCAGAAGATGGCAGAGATTCGTATTCAGGACCTTCGCTTCGCACAGGAAGAGACCGCGGCATTTTTGGAGCATCTGCTTGAGAAACGCATTGACCAAGCGACTGCTGCCGCATGGACGGAAAGGACCGAGGGCTGGGTGACCGGCTTGCGCTTGGCAGCGCTTTCCATGCGCCACCGTGGCGACATTGATAGCCTGATACTGGAAGCGCACGATAGTGTACAGTACGTGACGGAATACCTTTTCTCCGAGATTCTCTCCCAACAACCTTCTGCTATTCGCCAGTGTCTTCTAAATGTGTCAATCTTGGATCGTTTCTGCGCTCCGCTGATTGAGGCGTTGTTGGAACCTGATGGTGAACAGGGAGAGGAGAAACTCAATCCATGGGATCTTATTGAGGTTCTGCAAGAACAGAATATGTTCATCATAAGGCTGGACGCTAAGAACCAGTGGTTCCGTTTTCATCATCTGTTCCGAGACCTGTTGCAGAACCAGCTAGAACGCCACCGCAGCCGTGAGGTGGTTGTCAAGCTCCACTCACGGGCCAGTGTCTGGTTTGCCGAAAACGGCTGGGTCGAAGAGGCAATACGGCATGCGCTGAAAGCCGGAGATACGTTATCTGCAACACAGATAGTCGGGCGGAACAGGCAGGCGATACTGAATGAAGACAAGTGCCACATCCTGGAGAAATGGCTGACCGTCATGCCTGAGGAGATTAAGCAGGAGAGTGTGGATCTCCTGTTGGCGCAGGTCTGGGTTCTTTTGCATCATCTGGCTATTTATGCTCTTCCACCAATTCTTGAGAAGATTGAGAAGATCGCGGACAGAGAGACAATTGACATTTCATCAAGGGGAGAGATTGACTTTTTCCGAGGGTATGCTTGTTATCTTCAGGGTCAGGGTCTGCAAAGCGAGGAGTATCTCAGAAAAGCATTAGAAAGGATTCCCGAAACATATTACTTAGCCAGAGGCCAGGCGATAGTTTATCATGCTCTTGCTCTTCAAATGATTGGCCGCAAAGAAATGGCCGTCCAAGGCTTGAATGATAAGCTCCGTGCCAGTCGCTCCTCAAAGGGAATAACGATTACTAGGTTGTTGGGAGCGCTGGGTTTCATTCATCTGCTCGACTGTAATATATCCCAGTCTTTGGTCGCGATGCAGCGAGCTCAAGAAATAGCGTCAAGACACGATATCTTCTATGCGGAAAGCTGGGCTTTGTATGTGGAGGCGCTCATTCATTTTCTTCGGAATGAACTGGACGACGCGTTACCGGACTTTAGTCGGATTCTTGAGAATCCCTACATCGTGCACACCGCGGTTGCTGTTGATAGTTTTTGCGCATTGGCGCAAATTTATCAGATCAGGCAACAGCCTGACAAAGCTCAAGAGACATTGAAGCTATTGCTTGATTTTGCCGCACAAACCGGTGACCCGGGCTTTATTGCCATTAGTTTGTCCTGCCAGGCCCATTTATCAATGCTTCGAGGAGATATGGCACAAGCACTGCTCTGGCTTCGGTCGGCTGACCTGATACCGGATGCGAGCATCATGTTATTTTGGGTGGAAGTGCCACGTATCACAAAATGTCGGGTGCTGATTGCCGACGGGTCAGATGCCAGCCTGCAGGAGGCTCTGGATACACTCCATAAATATAAGCACGAAAATAAGGCTCTCCACAATACCATTCAACAGATTGGCATTCTGGCCTTAATGGCCACGGGCTACAAGAAACAGGGGCGTATTGATGAGGCTCTGGCGACTCTGGGACATGCCATAGAACTTGCGGAGCCCGGTGGTGTGATCCGTCCTTTCATTGAACCGGGTCCCGAAATGGCCGATCTCGTTAAGCGATTGATCAAGAAGAACGTCGCCACAAACTTTGTTGGTCAGATTCTTACTGCTTTCAGAGAGGAACATCTTAGAGCTGCATACCCTGTATCCTCGATCGCCCAGCCCTTGGTCGACCCCTTGACGAAGCGCGAAATGGAGATTTTGAACCTTCTGGCAAAGCGGGAACGCCGCAAGAAGATCGCTGAGACGTTGTTTATCTCCCCGGAAACCGTGAAACGGCATACGACGAACATTTACCAAAAACTGGGGGTCAACAACCAAGAGGAAGCAGTCGCTAAGGCCAAAGCGCTTGGCATCTTATCCCCTCAATAGTCAGGTTTACGCTTTTCATTCCTTCTCCCACTCATATCCGGCCATATAACCCATTCTTGCGCCAAAATTACCCCATAGAATACCCCTTTTTGGGGCTGTTCCGCCCCTCACTTATGTGGGATACTTGCCTGAGACTAAGATGTGGGCTCTCCCTATTAGCCAGCGGAGGATAAGAACTATGCAGGAAACATTCAATTGGAAGGGGATCAAATTAGAGACGCCCGCCACATACCGAATTGTTGTCCAGGGCTGCCTTGATCAATCGTGGTCCGACCGGCTGGCTGGCATGGCCATCGTCAGTCAGAGCAAAGGGAAAGACGCTCCGGTAACTACTCTCACCGGTCGATTGAGGGATCAAGCTGAGCTCAGTGGCGTCCTGAACTCGCTATATGAGCTTCACTTACCGATTTTGAAGGTGGAGATGTTGGAGCGTGACGAATGAAGGCAGCAAAGGTCGGCGATTGTAAGAGGTAGCTAAAGCAATAAACATCGAGACAAAATGTTGGAGATTAGCCAGTGTTAACACGGTATTTCGAACTGACAGAAAGGAAGATTGACCATGGGAAACTTCAAGAAGGCGGGCGTGTTCGTCGTAGCTTCAATTGTTGTGGCGTCGTTGTTCGGGGGATGCGCGTCCTCGAAGCAGGCGCGGAGCGTGGAGGCAAAGGGGTTTCTTGTCGATTACTCGATGCTTGAGAAAGGGAAGGATGATCAGGCGTTGCTCCGCTACCGGAACCCGAAGGCGGATATTGCCGGCTACACCAAAGTCATGCTCGACCCGGTTCTGATCGCAAAACCTGACAAAGCGACTCAAGAACAGATGGCGGACCTTCAGAAACTTGCCACGAATTATTATGTGTACTTGAGCACGGAGCTTGGCAAGGACTACTCGATGGTACAAACGCCGGGGCCGGGGACACTGAGGATTCAGGCTGCAATAACCGGTGCCGAGAAGTCCAATGCCGTAACCAATACAGTGTCAAGCGTTGTGCCGATCGGGATGGGCGTGTCTCTCGTAAAGGATTTTGCCACGGGTAAGCCCGTAGGCGTCGGAGAGGCCACATCGGAGATGAAGATAACCGACGCCTCCACGGGAGAGCTGCTCGGCGCAGCGGTTGACCGGCGCGTAGGCGGAAAGAATCCCGACGGCATTATCGATACCTGGGACGGCGCCGATTCGGCGATGGAGTACTGGGCGAAGCGTTTGCGCTATGTCCTGTGCCTCGAGCGCGGAGGGATAGAATGCGTGAAGCCATAGGCATGCTGGCGCCAGCAAATATGGGGAGAAATGCATGAGTTGAATGGGAAGGGAGATTGATCTTGAAAACTCGATTAATCAGTGTAGTCATAATCTCGATGGTTGTCGCCTTGCTGTTTCCTCCGTTAACGCACGCTGAGGAGCCAACTTCGGGTTCCGAAAAGTGGGAATTTACCATTCTCCCATATCTTTGGATGGCCGGCCTTGAGGGCGACGTCGTCGTGAAGGGCACAACGTCCGCAGTAGATGCCAGTTTTGGCGATATTCTGGACAATCTTGATTTTGCCTATCAGCTCCATTTGGAGGCAAAGAAGGGCAAGTGGGCATTCTTCATTGATCCCACGTACATGAAGATATCCGTTGATGAGTCAGCCACTACTCCGCTCGGCGCCACGGTAGATGCCGAGCTTACGTCGGAGACGTGGTTGGTCGAGGGAGGCGTGTTCTATAGGATTGATGAGCGCGCCATCGGAGATGATGGAGTTCGCACACTTGCTATCGACTTGCTCGGCGGGGTCCGCTACAACAACTTGAAGTCCGAGACTGACATTAAGGGCTCGGAAGGAATGCTCGACATTGACGCTGACGGGACCAAGGACTGGGTCGACCCGATAGTGGGGGGGCGCATCCAGGCACGATTGACAGAGAAGCTAATTGTAAACCTAAGGGGCGACATCGGTGGCTTCGATATCTCGGGATCGTCCGATTTTGCGTGGAATGTCCTCGCCGCTCTCGGGTATAACCTGAGGGAGAATGTCACGCTCATGGTCGGTTATCGCGCCCTGGGAGTTGACTATGACGACGGCAACGGGGACGACCGCTTCGAGTACGACGTAACCATGAGTGGCCCCTATGTGGGAATGGCTTATAGGTTTTGATCCTGAGCGTAGTGCATCGGCATAGCACAGAAAAGGAGAAAGCACACATGAAGGAAAAAAGAAAGAGGACGCCGAAAATGAACCGCGCAATCGCGACACTAACAGGCCTAGCCGCTTGCCTTGTGGGTACGGCGGCGCATGGACAGGACGTTCTGCCTAGGCCGGAACAACCTTTTGAGGGCCAGATGGGGCGCACGGCCGCGGAATCTATTCCAGACTTCCCGCAGGAGGTTTCGGCGCCCAAGGGTGCGCCAAACATTTTGCTCATCATGACGGATGACGTGGGCTTTAGCGCCTCGAGCACGTTCGGCGGGCCGATTCCCACAGCGACGATGGATCGCCTGGCCAAGGCGGGCTTGCGCTACACCGCATTCCATACCACAGCCTTATCGTCGCCGACGAGAGCCGCCTTGCTTTCGGGACGCAATCATCACACCGCTGCCACCGGCGTGATCATGGAACTGGGTACGGGCTATCCCGGCTACCACTCGCTGATGCCCAAGAGCTGCGGCACGTTTGCCGAAGTGCTCAAGCAGAACGGCTGGAACACCGCGTGGTACGGCAAGAACCACAACGTCCCCGACTGGCACGGCAGCCAGGCCGGTCCGTTTGACCTCTGGCCTACCGGTTTGGGATTCGAGTACTTCTACGGCTTCATTGGAGGCGACGCCAACCAGTTTGCGCCGGCCCTCGTCGAGAACATCAAGCCCATCGAGCCGCCGCACGACGCCGAGGGCTACCACCTCGACAAGGACCTGGCGGACAAGTGCATCGAGCGCATCCGCCTGTTGAATTCGCTCGCGCCGGACAAGCCGTGGGTTCAATACTACGCACCCGGCACGTCCCACGCGCCGCACCATGCACCCAAGGAGTGGATCGAGAAGTTCAAGGGCAAGTTTGACCAGGGCTGGGACAAAGTGCGCGAGGAAACACTCGCCCGGCAGAAACAGATGGGCATCGTGCCCGCGAATGCGAAGCTCACGCCGCGGCCTGAGAGCATTCCCGCCTGGGATTCGCTGACCGCCGACCAAAAAAAGGTGTTCGCACGAATGATGGAGGTTTACGCCGGAGCGCTGGCGCACTGCGACCATCAGATCGGTCGGGTCATCCAGGCCGTTGAGGAGCTGGGCGAGCTGGACAACACGCTGGTCATCTACATCCAAGGCGACAACGGCGCCAGCGCGGAAGGTTCGCCTCAGGGTTTGCTCAATGAATTGACGTTCTTTAATGCGGTGCCCGAAGATTTGAACGAAGTCATTCGCCGCATGGATGAACTGGGCGGCCCGATGACTTACAACCACTACCCCGTGGGGTGGGCACTCGCGATGGACACGCCCTTCCAGTGGACAAAGCAGATTGCCAGCCACTTCGGCGGCACACGCAATGGTCTCGTGATTTCCTGGCCGGCGCAAATCAAGGACAAGGGCGGCATCCGCACGCAGTTCCACCACGTCATCGACATCGCCCCGACCATTCTCGAAGCCTGCGGCGTGCAGGCGCCGGCCGAACTTAATGGCGTACCGCAAAGGCCCTTCGACGGCGTGAGCATGGTCTACTCGTTCGACGACGCTGCGGCCCCGTCTAAGCGTCACACGCAGTACTTCGAGATGCTCGGCAATCGCGGCATCTATCACGATGGGTGGTACGCCGCGACGACACCACCCGTTGCGCCGTGGGTCGTCGCCGGCGACTTTCAGAACGTCGAAGACTACGAGTGGGAGCTTTATAACGTGGCCGAGGACTTCAGTCAGTCCCTGAATCTTGCCGATAAGGAGCCGGAGAAGCTGCGAGAGTTGCAGGATCTTTTCTGGATTGAAGCGGCCAGGTACAACGTCATTCCGCTGGACAACAGCAAGGCGGAGCGCTTCGATGTGAGCATCCGGCCGAGCTTGACGCGCGGGCGCAGCGTCTTCACGTACTTCGCCGGTCAGACGCGCATCCCCGAAGGCAGCGCGCCGGACCTCAAGAACAAATCGTTCAAAATCGGCGCTAATGTGGTGATTCCTCAAGGCGGAGCAGAGGGCATCATCGCCACCCAAGGCGGACGCTTCAACGGCTGGGGCCTATACCTGCTCGACAGTAAGCCGGTGTACCACTATAACCTCGCTGGCGTGCAGCGCTACACTATCGCCGCCAAGGATAAGTTGCAGCCGGGCGAGCACGTTATTACCCTGGATTTCGCGTACGACGGCGGCCTTGGCAAGGGCGGCACGGTCACTATCAGCGTCGACGACAAGCCGGTCGCCAATGGCCGCGTTGAGCGCACTATCCCCATCCGAGTATCGGTTGACGAGACGCTCGACATCGGTGAAGACACCGGCACACCGGTAAGCGAGGACTACAGTGTGCCCTTCAAGTTCACTGGCAACCTCAAACGCGTCCTCATCGGGCTCAGCGACCATAAACTCACCCCCGAAGACGAGGAGGAGATCCGACGCGCCAAGGCTTTGATCGGCGTGTCGCATTAAGGAGAACGACGGCGAGGGAAAGAGCTATAGTCAAGTACGTGAAGTAGGCAGAGGCTTCTTTGCAGATTGCGCGGGCTGCCCTGCAAAGGGTGGCCCGCAAATCCAAATGAACACGAGACGGAAACCAGACAAGAGTTCGAACTCATCGATAGGGCGGATCAGCAGACGTGCTCCAATCCGCGCGGTGCTGGTCGCTTTGGCAGTGGTGGCCGCCCTTGCGGCGGGAATCTGGTGGGCGACCTCGCGCCAGTCAAATGTCTCTGATTCGCCGGCAGCGGTCGAGTCCCGGACGGCGAATGGGAGTGCGGTCGACCACGAGTTTCAGAGACTAAAGGGCCGGTGGATTCGTCC
This sequence comes from Candidatus Abyssobacteria bacterium SURF_17, assembly GCA_003598055.1. GTDB lineage: Bacteria > Abyssobacteria > SURF-5 > SURF-5 > SURF-5 > SURF-17. The sequence continues at coordinate 11,019 of QZKI01000117.1, read as the reverse complement.
GGACGGCGGCTACGTCATCGAAATCAAGGGAGTGGCCGATAACGGCGCTACGGACGCGGCGTATTACAATCCGCGCTCGATCCATGTGGCGAAGGCTCAGGCGTCACGCGAAGGTTCAACCATCAAACTGTACATCGAACTGCGTGACGTGAATTACCCCGGCTCGCATTACGTGCTGTCGTATGACCCGAAGACCGATCAGCTCAACGGCACCTACTACCAGGCAGTGGCTAAAGAAACGTATGAAATCTTCTTCGAAAGAATGAAATGAATGGATGATAACCCAACGAACATCACTCCTGGAGCGGAAAACCTGACCGCCGACAAGGCCGGGCAGGGCATCCACGTCGTGGCGAAGCCCATAGGGCCGGCATGCAACCTCGACTGCGAGTACTGTTTCTATCTCGAGAAACAAGCTCTGTTCGGGGCCGGAAAGAACTACCGGATGTCCGATGAAGTGCTTCGTGCCTTTATCAGCAACTACATCGAATCCCAACCGACACCGATTGTCGAATTCGTCTGGCAGGGTGGAGAGCCCACTCTTTTGGGAGTAGATTTCTTCAAGAGGGTTGTCAGCCTTCAAAAACCCTTCGCAGGCCGGAAAACCATCACGAATTCTCTGCAGACCAATGGAACACTGCTCACCGACGAATGGTGCTCCTTTCTCAAGGAAAACGGTTTCATGGTCGGCATCAGCCTCGATGGCCCGAAGGAAATTCATGACGTCTATCGCCATGACCGCGCCGGAAACGGCACGTTTGACCGGGCAATGCGTGGATTGAGGCTATTGCAGAAACACGGGATCGAACACAACGTGTTGGCGTGTGTTGCCCGAGAGACTGCAAGACGCCCGCTCGACGTGTATCGCTTCTTCAAGAGTGAAGGTGTCGAGTTCATCCAGTTTACGCCGATTGTCGAGCGCATGCCCGACGCATCCAGCAACTCGTGTGGTTTGCGGTTGGCGGGTCCTGCCGCGCTCGATAGAGCAGAGGAGCAGACGGAGGTTACTCCCTGGACGGTGACGCCGAAGGATTACGGCGACTTTCTGATTGCCATCTATGAAGATTGGGTTCGTCATGACGTTGGCAAGGTCTTCGTTATGAACTTCGAGTGGGCGCTCAACGCCTGGATCGGTAATCCTTCGCCGGTGTGTATCCATGCGAAGCAATGCGGTCGCTCGGTCGTGGTCGAGCACAACGGTGATGTCTACGCCTGTGACCACTGCGTCTATCCGTCGTACCGACTTGGGAATGTTGTCACCGATTCACTGTCGGACATGGTCGCAAAGTCCTTGCAGTCGGGCTTCGGCATTGCTAAAGAGAGCGCGCTGCCGCGAGCGTGCAGGGAATGTAATGTGCTGGCAGCTTGCCGGGGAGGATGCCCGAAGCATCGATTCGCAAAGAGTCGTCATGATGAACCGGGTCTCCATTATCTCTGCGAAGGATACAAGAGGTTTTTCCTCCATATTCCGAAGTATCTGAGAGCCATGGTGACGCTGTTGGAAAACGGGCTGCCGCTATCACACGTGATGAATGCGCTAAAAGGTCCTTTGGTGATCAAGCTTGATAAGAAGTGATGATATGTAGTTCTGCCGAAGCGGGGGAGGAGGAGACAAATGCATAGACTTATGAGGCTTTTCTGCGTAGACGTTGCTCTACCGGTCGCTATTTCTCTATGCGTTGCGACTGCTGCGATGGCCGAGGGGGATGAATCCGAACTGGCCAAAAAGACGCAGAACCCCGTCAGCGACCTCATCAGCGTGCCGTTCCAGAACAACTGGAACTTTGATGTGGGGCCGATCGAGAGGACCCAATATGTGCTTAACATCCAACCTGTCTGGCCGATTTCGTTAAATGATGACTGGAACCTCATTACGCGTACAATCGTGCCGGTCATATCGCAGCCGGCGTTCTTCCATGAGGCGCCTCCCGGCCTGCCGTCTTCTGTTCCCGACGACCACCGAACGACTGGACTGGGTGACATCAACTTCTCCGCGTTTTTCTCGCCGGCAAAGCCGAGCAAGTTGATATGGGGCATCGGACCGACGTTCCTTCTTCCGACCGCGACCGATGATGCGCTCGGAAGCGAACAATGGGGCGCCGGGCCGGCGGCAGTGGCGTTGACCATTCAGGGCCCATGGGTGTACGGCGCGCTGGTCAACAACATATGGTCTTTTGCCGGAGATGACGACCGAGAAGATGTCAACACATTTCTCTTGCAACCGTTCGTAAACTACAACCTTCCCAAGGGCTGGTATCTATCGTCGGCGCCGATTATAACAGCCAACTGGGAGGCCGACGACAGCGACGACCGCTGGACGACTCCGGTCGGCGGTGGCTTCGGAAAGATATTAAGGATCGGAAAACTCCCTGTGAACCTTCAGCTTCAAGCATTCTACAATGTAGAAAAACCTGAATTCGGCGCTGATTGGCAGTTGCGATTTCAAGTGCAGTTTCTGTTCCCGAAATGAGGAAGGAGCACGAATGGCCGCGTCTAAGATATTCGAAGGTCTTACGAAGAAAGAACTCAGTCGCATTTTCGACGTCGGAGTAATCAATCGAGTCGAGGAAGGAACGGTGTTATTTCGCAAGGGCGACATTGGCCGCGATATGTATGCTGTGCTAACGGGGAAAATCGCCATCGAGACCGAATCCGGTGGAACGAGAGAAGTCATTGCAGAATTGGGACCCGGCGCGCTGTTCGGAGAGGTCGCGATGTTCGGGGGTTCACACCAACGTTCCGCTGATGCAGTCGCGCGCGAGTTCTCGCAAGTGCTCACGTTGAGCGAGGAGACATTCAAGAAAATGTTGGAAAGCAAGATTCCGAAACAATTCCTCGTCAACATCGTTCGACTATTGTCCGAGCGACTGCTGGATATGCATGCCAGATACAGCCGTTCCGCTTCCAGCAAGAAGCATGAGATGGAGAAGTAACACAGGTTTCTTGACAGGATCCACACAGAGAAAGGAGCAGTTGTCATGAGAAAGTTGATCATTTTACTGATGATTCTTACGGTTCCAGCATCGGTCTTCGCCTTAGGCGAGAGCTTCAAACGCGTTGGGCCCATGGATGTCATCAAATTCAAATCGGGTACATATGAAATCGTTGGATATATTGTCGAAGAAGATGATGAATCAGTAACAATCATCCCGGAAAGAGGGGGCCGACTGAAGATTCCCCGAAAGGTGATTGGCGATATCCAACATGATGCGAAAGAACCGAAATGGATCTCCGCCGATGAAATGGTGGAAGGGTTTACCAGTCAACTCCTCAAGCTCGTGGAGGAAAGGAGCAGTTTCCGTGTGGCAAAAGTCACCGATAAGACAGTTTATCTCAACACCGGCAAGGGGAAAATGGACCGCACGGGTTGGAAGGCGAACGTCTATCGCGAGGGCGGAGAGATTGTCGACCCGGTAACAGGCGATACGCTTGGTCGCGAGAAGCAGTTGGTGGGAACGATACAAATCGTAGGAGAGGCTGAGACCTATTCAGAAGCTCTGCCCGTAGATACCACCGTAGACGTGTTCCGCGAAGGTGACGTAGGAGTTTTCTTACGCAAGAAACCGACACTCGTGATTGCTAACCTTACCACAGTGGACGGCACGGAGAGCCCTTTTGGAAAAACGATTTCGGAAGGGATTATCGGGAAACTAAGCAAAAGTGAGCATTTGACAGTGCTGGAACCCAATCAGATTGGCACGCTTGCGGATGAATTGGCGAGACAAAATGCTGCCCTTGATCAAACTCCCAGTGCCTTGGAGGGACAAGCAGCTCCAAATTCCGGCGATAGCATGCTCAGTACCATGCAAAAACTGAAAGCGGATGCTGTGTTGGTGGGAACTGTGGGGGCTGCGCCAAGGGAAGAAACGGCGACTTCCGAGAACGCTTATGGGGATTCTCGCACAGTTCGTACCACGAGGGGCAGCGTCAGCATCCGTATTCTGGACACAAAAAGCGGAGCTGTACTTTACGGCGGCCATTATCTGGTGACATATGTTGAACGCGAGAGTCACGACGGCGCCAATTATTAAAGATAGGCCGTTGGCTCGGGCACAAGAGTTTTCGCAGACGCTCACGTCGAATGAGAAGAACCGCGTTGACACTGAAAAGGCGCTTCGCATTGAGGATACGCGGAGCGCCTGCAAATAGCGAGATTAAACTTCTCAGTAACGCTGAGATGAGAAAGAAGGAGTCATGATCAGTCACTGCAAGAAGTTTCTGACTATAATGGGATTTCTGATGCTGTTAGGCCTTTTCTTGCCAACCGGCAGCAACGCTCAGGAATCCGCCTTACTTCCGAAAGAGCAACTAAGTCAAATACTTGCCCCGATCGCCCTCTATCCGGACCCACTGCTCGCGCAAATCTTTATGGCCTCCACATATCCGCTCGAGATCGTGCAGGCCGACCAATGGGTGAAAGCAAACCCGACGGTTAAGGGCAGTTCACTCGAATCAGCGCTCAAAGCAAAGAGTTGGGACCCAAGTGTGAAGGCGCTTGCGCAATTTCCTTCCGTGTTGGACATGATGGGTAAGAACGTAGAGTGGACCACGCAGATCGGCGACGCGTTCCTCGCTCAGCAGAAAGACGTCATGGATACCGTGCAGGAGCTGCGCGCGAGGGCGTACGCGGAAGGCAACCTGAAGACGACCCCACAGCAGACGGTGGTCGTGGAGAAAGAGACTATCATAATTCAACCTGTTCAACCCGAAGTGGTTTACGTTCCGGCGTACAATCCGACGGTGGTTTATGGGTCTTGGTATTACCCGGCTTATCCTCCTGTGGTCGTGGGACCGCCGCCGGGCACGGGAATTGTGGCGTTTGGGCTGGGAGTGGCAGTGGGCGCCGCCATTGCCGATGATTGGCACTGGAATGATTACCATTGTGATTGGCATGGAGGAGATATCGATATCGACATTGACGATGTTAACATCAATCGCGAAACCAACATTAATCGCGAAGCGAACATCAACAGAAGCGCGAGCTCAACGAATGTAAGCGCAAACAAGACAACGTGGCAGCACAACGCCGAACACAGGAAGGGCGTTGCGTACAAAGACCCGGCCACAAGTCAGCGGTACGGCCAGTCACAGCCGCGGGCAAAACAAACAAGCAGCGAAGCTCGCGGTTATTCGCAGCAAGGGAAACCGGGTACGAGTCAAATCTCCGGCAAAGCGGGTGGCCAGGCTGGGACCGGTCGCTCCCAGGCAAGAGAGGCAGGAACACAGCAAGCCCGAGCAGGAACTTCGCAGATGTCAGGCCGGGCTCCCGAACGGCCTTCAAGTGGTGCTTCCCAAACGAGGGAGACAAGCGCCTTCAGCGGTCTCGGTAGTGGAAGCAGTGAGCGCATGGCTAGCCAGCGCGGGCAATCCAGTCGCAGCAGTTCAGGATTCAGTGGTAGTGGTGGAGGCTCCCGCGGCGGGGGAGGTTCTCGCGGTGGTGGCCGCAGGTAAGGAAATTCGCTGGCATTCTCCGTGATGATGCGTGATACGCAGAAACAGAGGTTGGTCCTACTCTAAAGGGGAAGAAATTATGTGGAAAACACCAATGATTATGAGAATTCATTCATGGGGCGTAGCAATAACTTTGTCCTTGCTCGTTGCAATCCTTCTGTCGCTCTCTGCGTGCACCACAACCCAAGGCGTTTCGCAGATGTCGTTCGCGAGCCCGGAAGAAGCGGTGAATGCGCTGGTAGGCGCAGTAAGGGCCGAGAATATTGATGCTTTACGTGCAATGTTGGGTCCGGATTCCGATGAAGTCCTCTCTAGCGGAGATGAGGTCGCCGACAAGGCCGGCCGAGCGCTTTTCGTCCAGGAGTTTGATGATAAACACGGGATAGAAGAGGCAGGAGACAAGGCAATTCTTTCCGTGGGGAAAGACGATTGGCCATTCCCGATACCGGTTGTCAAAGAGGGCGACCAATGGAGATTTGATACTGTGGCTGGAAAAGATGAGCTCTTAAACCGGAGAATCGGCAGGGATGAATTAAGTGTCATCGAGGTTGCCCATGCGTACGTTGATGCCCAGCGCGAATACGCGGAAAAAGATCGAGATGGCGATGGCGTTATTGAGTTTGCCCAGAACATCCGAAGCGAGCAGGGTAAGCGTGACGGCCTTTATTGGGAGGCTGGCGAGGGTGAAGAACCCAGTCCCCTGGGGCCATTTGCGGCAGAAGCCGCGAAAGAAGGCTATGCGCCGAGAGAATCCGAGAAGTCGAGAGAACAGTCACAGCCGTACCACGGCTATTTCTACAAAATCCTGACCGGACAGGGTATGAATGCGCCGGGCGGTGAGTTTAGCTACATTGTGAACGGCAACATGCTCTTCGGTTTTGGACTTGTGGCGTATCCAGCCGAATACGGCGTTTCAGGAATAATGACATTCATCGTGAATCAGCAAGGAATAGTTTACGAAAAGGATCTTGGTGAGAACACCACGATGATCGCTCAGGACATGGTGAAGTATAACCCCGACAAGACATGGAAACAAGCAGAGTCGGCGGAATTGCAGTAGTACAGGGAGGGAAAAGGAGCCTGTTATGAAATCGCGGCACCGTTGTCACGATGAGGTCGTACGGCGGCGCGAACAGTCGCGTGGCAGCGGGTTCAGGGCGTTTGTTCGAGCGGGACTCGTGGTGGTGTGCCTGTTTATGTCCGCCGGCTGCGCCCATTATGCGGTCAACCAGAGAGTTGAAAGGTACGACACCATGGCGAGGGACTATCTCACGCCAACAGCGCAGGAGCGGTCCGATGAATTGCTATTGGTGCTGGCGTTCTCGGGCGGAGGCACGCGAGCAGCGGCGCTTTCGTACGGAGTTCTTGAAGCGCTCGACAAGGTTTCAATTCCTGCAACTGCAGTTGAGGGGAATACTCGCGTCCGTGAGGGCAGTGCCACCCTGCTCGACCAGGTAGATATAATCTCCTCGGTCTCGGGCGGCAGTGTCACGTCTGCATATTACGCATTATACGGCGACCAGACGTTTGTGGATTTCAAAGACCGATTCCTTCATCGCAATGTCAACAGAGACCTCCTCTTGCGGGCGCTATCTCCGTTTAATACGTTCCGTCTCGGCTCGATGTACTATGGAAGGAGCGACCTTGCATCGGAATATTTTGACAAACTCCTATTCCACGGCGCCACATTCGGAGACCTTAAGGGCAAAGACACCCCGAACATCTTCATCCAGGCGACCGACATCGTTGACGGCATCTACTTCGGGTTCACCCCCGCATATTTCTCGCTGATATGCTCGGACCTCGACAGCTTTCCCGTTTCTCGTGCGGTGGCTGCCTCGGCGGCGTTTCCCGGTCCCTTCACTGCAATCACGCTGCGCAACTACGCCGGCACATGCGGCTTCGAGCCGAAACCGTGGATGGCCGAAGCGCTCGAAAAACGAGATACCACGAGTCGCGTTTTTCATGTAGCCAGCCATGCGAGCACATATCTCCACCCGGAAGAGAAACCGTATGTTCATCTGGTGGATGGCGGTGTCGCCGATAATCTCGCGTTAAGGGGCCCGCTCGAAATCATCCTCGGCCGGGGCGGCATCAGAGAAACATTGAAGGCCCTCGGCCGCGAAAAGACCCGCCGAATTGCCTTCATTATTGTGAACGCCGAAAAGGAAACGCAGACTGCATGGGGATTATCAGCCACCGGGCCGGGAATTTTCGGAATACTCGGCATGACCTCATCGGTGATGATAAGCAGTTACAACTATGAGACGATTGACCTCCTGCGAAGATCCATGAAGGATTGGTCGGTTGAAAGCGCCCGCGAAGGCGGTCAACCAATCGAGTGTTATGCCATCGAGATTGCCTTCGCCACTCTGCATGACGAAACGGAACGCAAGTACTTCTCGAGCATTCCCACCTCCTTCAACCTGCCTGACGAGAGCGTGGATGCTCTGATCGAGGTTGCGGGCCGCATCCTTTACAGCTCGGAGGAATTCCAGAAGCTGGTCGATGACCTTGGCGGAGAAATTCCCGTGTCGGAAGTGCAGGAGACAACCGCGAAGGAACTGAACCAGGAGGGCGTCGAGTGATTCCCTGAGTATACGTTCGAAAGGCAGAAGGGAGAAAAGCTGTGGACAATTTAAGCCAGACCATCATCGACTTTGTCATGTGTGAGGGATTCACGTGCGCGGCGGGGATAGCGACAATGGAAACGCTTGCCGGCGGGCCGCCCACCTCCGATATCACCTACGTTCTACCGGGGGCGAAATCGGCTATAAGCTTTGCAATCGCGCTTGACCAGAGCCTGATAGAGCCGTTCCTCTCGAAGAAAGACCGCCGCTCGTATCAGCATGACCACATCCATGCGCACTATCTGTCGAGCGGACTCTCGTTCGAGCTTGCGAGTCACCTGGAACAGCGAGGCTATCCCTCCCGTCCTCTGAACTCGAACAATTCCTACAGGACCGACGCCTCACCGGGCGGCCCTTTCGATGTGATTCCCGACATCTCGCTCCGATATCTTGCCGTCGCCTCCGGCGTGGCTTCGTTCGGCCTTTCCGGCAACGTGCTCAGGAAGAAAGAGGGCGCGGCCATCGTTCTCGGCGGCGTCGTCACCAGCGCTGAACTGGAACCAACCCCACCCTTGCCCGCGGAAGAAAACTATTGCGACGCCTGCCGCCTGTGCATCGCGTCGTGCGCCTCGGGCCTGATGGACCCTGAGGAAGAAGCGCGCGTGACGCTCGGAGGCAGAGAGCATACCTACTCGAAACGGCGCAGCAATCTCCGATGCGAATACGTCTGCGGCGGATTCACCGGCCTCCATCAATCAGGCAAATGGTCCACCTGGTCGCCCGGCCGGCTCCCGATTCCCGAGACCGACGAAGAATTCATGGGGGCCCTGGCGCACGGCATCGAGGTCTATTACCAGCGGCCTCTCCTCGACGGCGGTTTCTACAGCCCTCTGCTCGACAAACGCCTCGGCCTCACCTGCGGCAACTGCCAGATCGTCTGCGTCGCCGATAAGGAAGAGAGGAAACGGCGCTATAAAATGCTTACCAGCAACGGCTGCGTCGTTCAGAATCCGGACGGTTCGCTTGAGGTTCTCGCGCCCCAAGAGGCCAGTGAGCGACTGGCCGCGATGAGCGCGAAAGCCAGAGCGTTATATGAGGTTTAGTCGTCGGCCAAGACTATCTCTCGCAGGCCAATACCCACTCACCAACTCAGGCGGAGGGATAAACTACAGAAAATAATTGTTGAAAGTTATCCTCTCAGCCTGCCAGAAAAGTGTAACTTTCGCCCATCCGATCGTTCAAATATCGCCCTGAGAGAGTGAAGAGTTTTGTTTTCAACTCCGCATTTTTCTTCTCAAATCTTCGAAGGAAAATCCTTCAGATCCGCTCAACTAAATGTTCCTCCATACTGCCCTGTCAAGGCCCGATAGAAATGTCCTCTTTTTCTTCTTCTTTAGCTTCATGAGCGTAAGCGTGATTGATAGTAGCAGTAGGAGCTGTGGGTATGTGGGAAACTCGAAGAGTTTTCCACATACCCACAGCCTTCGGCCTTCACGTTGGTTTTGTCCTTTTCGCGGCTACGGGTGACCAGCGCCGCCAGGGATAATCGGGAGCGGGCTTGTACTTCGGTTTCTTCTCCTGCTTCTGGGCAGGCGGAGGCGTCGCAGGTTCCCGGTAGCAGGGCGGCATGGCAGGAGGCGCAATCTCCTTGAACTTGAGCTTTCTGTCACGGTACAGGATTTGTATGACGCCGTCGAGCAGTCGGCGCACCGTGACTTTGTGCCGTGGCCGTGGCAGAGGGTTGTTGCGCGTCAGTATCTGGTAGAAGCGGTTTTCGGTCAAAGTAGAAACGCAAAGGAGGACTTTTTTACTATTGGAAGTCGGCTGGTCTCACGCAGCGAAATCCTCGCGCGTCGCTTGCACTGAATGGAAAATCGGCGCCGCGATAGGCCGAGCGCATGCCAAGCGGGCAATAATCCCACGCGCCACCCCGCATGATCCGATAGAGGGCCGAGACCTCGTTGACGGGGTTGAGTTCGACGCTCTTTGCGTAGAATGTGTCGTCATAATAATCTTGACACCATTCCCACACGTTGCCGTGTATGTCATGGAGGCCGCATGGATTGGCCGGGAAGCTTCCGACCGGAGAGGTGCCTTCCCACGGGTCTATTCCACCGGTGCCGAAATAATTCGCGTCATCATGAGTTATTGTGTCGCCTGTGGAATAGTGCGTTTCTGTGCCGCAACGGCAGGCATATTCCCATTCGGCTTCGGTCGGCAGGCGTTTGCCGGCCCAATTGCAATAAGCATTGGCATCGTTCCAACTCACCTGCACCACTGGATGGTCCATGAGCGCCTCGATGCTGGTTGAGGGACCCTTGGGATGCCGCCAATCGGCCCCCGGCATCTCCTTCCACTCGTCATCCCAAATCCATCCCTTCCCACGCTTCTCTGCGTCGGTGACATAGCCTGTCGCATCAACGAACTCCTTGAATCCGCGATTGATCACCTCGCAGGTATCCATCCAGAAGCCGGATACCGATACCTTGTGCTGAGGGCGCTCATTGTCTTCGCCTTGTCCGTCCGGACTTCCCATAAGGAATGTCCCGGCTGGAATGTAGACCATCCCTTCGTCGGGCGATACGTGCACTTGCTTCCCGACCATCACGCGCTGGCAGGATAGAACCGAAAACAATGTGATAAGTATCAACGCGGTGAGCGGCACTCTCGCCTTTTGTTCTAGCGCCATCTTCCCTCCGGTCTGAAAATCGCCGACGAAAACGACATATCAAAGATTACCGCTTGCAAGAAGACAAGGCCCAGAAAGTGTCAACCTATATAAAGCTTCGGACAATCCCGGCAAGGGGCGGCAGTCTCGTCGCTTATATGCGAATGCCTGAAGGCGGCATAAGTCCCCTTTCGCCAAATACGGGACAGCGAGCATTCGTTGACGTTGCCAAACGTGACGTGCTGCAAAGGCTGCTCGATTCCGTTAACCAGATGTGATGCATCTGTTATTGGCAGGTTTGTGAAAACGCATGGAAAAACTTGCCCGTCA
>QZKI01000004.1 GCA_003598055.1 Candidatus Abyssobacteria bacterium SURF_17 | reverse complement strand
CGTTCGCGAACGGCCCTACAGATGCGCGGAAACACGTTACCGACCTGCAATTCTGTAGGTGCGAATTTATTCGCATAGGCATGCCGAAACCATGCCCGAAAAACCATGCGAATGAATTCGCACCGACAGATATCCCCAATCGCGAATTGCGGGACGGCTTCAGAAAGGGGAATACTATTTCATGATAGAGGAAAAGTACGCAGAAATCTTAACGATGGCCATCGCGTCGGTGCCGGGCATCGAGAGGACAGGCCTGAGAGTTCTCGAGTTCCGCGACCGATATGCGAAGGCGCTCATGCCCCTCAATGAAGGCAATACGAACCATGTGGGCATCATGTATGCCGGCTCGCTCTTCACGCTGGGCGAGTTTGCCGGGGGAGCCATTCATGTGGCCAGCATCGATTTCACCAAATATTACCCGATTGTCAAAGAAGTGCGCATCCGATTTCGGCGTCCGGCAACGAGCGATGTCACGATGGAGGTCTCCCTGTCGGAGCAGGAGGCGAAACGGTTGGAGGCCGAGGCCGAGCAGAAAGGCAAGGCTGATTACGAGCTTAACCTGCAATTGAAGGGCTCAAACGGGGAGACGGTGGCCGAGGTCAGCGGCACATGGCAGATCAGGAAGTTCTCAGAGGGCATGTAAGAAATACAATGGATTCTGCCCGCATACTGCGCTCGGCTATCAGACCCCGCGCAGTACGCGGCACGGGCTGCAAGCTCCTCAGGGCGACTCACCGAGTCGCCCCTACGGAATGCATGCTCAATGGTCGTGCAGTTGCAAAGCACGATATGCTGCGGCGCTGCGCCCCAACGTCGAACTTACCAGATTATAATCTGAATACCCCCCATTCTCAGGCTTCTGTTCTTGTAAGATTCATCTCTGAGATGACCACTCTCCTCAGCGTGGCCATGCACTCCTGAGACGGCGGCTTCACATCGCCGAGCAAATACTTCCTTCCTAATTGCTGATACTTGGGTTCTCCAAATCCGTGATACGGGAGAAGCTCGTACTGAACGGGAATCGGCAGCCGACTGAGAAAGTCCGCTATGGCTGCGATGTCTTCTCTGGAGTCATTGAAGCCGGGAACCACAGGGGTGCGAACGGTGATGCGAAGCTTTCGGAACTCCTTGCGGAGCCTCACCAAATTCTCGAGTATCAATTCGTTGCTGACTCCCGTGCCAGCCCTGTGCTTCTCGGAATCCATTGATTTGACGTCAAAGAATACTTGATTTGCATGCTCGCACACGCTTCTCACGGCGTCCCACTCACAGAATCCTGTCGTTTCCACCGCAGTATCAATCCCACGACTTCGGGCAGTGCTGAGCACATTAGTAGAGAATTCCGGTTGCGATATCGGCTCTCCGCCGCTGAGCGTGAGACCGCCTCCGGAGCGCGCATAGAAACTGCCGTCTTCCTCCACAATCCGTATCACATCGGGCACAGTGATGTACTCGCCGAAGAGAGTTAAGGCTTTCGACGGACAAGCGTCAACGCATTTGCCGCAGTCATTACACAGGGTTCGATTGATCTCGACTTTGCCGTCGGCGGCATGTGTGATTGCGTCCATCTCGCAAAGCGGCCTGCAGTGGTCGCATTCATGGATTCCGATGCACTTGTTTCTGTTGTACGCAAGCTCCGGAACAAAGCACTGCCCTTCGGGATTGGAACACCACGTGCACAGGAGCGGACAGCCTTTGAGGAAAACGAGGGTCCTGATGCCCGTTCCGTCGTGAAGGGAGAATTTCTGGATATTGAAAATCAGCCCGACATCAGCGCTGCGTTTATCTTTTCGTGTTTGTGAATTCATGCATCCCCGCAAGGGGCGCGATGAATCGCGCCCCCACACGTCCATTCTTGGCCAATCGGGCGAACACGAGGTTCGCCCCTACCTACGCTCATGTTCCGCCTCGAGTCTTCGGAGAGGCGGTTCGCGAACCGCTCCACAGCGACATTATGAAGATCTTTCCATAACCCGCTGCAAAGAACTGTCCCACATTTTCAGAAAGCGTGTTCGGTCCGCTTTATGATCTCATCCTGAAGTTGCGGCGTAAGGTCAACAAAGTACGCGCTGTAGCCTGCAACGCGCACGAGCAGATTCCGGTATTTCTCCGGGTCCTTCTGAGCCGCAATCAAAGTTTCCTTGTTGATGATGTTGAATTGGAGATGCCACATCTTCAGGTCGCACGCGGTTCTGATGAGTGACATCAATTTCCTCGTGCCTTCCGGCCCTGCAACCGCTGAAGGGGACAGCTTCATGTTGAGAAGTCGGGCCGCCCGCTCTTTGTATCCTGATGCCTTAGTGTTCGCGATGGATACGAGCGACGCAGTCGGTCCCTTCTTGTCAGCTCCCTGAGACGGGCTAACACCCTCTGCGATGGGCTCGCCGGCTTTTCTTCCATCCGGCGTCGCGCCGAGCACTGCGCCGAACGGGACGTGGGCCGTGATGGTCACGTATCGTATGTCGAGCTCGCCGCCGAACGCAGACTTGTATTTGCGCGTGAGCTTCACGAAGAACGCCTCGATGTTGCGACCTATCGAGTCGGCGTACGGGTCATTGTTCCCGTATTTCGGAGCATTCAGACACATCTGCCTGACGGCTTCCTTGCCCTCGAAGTTGGCGTCGAGCGCGTCGAGCAGCTCAGCCATCGTCAGCTTCTTGTCATCAAACACGAGTCTCTTGACGGCCGCAAGCGAGTCAATCGCAGTTGCAAAGCCGAGCGTGTCGATGAAGCCGAGATAAAGCGCTCCGTCTATCGGACCATCGTGGATATCCTTGCACTCTTTCATGCAGAGGTCATGCAACATCGAGCACATGGGAGCCGCGATAAACTTTGCTTTGAGGGTGTCGGCGACATACTGCTGCGTGAACGTGTGTTTCATCACGTTTTCCGCTTGCCAGCAGAACGCATGCCAGAGGTCGTCGTAGGACTTGAACTGTCTCGGGTTACCGGTGCTGACGCCGATCTGCTGGTCGCCGAACAGCTTCAGCTTGCCGTCGTTGAGGGTCATCTCGACTATCGCTCCGAGATTCGTCCACGCGCATCCGGTTGAGACTGCATCATGATTGATCATCTTCGCTTCAGTGCATCCACAGATGCAGTAATCGTTCGCCTCCTCCACCGTCCCGCCTTTGGAAAGGAATAAGGGAATAATCTCCTCATCAAAGAAGAGCTTGGGGAATCCGGTGCCTTCCTTTATTGTCTCCGCAATCGCGTGGAGGAACGGCTCCGGCGTCTGAGAATGGATTCGCGCTGCGAGGTCGGGATAGTTGAGCGGGAATTCCTTCTTCGACTGCAGTAGCAGATAGGAAAGCTCATTTGTGGCGTCTTTGCCGTCTTTGTCCACGCCCCCGACGGTCGTAGCTTCCCAATGGGCATATCCATCGGTGAATGACAGGCTTCCGGGCGCCGTGTATATTTCGACATTCTGCGCCATGCCTATCCACATACACTCGACGAGCTCGAGCGCCTCATCCTTCGTGAGCCGGCCTTCCTCGATGTCTTTCTTGTAATACGGATAGAAGAACTGGTCGATTCTGCCATTACCGACGGTTCCGCCGATGCGTTGCTCGAGCCGTGAGACGGTCTGAATGAGCCACTGAGACTGAACGGCTTCGCGGAATGTGCGCGCCGGATTTTCGGGAACCCACTCGCACACCTCGGCGATTTCAAGGAGTTCTTTTTTCCTCTTCGCGTCTTTCTCTTTTTTCGCCATGCTTCGAGCGAGCTTTGCATATCTGTGGGCGAACTCGACAATCGCATCACAGGTAAGGATGACTGCCTGCAGGAACGGTTCCTTCTCGACTCGGTCCTTGGGGTTTACCGGGTCAAGAGACGCAAGCTTCTCCTCGGCTTCCGCCTTAATCCCCTTGATTCCGCGCTTCAAGACTTTCTCATAATCGTGATTCCATGCCAGGCTCGAGCGAGCGGTCGCAGTGGGTGCGATTATGCAATACAACTCCAATATACGGCGCGTATCGTCGGGCAATGCGTTAATGAAAGCACCATGATATTGCTTGCCCTCCCAGTAGGGTTTCAGTTCCTCATTTATTACCTGTACGTCTTCTTCCGTGAGAACCAACGAATCGTCCGGCTCGCTTGGGCGCGCTTCCTGCGTGAAGAATTTTTCTTCCAACTCCGGGAAGAAGATGGCGTAGCGTCCGGGAGGACCTGCACTGCCGACGATCAACTCGTCCTCGCCAATGTGGATTGAGATGTTTCGCAGAATGTGGGCCAGTGCTTTTCCCCATCTCACTATGACGGGTTGGCCCTCGGTTTGTTTGAACGACTCCGTGAGCAGGTGCGCCCGTTCGAGATTCATCCGTATTGGCTTGTCTCTGAATCCGGCGAGCATTCTGTGAATTCTGGCTCGCTTGCGCTGCGCCTCCTCGCTGACAAGCCCGATTGGCTCGCCACGTTCGATCCTCTCCTCCTGCGGTGATAAGAGCGGTCGTGCTAATTCTGCAACCTGTGCCATGATGGTTACCTCCCCCAATCAATTTTGGATTTTAGATTTTGGATTTTGGATTGGAGACTCGAACCGCAGATGAACGCGGATCCACGCGGATAAAACTAATCTGCGAAAATCTGCACAATCCGCGGATGAAAATCCTCCTCGTGAAACTGTCGCGCAATTGTAGGGGCGCCCCTATGTGGGCGCCCGGGCGGCTCGCCGCGGGCGGCCACGCAGGGCCGCCCCTACAAGAATATTTCGAATTACGGGACATTCTCTCTTCCCCCCCTTTAACAAAGGGGGATGAAGGGCGATTTGCAGGTGCGAATTCATTCACATAGATAATGTATGTGTTCGTTGCATTCATGACCAAGGCGCCTGGCGTTTCCCGTCCTCTACGAATTCAAGGTACATCTGGAGCGATTGATTCAGGTGTTCGTCGAGCGTCACATCGAACTCTTCGCCGTAATACTCATGCAGCAGCATCATGCCCGTGATCTGAGCGAAGAAAAGGTTCGAAGCGTCCTTGGGTCGGATGGCGCGCACCTCACCCGCCTCGACGCCCCGGCGGTAGAAATCGCGGAACACATTCTCAAGCATCCGCCGCTTCGCGTTGAGCTGAGTCCTGAGTTCAGGCGAAAGGCGTGGCTCCACCTGATGCCGCTGGATGAAATAGAGCTTGAAGAAATTCGGCTTCTCTTTCATCACCTGCCGCATCTCGCCGAGAAAAATCCGTATTTTTTCCGGCACGGTGACCGCGGCGGCGGAAGCCTTCGCGACCCGCTCCGCCAGAAGGTCGGTGTATTGCTCGAGGATATGGATGTAGATTTCTTCCTTGCTGCTGAAGTATTGGTAGATGGAGGTTCGGCTGAAATCGGCGGCTTCGGCGATGTCGTTGATGGAAGTGTCGTGATAGCCCTTTTCGATGAAGAGCTGTTCGGTGGCTTCGAGGATACGAGTCATCCTCGCCTGTCGTTCCTGCTCGATTCTCAGTCTTCGTGCCATAAAATCTCGTTAATCTGACACTATGTCACAATATCGTCACATTGTCATTATACCATCCGAATCCCCTTCTGTCAAGAGGACAGTGCGAAAATAGTGCGAAATAGTGGAGAAGTTAATGCTATTGGTATTTGCCGATGCAAATCTTGCTGCTTGGGCACATGATTTTGTAGATCACTTTCATGGGTTGCGTCAGGAGTAGCTATCAGCGTTTTGAACTTTCGGCAAGGGGTGGGTTGGCTGCACTACAGATTGGAATAGGCCACATAGGCAACGCATCTGCTGAGAGCCTGCCAAAAAGAAAGGCTGTCTTGCTCGACCTCGAACCTATCAAGCGGTTCGTTTGGATCACTTCCTTTTCGAGCCCAATAGATAATAGCTCCGAAGTCTGCGCGATATATCCAGTTTGCATGGGCGATTGCGTTTCGAAAAGCGCGCACTGGATTGTTGCTCAGGAACTGAGCACACTTCTTTGCCGCTGAGCCACTCGGACATGCCCCAGCCAAGATACGGAAACACGCCTCTGGCAAATAAACGAAGCAGATATAGATTTGCGACAAAACCTGAGCTCGGGTCACAAACGGATTGTTCCGAACGGTATTCGCCTGCTCCATCCATCCCTGAAAAGCTTGAGGCTCGACTAGCCGATCTTCAAGTGGAACAGGCGAAGCGCGTCTTATCTCTGTTTTCTGCTCTGGCGACAAGAAACGTACATCAGCGGCAATAGTTGTGGCAAGCTTTACCGCTATTTCAGGTGCTAGTCCTACCTCGCTCGTCAGGTGAGCGGCAAAAGACTGCATTTGTGCATCGAGGTGATGCCAGTTCATAGGCCTAACTACGTTCTATATGGTTTTTTCACAACACCTTCATGCCGTGGAATTGCAGTATGTCGCGCCGCAACGCATCAATACCCAAAACCCCGCTCTTCGACAGGACAATACGCGCAATTTACGAGTTTTTCCCATCAATGGCGACTGGGATGCCGTGTTTGAGGATGTAAGCTGCGAAACTAGCGGGTTCGGCGTGAGTCAGCGCCTCGGCGGGAAACAAATGGATTTCCAAATCGTCTCCGGCTTTCTCCTGCACCAGCGCAATTGTACGGACGCGCCTTCGGAGGTCCCAGTCATCGAAGTGTTCGATGAAAACACCTATGTCAATGTCACTGAATTCGTCAGTCTTTCCTTCAATTTGCGAACCAAACACATAGACGGCCTTGACTCGGGCATATTGCGACAAGGCTCGTATGGCCTGCTTCACTCGCTCTTCAATCACAACGTCGAGGACAGCCATTTATACATCTCCTCGGTCTTGCCAAAGACCTCGTGTGCCAGTTCCGGAGGGATTTCCTTTGATATTTCACGGATTTCCTCCGGATAACGACGGTCGGGAACATGTTTGCATGTCCGACTCAGAGAGTGCTTGAACTCTCACAGAGTGCGTGTCCGGCTATTTACTTGCGCATTCGAGTTTGATGGCTTTTGGGAATAGGATATTGTTTTCCAGATGGATGTGCTGGTGGAGGTCGTCCTCGAGCGCTTGAAGGCCGTCATAGAGGGCGCGAAACGTGTTGCACGCATCGCCGGGCAAGGTGTAGTTGTCGGTGAGCTGGCGCATCCGCGAAAGCGCGTTGCCTGCGTTATCATGTTCGTGTTCCATCTGGCGAATCGGATTTTGCACTGAGCCGCAGTGCATCTCTGGCGCGGGCTTGCCGCGACTCGCGGCTTCATCTATCTGGCGTATGTACGGGAAGAGAACCTGCTCTTCCTTCATGAGATGCTGTTCGATCTCTTGACGGAGCGAGTTATACGTGCCTTGTAACGGGTTCAACATCGTGCCATGCTTTGGGCCGTGCGCTTTGAGCACTTTCGCCAGCAGGTCTTGAAGACGAGGGAGCTGTTCCCTCATGAACGTGTGGTGTCGCTCTTCAATATGGTCGGCTAGTTCGGTAAGGGTTGCCACTGTCCAATCTCTCGTGTCGCCCACAGGCTGTGTTTGCAGCGAATCTTTGAGAGCGGCAAGGACCTTGTCCAGCGGCACTCCTTTTTCGGCGGCGGCAGTCTTCAAGTCGTGCTTTCCGCCACAGCAGTAATCGATCCCGATTTTCTCCAGTGCGGCGCGCGTTTGCGGATATTGGGCCACGAGTTCACCCACCGTGGTCTGTTCATTGAAGGACTCTTTCATGATAGCATCTCCCCTCTCTTCTTGGGATGCTCCCCAAGCACTGATGTCTATTCCGCTTTGATGCCCTGATGCGAGTTGCGACGCTCGAGTTCAGCGTCGATGGCAGCGATTATCTTGCGTTTCTGCGTGGCCCATGTGGGCGCAAGCAGAACCGCGCGCGGGCCGTCGGCGGTAAGCCGCTGAATGGAGATGTGGGAAGGAATATATTCCAGGAAATCGCAGACAAGGCTGACGTATTCTTCAAACTCCAATGTCTTGAAGCGGCCTTCCAGGAGCTCTTTCTCCATGGGAGTATCGCGCAGCACATGCATGAGGTGAATCTTCACGCTGTCAATGTCCATCTGCGCGAGAGCCCGCGCGGTAGCCATCATGTCATCGTGCGACTCGCCGGGAAGCCCGAGAATCACGTGAACGCACACCTTCAGACTCCGCCTTCCGGTCCTTTCGAGCGCATCGAGGAACGCTGCGTAATCATGTCCGCGATTCACGCGTTTAAGGGTGCTGTCATGGATGGATTGAAGGCCGTATTCCACCCACACCTCGCGTGTCGCCGCCTGATAGTTTTCGATCAAGTCGAGCACTGGTTCGGGAACGCAATCGGGACGGGTTCCGATGGAGAGCCCGACGATGTCCTCGAAGGCAAGGGCTTCATCATAATATGCCCGTAGGGTCTCTATGGGTGCATACGTGTTTGTATACGCCTGGAAGTATGCGATGAACTTGTCGGCCTTATAGCGCTCGCGCATGAAGGCCATTCCCTGCTCGACCTGTTCGCGAATCGGGCGCGGCGAAAGCCGCGTATTAGCGCTGAAACCCAGATTATTACAGTAACTGCAACCGCCCCATCCGAGGCTGCCGTCGCGGTTCGGGCACGTAAACCCGGCATCAATCGTGACCTTGTATACCTTACAGCCGAAACGCTCCTTGAGATACTCGCTGAACTGATAGTAACGCTTGATTTTTGGAATGATGCGCTGCATTCATATCACCTACTACAATTATAAACGCTCCGCAGGCGAAATTCCAGCGTGTGGATTTGACGGGGACAGAGCCCTGTAAGTGCGAACTCATTCGCATGGTGCTTCCAAACTATTTTCGCCATATGTATGCGAATAAATTCGCACCTACAGGATTGCAGGACGCTCTTTTTGAAAAGTGACCCTAATCTCCTCCTTGAGAAGCAGGGTTGAGTTCATTCAGGATTTGATGAGCGAGGGAATCCCGGTTGGATGGAGTGACCTCGAGAGTCTTGGTATCCGGTCTTTGTTTGATAAAATCCGCGAATGGGTGTGATTTGAGCATGATTACGGCGAGCACCGGATTCGGCGCATTGAAGGCGTTCGTTACCAACTCCCGGAATTTCTCCGAGAACAATTCCATTTTTCCGATTTCATCGATTATCACGGCCTTCCTTTCGGTAATTGCTTGCTGTATCGCGGGAACGGCAACGCGCTCGATTGACTCGACATCCACGCCATATTTGCCCACGCGATATTTGCTCTTCTTGTTAACGCGTGAGAGCGTGGCGCGTTGGCCGTCGAGAGTGATGATGTCGAAGCCTGTTCGCTTGCCGCCCTCTCTCGTTTCCTCCGTGTAGAAACCTCCTGCGGCCTGCCCGAGCGACTCCGCAACTTTTGTCGCTACGGTTGTCTTGCCAATGCCGGGAACACCGGTGAGGAGTATCTTCGGAGCCATGTCCAGATTACCCTCGCTTGCGCGCGCGCGAAGGCTGACCGTTGCTTAGGTATTTCTTGAGGAACTGTCCCGTATGCGAGCGCTTCACATTCATGACCGCCTCGGGTGACCCGCAAGCAACAACCTCACCGCCCTCATCGCCGCCTTCGGGCCCCAAATCGATTATGTAATCCGCACACTTGATGACTTCCATGTTGTGCTCTATGACAACGACCGTATTCCCCATGTCAACCAAGGCGTTGAAACAATCCACCAGTTTGGCGACGTCATTGAAATGGAGTCCGGTGGTGGGCTCATCGAAGATGAAAAGCGTGCGGGAACTGCCTCCCTCGGCAATGTAGGATGCAAGTTTCAGTCGCTGTGCCTCGCCCCCGGAGAGCGTGGTCGCAGGCTGCCCCAACCTCAGGTATCCCAGGCCGGTATCCGCCAATACCCTCAGTCGTTTCTTCAATGCGGCAAGCGAGTCGAAGAATGACAGCGCCTCATGAACGGTCATGTTGAGCACGTCATGAATGTTCTTCCCTTTATAACGAACCTCCAGGATGGAGGGCTTGAATCGTTTGCCATCGCAGGCGTCACAGGTGACATAAACATCTGCGAAGAACTGCATTTCCACCTTGATGACGCCCTCACCCTTGCATTTCTGACATCGGCCTTGCGGCACGTTGAACGAGAAATCGCTCGGCGTGAGCTGACGAAGCTGGGCTGATACTGTTGACGCAAACAGGTTCCGTATCTCCGTGAAGGCGTGCATATAGGTTACGGGATTAGAACGGGGCGTGCGTCCGATGGGAGATTGGTCCACCAGGACTGCCCTGTCAATGTACTCAAGGCCGAGTATCGTGTCGCATAGACCGGGTTTCTCTGTTGCAACGCCCCACTGCCGACAAATGAACCGGTAGAGGACATTCTCGAGCAACGTGCTCTTCCCGGAGCCGGAAACTCCCGTTATGCAGGTAAATGCCGTGACAGGGATATCAACATTAATATTCTTGAGATTGTATTCCCGCGCCCCAACGATGCGGAGAAGACGGTGCGTCGAACGGTGTCTGGATTGCGGAACGCCGACCTTCTTGCGTCCACTCAGATACTTTCCCGTCAGCGAGCGGCGTGACCGCTTCAGGCGAGCAACCGGCCCTTGAAACACCACCGTCCCGCCATGCTCGCCCGCTCCGGGCCCCAGGTCCACGACCTCATCGGCCGCCGAAATCATATCGGCATCGTGTTCGACGACGAGTACCGTATTGCCAGCGTCCCGCAGCCTTTTGAGGATATCGATCAGTTTCGCGTTGTCGCGCGGGTGCATGCCGATGCTCGGCTCATCAAGGATGTAGAGCGTTTCGGTGAGTCCCGACCCCAAGCACGAGGCCAAGCTGATTCTCTGGGCTTCCCCTCCGGAAAGCGTGCGCGTGAGCCGGTCGAGCGTGAGATAGTCGAGGCCGACATCGATAAGGTAACGCAGACGCTTCTGTATCTCCTTCAGGAGCATGGCGGCGATATCAGACTGTTGTCTCGTTAGTTTCACGTTTTCGAAAAACTCCAAGGCGCTGCTTATTCGCCGTTGACAGACGTCGGCGATTGTCAGGTCCTGGACCTTGACGGCGAGCGCCTGCGGCGTGAGACGGGTGCCGTTGCATTTGTGGCATGTGACATAGCCCCGGAACCTGCTCAGGAGAACTCTCACGTGTACCTTGTACTTCTTTGTCTCGAGCAGCTCGAAAAAACGGCGGATCCCGGGGAATCGGCCTTTTCCTTCCATGAGCAGGCGCACATGTCTCTCCGACAGGTCTTTGAACGGGACATCGAGGGGCAGCTTCTCCTTTGGGGCTATCTGCCTCAGACGCTCCATCGGCCAGTCATAGGTGGGAAAGGTCCATGGTTTGATGGCGCCCCCATCGAGGGACTTCCTCTTGTCAGGAACCACAAGGTCCATATCGATTTCCACAATGTTGCCGAATCCTTTGCATTCGGCGCAGGCGCCCAGCGGGCTGTTGAACGAGAACAATTGCGGGAAGGGGTCGTCATACTCCGCGCCGCATTCGGAACAGATGTGACGGTTGGTGAATCGCAACACCGGGCCGTCAACGATGCGGATTTCGAGCCGCCGCTGGCCTTCGGTGTAGGCGAGCTCGAGTGAGTCGGCGAGCCGCGAGCGCGTTCCGGAGTTGAGTGAGAGGCGGTCTATAACTAATCCCCACTCTGTTCCTTGAGGCGGTGGCGCTGCCACCGCTTCCTCGATCGCGAGCGGTCGGCCGTCGAGTATGACTCGCGCGAAACCCCTTTTCCTCAGCTCCGCCGCTTTTTCAGCGAAGAACTCATCGGAGTTTCCCATGGGAGCTACGATGAATGCGCGTTTTCCCGAAAATGCGTTCAGGTACTCGCATATGTCTTCCACTGAGTGCCTGAGCACCGGTTTCCTGCAATTCTGGCAATGCACCTGCCCTATCCGCGCGAACAGAAGGCGGAGATAATCGTGTATCTCGGTGGCGGTGCCTACCGTCGAGCGAGAGCTCCTCGTGGGAGGACTCTGCTGAATGGCTATTGCGGGCGGGATACCCTCGACGCTGTCAAGTTCGGGCTTGTCCATCTTCTCGAGGAACTGCCGCGCATAAGCGGAGAGCGATTCTACATATCGCCGCTGGCCTTCCGCGTAGATAGTGTCGAAGGCAAGGCTCGACTTGCCGGAACCGCTCACGCCGGTGATGACCGTCATCTTGCCGTGCGCGACGTCGAGGTTGATATTCTTGAGGTTATGGACGCGTATCCCGCGAAAGCGTATAGCGCGTTCCTTGATAGACATCTGAGTGAAGCACCTCTTGAGAGCAAAACGGCCGTATGCCAAACACTATATTTTATCATCATGGCGGAGCCGCCGTCAAAAGCATCTCGAATGGGCTATGAGACATGGAAGGTTGTTGGCTTGAAACAGCCCATGAATGGTAGGATATGGAAAGGTCTCGGGCCGTTCGCGAACGGGTCCCCACGTCAACGGCGAGCGCGCGTCCATCAGTCGCATGCTTTCTGCAGAATCTCGGTTGTTATGACGGGGGGACAGATTCTCTGTCCCTATTTTGCGGGCGGGAAAAGCGTCAGCTCCCGACGCCGGCGTGGGAAGGAACCGAATTGCCGGGTATCCGAATCATGAAAGAGCATCCGCCGTGTGGTTGCGATTCCACCCAGAGACGCCCACCGTGCGCCCTGATGATCTTGTGCGCGGAGGCCAAGCCGATGCCGATTCCTTTGCTATTCCTGCGGCCGGGCGCACTGTGGAAGAGCTTGAAGATATCTTCTCTCTCCTCTTCGGGTACGCCGGGGCCGTCGTCACGGACGAAGAGCGTAACACCTCCATCGTCGTCCCCTGTGAAACCGACTTCAATGCGGCTCTGGGCAAACTTGATGGCGTTCGTGATGAGATTTTCGACCACCCGCGAGAAATATTGCGTGTCGACCATCACCGGCACACCGACACTTTCCGCAATGCTCATCGCACCTTTCTCTCCGCTGAGGCTGATATTCTTTCCTTTGGCCTGGGCTTCAGGCTTGTAGGTTGAAGTGATGTTCTTGAGCAGTCCAAACAGGTCTACGGTTCTCTTTTCCAGCCGTATACTGCCCCTTTCGAGTTTCTTGTACTCGAGGAATCCCTCCACCAGGCTTATGACGCCGTTGCATGCAGCCTCGATCTTGTCATAGTACTCGGGATATTTCGGTGAAGGAATGGTGCCGTCACGCAGCATGTATATGATGAACATGATGGCCGAAACAGGATTCTTAATATCATGCGTGAGCATGTAGAGGAACTCTTCACGCTCGGTTTCGAGCGCCAATTGCGCAGTGATGTCGCGGGCAAGTCCCTCGGTGCCGATGAAGTTTCCGTCCTTGTCATAGATGCCGCGGGCATTGATTTCGAATGCGCGATAATTGGAATTCTTCGTTCTCAGTCTGACACGCAATCCTTTCGTGAGCCGATGCTCGTCAGCCCTCCGTTCCCGAAGGATTCGCTCATATTGGGTGTAGTCGTCCGGATGCACCATTGTGGAGAACGGCTGGTTCAGGACATCGTCCTTGCTGTATCCAAGCAGTTCGGTCACTTCTTCATTCACCGAGGTGATGCGACCATCAGGGTTGAGGTAGTACAGAAGGTCGGGAACATTCTCGACGAGCCCTCGGAATTTCCCTTCTGACAATTGAAGCTCCCTTATCTTTTCTTCCAGTTGGCTCGTAATCTGATTGAAGGAGCGCACGAGCAGGCCCATCTCGGAGCGTTCGTTGCGGACTTCCAGTCGCTTTGAAAGGTCGCCGTCTGCAATTTCTTTTGCGGCTTCTGATGTCTTCAAAACGGTATAGACGACCGTGCGGGAAAGCAGATACCCGAGGATGGAAATGCCGAGGGCGAGGAGGAGGAAGACGCCTACTTGGGTCCACACGCTGAGGTCAGGAAGCCACATAGTAGTGATTATGTACATTGTGAGGAGCATAGGAATTATGCTCATCAAGGCGAAGGAGAGTATCAGCCTATATGCGATACGCTCGTCCATGATATTGTGGAGGAATGTCTTGTCTTTCGCCATGAGTGCTTCCTTTATGCTATGCCCTTGTCCCTGAGGGAATTCACGGGGTCCGTGATATTCACCTTGAGGTTAATCCGCTGGCGGCCACAGCCCACCAGGGCCAGGAGAAAAGCACGAATCGTGCCAGAGTAGACAATGAAGAAAAAGGCTACGCAGGTGATTACGACAGGCCCCGCCAGCAACCGGCTAATCTGCGGTCCGAGCCGCCTGCAAGGCAACCATCGTGTTCAAACATGATGCACTGCGACCCGCCGAAGAAGTCCGCCGAGTCGGTCAAGAGGTGTCCCCTCGCGGACAGGGAGTGCACAACATTTGCCTCAATGGCGGTCTCGAGGGCGAGCTTTCCGTCATCGTAGCTGCGCCAGCGCGGGGCATCGATTGCATCTTGCGGCGACATTCCGTAGTCAATGATGTTCATGAGTATTTGCAGGAGACCTTGCGGCTGTTGGTCGCCGCCGATGCATCCGATTACAAGGACGGGGTTTCCGCCCCGCATGACCATGCATGGTACAAGCGTGTGCAGGGGGCGTTTGTGTGGCTGGAGTGAATTTGGATGATGAGAATCGAGCAAGAACCCTTTTCCCCTGTTCTGAAGAATGATACCGGTATCGCTGGCGACCATGCCCGAGCCGAAGAGGTCGAACAGGCTATTGATGAACGAGACACAATTGCCCTCGGGGTCGACGATACAAAAATACGTGGTGTCGCCGGAATGGTCGTTGCGCGCGGGCGGCGCCACGGACGTTCGGTCAAGGTTTATGTGTGCTCTCTGCATTGCAGCATACTTCTTCGAGAGCAGGTCATCTACGGGAGACGCATGAAAATCGGGGTCGCATACGAAGCGATTGCGGTCGTTAAATGCCAGCTTCTTCGCTTCGACCTGAACGTGCAGCAGGTCGGCGGGATTTCTGGCCAGCGATTGCGCGTCATATCCTTCCATGATGTTGAGCATTTCCAGGAGAGCGATTCCCTGCGAGTTTGGCGGAATGGTGAGGACTTCGCAGTCGCGGTAGGTGAGCCTGATTGGTTCCACCCAATTCGGACGATGCTCGGAGAAATCTCTCTCTGAAAGCAGTCCGCCCGAGTCGGCAACGAATTCGGCGACCTTGCGGCCGAGCGGGCCACCATAGAGAGCGCCGGCTCCGCTTTCCGCAATGAGGGCGAGGCTTTGTCCCAGCGTTTCCTGCTTGAGCACATGACCTGGGTCAGGAGCGTTGGCATCCGGGTCAAGGTAGATGCGTGCGGTCTCGGGATATTGCTTGATGACCTCGGCGCTCAATCCGATGAAGATCGCTATTGCGGGGTTAATCGCAAACCCGTCGGTGGCCAATGCGATTGCGGGCTGCAGAAGGTCATGAAAGGGCATGGTTCCATAGCGCTTGTGGAGGGCGACCCATCCGCTCAGTGCCCCGGGCGTAGTGATGGAAAGCGGGCCGCGTTCGGGCATGGCTGAGAGGCCGTGTTTCCTGTAGGTTTCGATTGTGGCTGCGAATGGCGACCGACCGCTCGCATTCAGGCTGACCACTTGTCCCTCTTTCTTGAAGTAAACGAGCGCGAACGCATCGCCGCCGACGCCGGTGTTGGCCATATCGACGACATTGAGCGCCGCAGCGACCGCGACAGCGGCATCGATGCAATTCCCTCCCTTCCTGAGAATACTTATGCCTACTTCAGTGGCCAGCGGATGCGCCGTCGAGACCATGGCTCTGTACCCTTCACGTCCAGACACAGCTTAACTCCTTTCGCCCGAGGGCGGGCGGCAATCCCCCGCATGCCGACAATCATGCTGAGATGGTGGAACGAAACACGTCCACCGAATAACCGGGCCGTAACATGCTTCGATGTTTTCAATTCTGCTGAAAATGGTACGGAAGAATTATGCTTTCGTCAAGGAGAAAATGCGTTCCCCCTTTCTTTCTTTCGTTGTGGCTGCGTCGCGCTGTGGAGTCTCGCGCTATCTCATCCACTACTCTGAGACGGCGTCCAAGTCTGTTTCTCCGCCAGATTGTTGCCGTGCAGCGCGGCTGGCGGTGACATGGTAGAGTTCGAGGTCACTCAGTTGCCCTGCATCAAGCGAGGTGCGATACCCCATCTTGCGGATGATGCGCGGCCACTCATCCGGCGCATAATCACCCGGCCAGTACAAACGATGGCATTCAGTGCATTCTGTCACAGCAAGTGCACGCCCTCGTCGGAGCGAATCGAGTTGAGAGTCGTCACGTACAGCCCCCTGTTCCATCAGGTGTTCGGGAATAGGCAAGGAATTGGTAAGCCCTGCGCAGCCGACGAGCAGCAGAATCGCCCCGAACAATGCCAGGGGCGCCACCGTGGTTCGTCCCTTCAAGATAATTTGTGGAATCATATTCCCTCCATTGACTAAAACTGCCAGCCCAATCCAAGGTTGAAGGCGTTCTCAACGTCGCCAGCGGAGCTGTCGCGGATTTGGTAATCCGCCTTGAGCACGAGGCTTGGCGTGAGGTAGAAGCTGAGGCCGAACGTCCATTCGTTCCGGTCGCCTGCCGGGTCCCGCTCGACACCGGAGGGCATACCGTATTGAGTATCAAAGTCATCGTAGCGCACGAACGCTGCCGCGTCGGACTTTTCAAGCTTGCCGGTCTTCCATGAGTCGGGCCAGAAGTGATAGGCCGCTTCCAGGTACCAGCCAAATATTTCCGAGGCGGTACCGTTGCCGATCTCGCGCGCGCCGTCAATGTTTTCAAACGCGACCACACCACGAAAATCGAACTTTGAAATCGTGTATTCGAAATCGGCAGAGTATATCTGGATGTCCCCATTGATGTCGGGATCGCTTCCCGCATTGCCGTTGTCCAGCCCACCGAGATACGTCGAAGCGCCCAGGCGCAACCATTGCCCGAGACGCGCACTGCGCTGCGCAAACGGGTAGTAGTCCAGCCGGCCCGTAACTGCGACGTCGTTGAGACTCGGACGCTCCTTGATGCGGCCTCCTCTGATGCCGTTGAGTGCATCGAACTCGGAGCCGTCGAGTCCTCCCACAACATAGGCCTCGTAGGTGAGTGACGGCGTCAGATTGCCGAATATACCCACCCCGTCCGACGACCATGTGGTGGGAATGATAACCCTGTCAAATGACGGCCTCTCGACACCGTAGAAGGCGGGGGGTTCATGCTTCATGTTGATGATCCCCAGAGGTGTCAAGACTCTTCCCATGCGCACGTTCACTAAGTCTGAGAGCAGGAAATCGAAATACGCCTGTTCCAGCGCCAATTCACCATCGCTCTCGCTCGAGACGAACGCGTGCTCGATTTCCGTCTCCGAGCGGAACTTTATCCAGTCGTTAAAGTCGTATCCCAGATAGAGAACGAACCGGTGAATGTCGAACTGGTCACCCGACGAGCCCTCGTCGAAATTGCCGTGGAACTCACCGTATCCTCCTAAGGTGAATCTGTTCACCCAAGAGTCCGGACTCAGGGCAACGGAGTCTTCCATTTCCTGAACCTGAGCGCTGAGCTGAGTCAAAACCTCTTGTTGCTCTGAAACAGCGGCCTGCTCCGCCGCCCGCTCATGCGTCATTTTCTCGAGGCGTGAAGAAAGCTCCCTCACCATTTCCTCCAACTCCTCGACTCTCTTTTGCAAAGCCTCATCCGTTGCAACATCGGCTGCGCCCCGGCCAGACAAAAGCATAAGCGCAAGCCCTGCAACAACGATACATCTCATCATTCCCGCACATTTCACCTGCTTATCTCCTTTCGTTTCTGACCTTTTATTACACGCTCATGTCCTTGCGCCACACTCCGTTCAATCGTGAGCATCGAAAGCTCTTCTTATTGCCTTCTCACGCCGCGCCTCCTTTCCGGCCGAGGTTTCGACAATTTGCCTACACCACGCACATTTACCCCCATTTCGCTTTACTTCTGAATCATCAATTCATTTACGAGCGCGCTTTCGCGAGCGGTGGAAGAAACGAGGATTTGGAGAGCTCATCAGGTTATTGAGATTGAGACCGCGTCTCAATTACGCCAGAAAAAATTTTTGCCCCTTTGGCCTCCCCCATGACAAATGCAAGAACACAGATCCTTCAGTTCATCAAATATATCCGTGACAAGATTCAGATGATAGCAAGGGACCACCCGATTATTTCCCAAAACATCAAAATGGGCCCTCCAGAACACGACGCTCTCCTTTGTCATTGAAACTTTCTCCGTGCGAACTTAAACTCACCTGGTAGCGTGCCTTCGTTCTCGCACTGTCCCCCGCCTGCCGACGTTCCGTTCGCAATACCTTTTGAATTCCTCAACCCATCCCGCTTCAGCCGGTGGTCGGGACTTGAAAAACTCGATGAAGCGCACCAACCTCTGCAGAATTGGTCCGGGCAGAGCGTGCTCCATCTTGCATGCGGCTTCTTCGGCTTCCCTCTCGCCTACGGCCAGCACCTGCACGAAGAAGTCACGGAGAGCTTCATGGCGCTGGACGATTTCTTTCGCAACAGCTTGCCCGGCCGGAGTGAGCGTGACAATATCATAGGGCGCGTAGTTAACGAGTTGCTGCCGTGAGAGTTCTCGAAGCGCGCCCGTCACGGAAGAGTTCGTCACACTCATTCGTGCGGCGATGTCCTTGACGCGCGCCGCCTGCTTTTCCAAGACGATGTGAAAAATGGCTTCGAGGTAGTCCTCCAGGCTCGCGCTGAGTTTTCTCTTTTGCATGGTTCGACCTCGCATTCAGAACACGATGAAGGCAAGTGTTAGTCTTGCCAAACATATTACATATTGCCAAACATTTTGTCAAGAGCCTTCAGGAAAAACCTGGGAATCTTCGGAGAACCTCGCTGAGAATCCAGCGTCCGCGCCGACACGCATCGTCGGATGATGCGGGGATTTTCTTTGCCACGCAATTTATTCCCATTACCCTTAGTGTTACGCTGCTTGTTTTTTTCATGCTATTTTGCTACGATGTGACAGCATGTGCATGAGTTCGTCCGCCGATGTTGGATGCGTATATGGCTCAGGTCACTCACCCGTCACAGGATGGGATGACGTCGGGACACTTTCGGACAGTGCGAGACCATGCTCAGCAAGAAGCTGAATCACCGGCTTGACAAACCGCTGTCGCCGTTCGTTCGTCAGCTCGCCCGTTCGGGTATCACACCAAACATGCTCACCGTCGGCGGTGTGGTGATGAACTGTATCGCCGGAGCCACTCTTCTATATGGTTTTCTCAGAGTGGGCGGGATACTCGTCATCGCGGGTGGATTATTTGACCTGCTCGACGGCGCGCTTGCCCGCGTTGTGGGGAAGGAGAGCCGATTCGGCAGCGTGCTCGATTCCACCCTTGACCGCTACTCCGACATAATTCCGATTCTCGGCCTGTTGCTTCATTACTCGGGGTGGAGATATTCCGAAGAACCGCGGCTCGGAGAAGCGGCTCTCTGCGGCATTGTCATTCTCGGGACGCTGTTGGTGCCATATGTCCGCGCACGAGCCGAGACAGTAATTGAGAAATGCGATGTCGGGCTTGCGGAGAGAGCGGAGCGAGTGATCATCTTCGCGGGAGGCCTCATTGTCGGAGCGGAAGTCGCAGTTCTCTGGATACTCGCCCTGCTCACCCACCTGACAGTGATTCATCGGTTGTTCTACACCCGAAGCCAGCTCGCGGAGAAGCGGGGGGCGCCGGCGGCATCCGCAACAGAAAAGAACGAAGGACTCACCCCATCCGACGCAGAGACCGAATAGCAGGCATATCAGCGATTGATGGAGGCGTTGGTGAGTGTTCCCGATTTCCTGGCAGTGGGGCATCTGTGCTGTGATTTGGTGAACGGCCGACGGATACTGGGCGGTTCTGCATCATACGCAAGCCTCACGGCGCGGGGCCTGAGCCGGCACACCGGCATCGTGACGTCGGTCTCTCGCGACTTTCCTTTTCTCGATGTATTCAAGGGAATCGAAATCCGAAACATCGATTCGACCACGACGACCACATTCCATAACATGTATCGCAACGGCGTTCGCGAACAAATCGTGAGCGGCGTCGCGACTTCGATATCATCCACTCACATTCCCCCTCGATGGACGGATGCGGACATCGTGTATCTGTGTCCGATTGCAGACGAAGTGATGCCCGATGTTATTGAATCGTTTCCCCGCTCGCTCGTTGGAATCGGCGTGCAGGGATGGCTCCGCGAATGGGATGAACGCGGACGTGTCAGACGAAAGGAGTGGAAGAACGCACGCGAGGTTGTCCGCCACGCCGACGCCGTCGTCTATAGCGAGCTTGACCTTGATGAGCCTTATGCCTTCGCGAGCGAGCTCGCGCTTTTCGCGCCTATCGTAATCGTGACGCAAGCGAGTCGTGGGGCTGAGCTTTTCTTGAAAGACCGAAGGGTTCACGTCCCGGCTTATAGAACAGAAGAAGTGGACCCGACGGGCGCTGGCGATGTATTCGCGGCTGCGTTCCTCGTGAGATTCAAGGAGTGTGATGACCCCATCGAGGCTGCGCAGTTTGCATGTTGTGCCGCTTCATTCGTGTGTGAGAAGGAAGGGACGAGCGGAATACCGACGCTGGAACAGGTGTTGGAGCGGAAGAAGCGGTATGATGAATTGCGTAGGCAATCCTGAATGCCTGGCAATTCCCCCATCGAAATCTATCCATCAATCAATATTCTTGTAGGGGTCCCGCATTTCGCAGGATGACCGCCCATGCCATTGCGGGTCACGTTCATTGTTCTCCTGTGAGCTGTATCTCCTTGCCGCAGTGCGGACACTGAACATTGAGGATGAGTGATTTTGCGACTTCGCGCAGCACGCCATTGCAATCCATGCAGACTTTTTTGCCCCCTTTGAGAGGCACCTTGAAGCCTGCCAGAGGTTTCTTGCATATATCACATACTTCAGCCGCAGGCGCTGCCGGAGCTGGAGACGGCGGCTTCGCGGCTTGTTCCGTCGGCGCAGGGGGAGGCTGGACCGGTTCACCCATCGGCTGTTTATCGGCTGGCGGCGGGGCTTTCGTCTGAAAAGCCTGAGGGGCCGGGCGAGGCTTGGGAGACGACACTGTGGCCGTGACATCTTGTGCGGTTGGAGTGGCTGGGGCTTCTCCGAATTTATCAATGAGTGGGTTTCTGTGCTGCTTCTTCGCTCGTGCGGTGCGTTCGGCCTTGTAGGCATCATAGCACGGCATGCAGAGATACTCGGTCTGGCTGAACTTGTACCCTTGAACCGTATCTATTACTTTGTGACACCGCACGCACTCGGTTTGCATGATTTCTCACCCCTTGTCCCGACGGTTCTCAGCGAAATCCTTGCCTCTGCGGAACCATCTGTAGGGGTCGTTCGCGAACGACCCTGACAATCGGGAAATCCCTACCTTTGGCCACTCCCCCACTATTCTTCATTCCTGCAGTTGGTCAAGGCTATGTTTCAGCTTCTCGGCCTTGTGCAGCAGCTCTTCCTTTTTCTGGCGTGTCGATTGTACAACATGCTCCGGCGCTCGTGAAACGAACTTCTCATTCGAGAGTTTCGCCTCATTGGCGGCGATTTCCGCCTCGACGCGACTGAGTTCCTTCTTAAGACGCGCCTCCTCGGCGGCTATGTCTATAATGCCGGCGAGCGGAATATGCACCTCTATGCCGGGCAGGAATGCCCTCGCCGCGGGTTTGGGAATTACAGGAGTCGGCGCTATCGTGAGTTCATTCAGGCGTGCCAGGTCGATGAGATAACGGCTATACTCCTTCATTAGACCAATCGTTTTGTTGTCCGAGACCTTCAGCACCGCATTGATTCTTTTTCCCGGAGGCACACTCATTTCGCCCCGGATGTTTCGAATCGCGGTTATGGTATCCTGAAGCACCTGCATCTGAGCTTCGGCTTGCGGGTCGATGACGTTGTCATATGGACGAGGCCACGGGCTGACCATGATGCTGCCGGTCTCGTGATGGCAGTTCAGCGATTGCCACACCTCCTCAGTGATGAACGGCATGAACGGATGGAGGAGCGTCATCGAGCCTTCCATGATGCCGGTGGCCAATTGCAGCGCCGCTCGTTTTGAATCCGGGCTTGCCTCATCGCTGACTCGCGCTTTGACGAGCTCGAGGTACCAGTCACAGTAGTCGTGCCAAAAGAAATTGTGGACGGTCGATATCCCCTCATGCAGGCGGTACTGGTTCAATCCGTCGGTCACCGTTCGAACGGTGCGATAGTACTTGCTCTTAATCCATGCATCGGCCAGCTCTTCCCCGGGCAACTCAGCAACTTCTTGCACGCCTGAGTCAAGCGGAATGTCGCCTGCGTTGAGTGCGAGGAAGCGATAGGCATTCCATATCTTGTTCGAGAAGTTGCGTCCCATCTCGAAACGGCTCTCGGAGAGATTAATGTCTTGCCCCTCGGATGCGAGCATCATGAGCGAAAACCGGACCGCATCGGCGCTGTACTTCTTTATCATGAGGAGCGGGTCGATGCCATTGCCCAAAGACTTGCTCATCTTGCGCCCGATCTCGTCGCGAACCGTGCCGTTGATGTACACGTCCGCAAACGGGATGTCGCCCATGAACTCGAGGCCGGCCATAATCATCCGCGCGACCCAGAAAAAGATGATTTCGGCCGCGGTCGCAAGGAGCTGGGTCGGGTAGTAGTATTCGAGTTCCGGCGTTTTCTCGGGCCATCCCATCGTGCTGAACGGCCAGAGCCATGATGAGAACCATGTGTCGAGGACGTCTTCATCCTGATGGATGTTGCGTGATGAACATCCCTCGCATGCTTCAGGCGCAGACCTCTTCACCATCATATGCCCGCAGTCATCGCAGTAATAAACCGGTATGCGATGTCCCCACCAGAGCTGGCGCGATATGCACCAATCGCGGATGTTTTCCATCCATGTCGTGTACACTTTCGTCCACCGCTCGGGATAGAACTTGATGCGTCCCTCCTGAACCACCCTGAGAGCGGGCTCGGCAAGCGGTTTTGCCTTCACGAACCACTGTTCCGAGAGAAACGGCTCGAGGATTGTGTCGCACCGCTGACAGTGAGCGACAGCGTGCGTGTGACGCTCGACCTTTTCGAGATGTCCTTCTCGCTTGAGCTGTTCCACCAATTCCTCTCGGCATGCGAACCGGTCGTAGCCCTTGTAGGGGCCTGCGTTCTCGTTGAGCGTGGCGTCTTCGTTGAGGATGTTGACGAAATCGAGCTTGTGGCGCTGGCCTATGAGGTAGTCATTGGGGTCGTGCGCCGGCGTCACTTTCACGAGTCCTGTTCCGAACGACGGGTCAACGTACTCGTCCGCAATGATGGGCAGTTCGCGCCCGATGACCGGCAGGATAGCCGTCTTTCCCATTAATTCACGATGGCGCTCATCTGAAGGGTTTGCAGCAACGGCGGTGTCGCCAAGCATCGTCTCCGGCCGCGTAGTGGCCACGATGACGTATTTGTCTGAGCCCTTAATGGGATAGCGCACATACCATAGGTTTCCCTCGTGGTCCTGGTGAACGGCTTCCTCGTCGCTGAGCGCCGTCTGACAGCGGGGACACCAATTGATGATATATCTGCCCCGGTAGATCAGACCCCTTTCATACAGCCGCACGAAGACCTCGATCACGGCTTTTGACAATCCTTCGTCCATCGTGAACCGCTCGCGTTCCCAATCGCACGAACAACCGAGCCGTTTGAGTTGTGAGATGATGGTCGAGCCATATTTCCGTTGCCATTGCCAGACACGCTCGACGAATTTCTCGCGACCGAGGTCGTGCCGGGTGAGGCCTTCTTCCCTTGCCAGGCTGCGCTCGACGACGTTCTGCGTCGCGATTCCGGCATGGTCGGTTCCGGGCATCCAGAGGGTCTCGTCGCCCGCCATGCGATGGTAGCGTATAAAGATGTCCTGAATCGTGTTGTTGTATGCGTGTCCCATATGCAATTCGGCAGTGACGTTCGGCGGGGGAATCACGATGCAATACGGCTTCTTGTTTGGGTTTGGCTCGGAGTGGAAATAACCCTTCTCGAGCCATTCCTGATACCATTTTTCCTCGACGGCGTGAGGGTCATATACCTTTGGAATCGTTTTCTGCATCAATAAACCTCGCTCAACAATCGCATGATTTCTTCCACGGCATTTTCAACCGGCACATCATGAGTTGCGCCGGTACGACGGATTCGAGCTTCCACTGTCCCCTGCTTGAGACCGCGAGAACCGATCGTAACTCGCAACGGGATGCCGATGAGGTCGGCGTCCTTGAACTTGACGCCGGGTCGCTCGTCGCGGTCATCGAGAAGCACTTCGACCCCTTTCGCACACAGCCCGGAATAGACGCTCTCGGCGACTGACATAGTTGCTTCGTCGCTGACAGCGACCGGGGTGACAAGCACCTGATACGGTGCGAGCGACGGCGGCCAGATGATGCCATTTCCGTCATGATTCTGTTCGATGGCGGCCGCTACCGTTCGCGTGATACCGATTCCGTAACAACCCATCGTGAACGGCGTCTCATTACCCTGTTCATCGATGAACGTGGCCTTCATAGCAACGCTGTACTTCCTGCCCAACTTGAAAATTTGGCCCACTTCTATGCCTCGATATTCGGTAAGTGTGGCCCCGCATCGAATGCACTTGTCCCCTGCGGCCACAACCGTGATGTCGCCGACAAGGTCGCCTGAAAAGTCACGTTTATAATTGACGTTGGTCAAATGATAATCGGTTTTGTTTGCGCCGGTGATGCAGTTGACCATACTTGTCACAGTCTTGTCAGCGACGAGCTTCACGCCTTTGAGCCCGACCGGCCCGGCGAACCCGACTTCTGCGCCGGTGAGCGTCCGCACCGTATCGGGGTCCGCCATCGAGAGCACATCCGCTCGAAGCGCGCGTCGCAGCTTCGGCTCGCTAATCTCGCGGTCGCCCCGAGTGAGCGCGCCGATTACTTCGCCGTCGGCTTGATAGAGAATCGTTTTCACAAGATTCCTCGGTTCGACCTTGAGAAAGGAACACACTTCTTCCACCGTTTTCATGTCGGGTGTGTGCGTCTTGGCGAGCGGGCGCGGTTCCTGGGTTGCAGCGGTATTTTCGATAATGGATTCCGCCGTCTCATCGGTCGCCGCATATGCGCACTCGTCATTCGGACAGCTTATCACGCGCGATTCCCCCGTCTGCGCGAGCACCATGAACTCGTGGGTGACATCGCCCCCGATAGCGCCTGAGTCGGCGAGCACCGGCCTGAACGCGAGGCCGCAACGCCGGAAGACCGCTTCGTAGGCGCCATGCATATCCTTGTAGGTTCTGTCGAGGCATGCGTCGTCACGGTTGAAGCTGTAAGCGTCCTTCATGATGAATTCACGACCGCGCATCACGCCGAATCGCGGTCGGATTTCATCCCGAAATTTCGTCTGGATTTGATATAAGGTGAGCGGAAGCTGGCGATATGACCGCACAGGGCCGCGAACAAGGTCGGTGACGACCTCTTCATGCGTCGGCCCGAGGACGAAATCACGCTTGTGGCGGTCCTTCAGTCGCATCAGTTCTTCGCCGTAGACATCCCATCGCCCGGTCTCCTTCCACAATTCGGCGGGACTGAGCACCGGCATGAACACCTCGAGCGCTCCGATGCGATTCATCTCCTCGCGCACTATCTGTTCCACTTTGCGCGTCACAACGAGTCCGAGCGGCAGGAGCGTGTAGATTCCGGCCCCCACTTTCTTCATCATGCCAGCGCGCACCATCAGCTTGTGGCTGACCACTTCCGCATCGGCCGGATCTTCTTTGACGGTGGGAATATATGCCTTGCTCCAGCGCATTATCTCCGTCCCTTCAGTTCATCGATTTCCGACAACAGAGCCTCTATGATGCTTGCTTCATCGACATTCCTGCGCGTCACCTTTCCGTGCCGGAAAATGACACCCCGGCCGCGCCCGCCCGCCACTCCGTAATCGGCGCGAGAGGCTTCGCCCGGCCCGTTCACGGCGCAGCCCATAACGGCCACGCTGATGGGCAGGGAAATGCCGAGAAGTCTTTGTTCAACCTCTTCTGCGATGCTCTCCACATCGATTGTGCTGCGGGCGCATGTGGGACAACTTATCACTTCCGCCCCTTGCTCACGCAATCCGAGGGCGCGAAGAATCGTGTATGCAGCAACCACCTCTCGTTCGGGCGGCGCGCTGAGCGAAACGCGGATGGTATCGCCGTATCCTTTGAGAAGGAGCATCGCGATTCCGACTGCGGATTTCACGGCGCCCGTCAAAAGCGTTCCGGCTTCGGTGATTCCGATATGGAACGGGTAGTCGCGCTCGCGCGCTAGCAGCGTGTGGGCAGTGAGGGTCGTCTGAACATCGGTCGCCTTGAGCGACACTTTTATATTGTGAAACTTCAGGCCCTCGAGTATGCGAATGTGCTTGAGCGCGCTCTTGACCATTGCTCGTGCGGTCGTTTCCGCCAGCTTCTTGCCTTCTCCCTTGATAATCCCCTTGAATTCCTTTTCGATGGAGCCTGAGTTGACCCCGATTCTGATGGGCACATTCGATGCAGCGGCAGCTTTGACCACTTTCTCGACCTTGGCGCGCGAGCCGATATTGCCCGGATTGATTCGGAGGCCGTCGGCGCCGTTCTCGATAGCCTTGAGTGCAAGCCGATAATTGAAATGGATGTCGGCCACAAGTGGGATGGAAATGTGGCTCTTTATCACCTTGATGGCATCGGCCGCCTCGAGGTCAGGCACGGCGACCCGAACGATTTCGCAGCCTATCTGTTCCAGCCGTTTAATCTGATTGATGGTTGCAACGGCATCGCGCGTGTCGGTCTTGGTCATCGACTGAACGGAAATGTGATGACCGCTGCCGATTGGAACGTTGCCGAGATAGATTGTTCGTGTCTTGCGCCGTCTCATTTTCTTTCCTGCAGTCGGGAGGCGGACTCGAAACCGCTTATTCTATAAAGCTTCCGCCGAGGATGTAATTGATTGCCCTGAGTATGTCGTTAAACGTGGCAACAAGCACCAATAACAGGATCAGGGCAAATCCGACTCTCTGAAGCAAGAGCAGATATTTCTCGTCGAGCGGTTTGCGGCGAATAACCTCGACCAATGTTATGAAGATCATACCGCCGTCCAGAATCGGAATCGGTAGCAGATTCAATATAGCCAGATTGATTGTTATGAACGCCACAAGGTTGAGGTAATAGCCGATGCCGAGCTTCAGGCTTTCTTCCGTCAGGAACGCGATTCCTATGGGCCCTGCCATTTCCCTCGTGCTGACTTTGCCCGAGAAGAGAAAGTAAATCGTCTTCATCGTCAGGGCCAGCGAATTATAGAACGCGTCGAGCGATCTGCTGAACGCCTGCACCGGCCCGAATCTTTCCAGAATGAATGGCGTGAAAACAACTCCTATCATGCCTTTTTGTTGGAGAGGAAGTTCGACGCGAAAGACCGTGGGAGCATGGAATAGGCCGCCGCCTCGTTCCACCGTCAGCTCAACTGAATCGCCCGTAAGCGCATAAAGGGCGGTTGTGAGTGAGTCGTCGCCGCCTTGCACCGGTTTTCCGTTGATGGCGGTCACCTTATCGCCTGCTTTAAGCGCCGCGGCTGCTGCATCTGCCCGTTCGCTATCCACATATGCGACTGTGCTGTCTTCGAATCCCACTCCGTCAATGGCGCGTATCGTCTCGGGGATGACAGTCATCTTGAACGTCTTACCCTCTCTGAGGACCGTGAGCTCGAGCGGGCGACCAGCGCTCTGATTGACCGTTTCTATGAGCTTGCTTATGCTTTCGTTGTCGGAAGCCTCCTGATCGTAAGCAAGAATAATGTCGCCAACCCTGAGGCCGCTTTGTGCGGCAGGCATGTCGGGCATTATCCGATCAACGGCCACGGTTACGAGAGGCTCTACGCCGATGGTTGCTCTGGTCGAGCCTTCGGAACGTTCCGGCGTGACCGTCACGCGGGTTGTTTGCCCCGAGAGGCCTCCCATCTCAAGGGCGAGCGGCTTGCCCTCATTTGTCCAGATCTTAAGTTGAAGCTCGTCCCATCTCTTGACCGCGTTTCCATTGATGGAAAGCACGCGCTGGCCTGGCTGGATGCCCACCTGTTCCGCCGGCGACCCTTCGGCGACGGCGCCGATGCGCGTGTGTTGGCTGAATATCGGCACCTGGATACCAATGATGAAGACGAGCCAGAAAAGGGGAACCGCGAACACAAGATTCATCAGCGGCCCTGCGAAACTTATCGCGAGCTTTTTCCCCGCCGACTGCGTGTCGAAACGGCGGGAAGGTGGCACATCGAGCAACTCGGGCTCGGCCTGCTCGGCTTCTTCGCGAGACTTCGGCATATCCTCCTGCCCCACCATTTTCACGTAGCCGCCCAACGGGATTGCGGAGACACAGTAGTCGGTGTCCCCTCTCTTGAACCCGAACAATCTCCTGCCGAACCCGAGCGAGAATCTCACCACGTACACGTTGGACATTTTCGCGGCGAAGAAATG
Source organism: Candidatus Abyssobacteria bacterium SURF_17 (assembly GCA_003598055.1). Classification (GTDB taxonomy): domain Bacteria; phylum Abyssobacteria; class SURF-5; order SURF-5; family SURF-5; genus SURF-17. The sequence goes on along the minus strand of QZKI01000004.1, from coordinate 8,433 downwards.
GCCGAGCTCATGGACGAATATGAGCACTCCGAGCAGAATAACGAATCGGCCGGCGCTCAAAGCAAAGTTGATAATTGTTTCCAGATTGATCACGTATGACTCCTTTGGCTCTCCATCGCGCTCTCGCGCGCCCATTCATCCGCCGCCAGGATGTCTCCGAGACGCGGGTCGGCCACAGGCTGATGGTCGCGCATCACCCGTTCGATAATTGTCGGGATCTCTTGGAAATGCAACCTCCGCTGCAAGAACTCATCGACGGCCACTTCGTTGGCCGCATTGAGGACGGCTGGCATCGTGCCGCCGACCTTGGCTGCCTCATAGGCAAGCGCGAGACACGGGAATTTGTCGAGCTTCGGCGGGAAAAACTCAAGCGGAGAAACCTCGGTAATGTCGAGCCTTTCCACCGGGCACTCCATTCGGTCCGGATAGGTGAGCGCGAACTGAATGGGAAGCTTCATATCGTTGCGGCCGAGTTGAGCGATTATCGAGCCGTCGAGGAACTCGACCATCGAGTGGACCACGCTCGTCGGATGGATGACGACCTCGATGCTTTCAACGTCGACCCCGAACAGCCAATGCGCCTCGATGACTTCGAGGCCCTTGTTCATAAGCGTTGCGGAATCTACGCTGATCTTCGCGCCCATGCTCCACGTGGGATGTGCGAGCGCTTGCTCCGGCGTTACGTTCGCTAAAGCCTCCGTGCTCGTGTTGTAAAATGGTCCGCCCGAAGCGGTAAGAACAATCTTGTGGATTTTCTGCTCCCTGTTCCCACAAAGACACTGGAATATGGCGCTGTGCTCGCTATCGACGGGCAGTAACGTTGCGCCGACGTTCTGTGCAAGCCCGGTAATAATCCCGCCCGCCATTACGAGCGGCTCCTTATTGGCCAGCGCTATGGTTCTTCCTTTCTTGATTGCAGCAAGGACCGGTTGAAGTCCCGCGGCGCCGACAATAGCGGAGAGAACGATCTGCGCCTCAGATGCCGCCGCAACCGAGATGACGCCTTCCAGCCCGCCGAGAACGCGTGTGTGTCCCGGGCAAGCCGACCTCAACGCATCCGCCTGCTCTTCATCGGCAAGGGCTGCATAGCGCGGGTGGTACCGCTCGATAAGCTCGCGGAGCAACGGCGCATTGCGACACGCCGTCAGTCCGACAATAGAAAAGTGGTCTCGGAGCGAATCGATTACGGCAAGCGCATTCCTGCCCACCGAACCGGTCGCGCCGAGAATAGTAACACCCTTTTTCATCGCCTCATCATACCATTTTGGCAGGAAATCTGCAACACGGAAACTCAATCGCTCTCAGGAGTTCCGCGAGTGCGAGAAAAGACAGAGCCCTATTTCGAGGACCGCATGATGTAAGTGAACACTCGCAGCCAGAAATAGGGCTCTATCCCCGTCTCGAATAAGGCTTGCCACTTTCTCCGTCGCTCGTATGGCGGCGGAAGCAGCGCCAAGCCCGCGTTACATTTCGATTTTGCTCAGTAGTTACCGTTCATGCCGCACACACATTTGTGTGCTTTCGGCATGCTCGGGCCGTGTTCCTTCCGTCATCTCGCCCTTCGCTTTTTCTCGGGATTCGTAATAGCTGTGGACTGTCTTATTCCATTCGGGGTCCGACAGCTTTTCCCAATCACTCCTCGAGAAACTCGGGGCGTTTTCGAATTTCCCCTTGCTCATGCTGAGAATAATCCTATCTTTCCTGACTCTCGCTTTCGCAGTTTCCCATGGAATCGGGACCAGACGTTCATCGCTCTCAGCTTCATCACCGCGGGTTATGATCAGGTATTCGATGGTGTCATTGTCGGCGAACGTTACTTCTTCAACCGACCCAAACCGATCGCCCCAAGCACTCTTCACGGTCATTCCAACGAGATCGTTCGCTTTGCACACGCCCGGCGTTTCAGACGTTTTCTCGATTTTCCCCGTTTCCGGGTTGAATCCCGGGGGCAAGCCCCACGCCACTGCTTCCCTTTGGGCGGTGAAAGCCGCAACTGTCAGAATCATGCTCATGACAAAAGTTATAGCCACCAACGAAGCTAATGCTCTCATGGCTGTTTCCTCCTTATGTTTGAAGCAACTGCTGCTCCGCTCCTCAAATTTTTCGTAGTGATGGTTTGCATAGCAAATATACCTTTAATAAGGATGTCAAAAATGACCGGTATGTTCTATGGGGCCATAGAGTACTCCCCAAGGCGGTTTCAATTTTGTATTTCAATCCTGTGATAACAGTCCGGCAAAAAATGCCCTGCCGCTGATTCCTTCTCGTTATATCAGGCCTTTTTCGACGCGTGTCTCTCTGGCATCATGCTTGCTCAATAATCCTCCTGGAGGTAACCGGCACGGCTCGCACAGAGGGGGTGATCGCGCGAGGAGAGAGAATTGCGCAGATGCAGCGATGTGTGGTTATCTTCAAGAAAAGGCGCGGAGGAGAGAAATGAGACGAGTAAGTATTGCTTCAGTGCTGGTCATGTCACTCGCGATTTTGGCGCTTGCGGTTTCTCCTGCCATGGCGGCGAAACCGCAAGAGGTTATTCCAAGGAGTAACGGCTATCCGAGTGGCATGCACTTCAATCTGAACATCCACGGGAAGTCATGGGAAACCTGTAATGCCGTCCCGGAACTGGATGGCACCTGGGGAAGTTCGATACACATTCCGGAATACGGCAGCGCCACTATCGAATATGTTTCTAACAAGAGAGCTTCTCTGTATGAACTGACCGTACTCGACCCGTGCGGTGGATTCGATGGTCCGGACGACACGGCGAGAGTGCAGCTTCCATACCAAGTGTTGGTTGATGGCGTGCCCACGGCCGCAAATGGGTTCTATGTCTTTGCCAGGATTCACGGGAAGCCGAACAATCCAGCGGATTGTGACGGCCCTGCAAAAGACTGTTCCCCAAGTTCCATAACGCTGTACCCCAACGTGTTGACGCAGGCATGCAGCGATGATTCAGGGACGAACGTGGATTGTCTCTGGACGCTGGGCCTCATCACCCAGCAGGGCGCCTACGTTGCTGCGCCGGAAGGGTTCGTGAGGTTTGATCCGGAATCCACCAAGGGGCAAGGAAAGGGAGGCGGCGCCCAGGACATAACTCGACTCTTCACCTGGTCGGGTTGGGTTTTCTACGGTGGAAGTCCCGACACCAACGGAGACACTATCATAGACGCAACCGATATCCCGGCGGATGCGATTGTCTACGTTGCCGACCTTGATGCAAGCGGCGACATCAGCCTCTATGAGTGGAAGGCCGCCCACGCCGATTTCAACGGCGATGGAGTTGTCAATCAGAGCGACCTGGACGCAGCCTATCTTGAGGCTCCGGCAGGTCTCAGCCCCGATGCCTATGTGCCCAACGTCGGCGGCGACCCTTTGATCGTTGATTTATATGATTGGCAGGCCTACCATCCCGATTCCAATGGCGATGGGATGATAAGTGTAGAAGACGTGCTGCCCGGCGCCGAGCTCTATGTCGCCGACCTCGACCACGACGGTGTGATCAGTGTTGAGGAATGGCTGGAGTATCAGGAAAGCATAGGCACATGCGTGCATTACGACACGCCGGTGTGGATTTTCGACCTTGCTGATATCGTGGTCACCCAGCAAGATGTTGACAACAATGGTTCGAAGTTGCTGCAAATACGGTTCTATCCGGTGGCGACGACTGAGTACATAGCCCCGGGATACATCATGGTTGACAAGATAACGGACCCGCGGTACGATCCGCAGGTATTTGATTTCACATTGGCGGGCGGACCAGATAGTGTGTATCGGGAGTTCCAGCTCCGGGATGATTCCGCTCCATACGACAGCGGAGGTCTCAACAGCGGTACCTACACCGTAACCGAGACCGAACCGTCAGGATGGAGCCTGACGAATGGCACTATACTGGACCCGGACAATGGTTCATACTGGAACGCCGGAACCTCAAGCGCGACGCTCGACGTCGACCCCGGCGAGACCGTTATCGTGATTTTCGACAACGCCAAACAGTAGGGAACTGCCTGCTGCTCCAGATAAGGTTGACCTTGCCTGGAGCACGAAGCCAACTTCATTCAGGGAAGCCGAGACCTTCGGCTTCCCTGAATCTCTTCGGGCCAAACCTCCACCCTGCCCTACCGCCAACTGTGTAAAGAAGGGGCGCGGTTACACTCTTACCAGAATCAGCCATGAGCCATCGTCGAAATGCTCAGGTATCTGCGTCCCAAATGAGAGTTGCTTTGGTCTCGATATCGCATGTCACTTATCCACTGCAGGAGTGCTCATTCGGTCTTCCATTCTTGATTTCTCAGGCCGGATGTAATAGCATAGGAGCGGACATGCCCCAGCCAGTCGTTCGCATTGAGCCCTCGTCTAATTGCACAAGGAGATTCGGCCTACAGAAGGAGCGGTGGCATTATGAGAGACGTCTATGTTATCGGAGCCGGGATGACGCGGTTCGGCAAGTATCTGGAGCGTAACATGAAATCGCTGGCCGAGGAGGCAGTCACGCGTTGCCTCGAGCATGCGGCCGTCGGCAAGGATGACCTTCAGGCGGCGTGGGTCGGCAATGCCGCGCAAGGACTTGTGACCGGACAAGAGGGCATTCGCGGGCAGGTAGTGCTTCGAGCGATGGGAATTGGCGCAATCCCGGTGATGAACGTGGAAAACGCCTGCGCATCGGCTTCTTCCGCCTTCTACGGCGCGCTGATGGGCATCGGCTGCGGCTTATATGATGTCGCACTTGCGCTCGGCATGGAAAAGCTCTACATGGAGGACAAAGCGAAGTCATTTCAGGTCTACTGGGCGTCCACCGATGTGGAACTTATGGAAGCGTTCAAGGCGATGATGAAGGAAGAAGAGGAGCGCAAGAAGCAGATGGGCGCGAAGGCGGCAGGCGAAGGCGGCGCGGGAAAGAGCCGCAGCGCATTCATGGACATTTATTCGCTCGCCGCACGCAGTCATATGAAGAAATACGGGACGACACAGCGGCAATTAGCCGTCATCTCCGCGAAGAACCATTTCCACAGCACGATGAATCCGTATGCGCAATATCAGATGAACATGACCGTCGAGGAAGTGCTGGCGGCGCCGGAGGTCTCGTATCCGCTCACGCGTCCGATGTGTTCGCCCGTGGGTGATGGGGCCGCGGCGGCGATTCTCTGCTCGAAGGACTTTGCGAAGAAAATTGGCGCAAACAAGCTCGTGAAAGTGAAGGCGTGCGTGCTCGGCTCAGGCCGCGATAGAGACTTTGACGAGGAGGATTTAGGGAAACGGCTCAGCCGGAAGGCATATGAGGTGGCAGGCGTCGGTCCGCAAGATATCAACGTCGCCGAGGTGCACGATGCTACGGCGTTTGGTGAGCTGTCTCAGACCGAGGACATGGGGTTCTGCGGCGAAGGCGAAGGCGGGCCGTTCGCCGAATCGGGCGCGACGACGCTCGGCGGCAAGGTGCCCGTCAACACAAGCGGCGGCCTCGAATCGCGCGGCCATCCGATAGGCGCCACGGGCCTCGGCCAGATATGCGACCTTACGTGGCAACTCAGAGGCGAATGCGGCAAGAGACAAGTGGAAGGCGCGCGTCTCGCGCTCGCCGAGAACGGCGGCGGCAACATCGGCATCGAAGAAGCCGCCATGGTCATCACAATTCTCGAAAAGGCGTTCTGACGCTGATATTTTTCCAAATTCGCGCAGAGAGGCACAGTGCGGCGTAGCCGCAGCTAAGAATCAGCCTTAGCCACAAGAAAATAGTCATTTAACCACCACGGCACCAAGACACCCAGGAATAGTGTGGACAATCTGTATTCCATGCACGGTTTCCTTTGTGTCCTGGCGCCTTGGTGGTGAAATTTCCCCCTTCTCCCCTCTTGTCCCTTTTTCCTCGGTGATTTCAAGTTTGTGCGTAAAACTGTCAAACCATCTCTGAGATGCCGTTCTAGTCGTCATCATCCGTGATGCGGAATGTGGCGCCGAGGGGCAGGTGGTCGGAGATGATGGTCCGGTAATTCATGAGCGGCAATCCGAGAATCTCGTGCATTGGGACGATGCGAATGCTGCCTGCGATATATTCCGACGTGTGTCCGTGGGAGACTGCATAGCCGTCGAGAAGGTTACAAGTCCCCGAGGCGCTGATATGAGAGCATTGGCTGGAGAGGCTGTACGAGATGAATGTTAAGTAGTCGTCAGGATTCATAGAGTCAAAGTTTGTCTGGTCTTGCCCCGGAATCATGTTGTAATCGCCGACAACAAGCACATCCTTCTCGTCCGCCGCCGTGGCGCTTTCGATGAAACTCGCGATTGCGAGGGCCTGTGCATTGCGAATGGCGCGCGCAGCGTTGGTCCGGTCTGATTTCAGGTGCACCCCGATGAGGATGAAGTCGAATTCGCCAATCTTAACGTCTGCCGCGAGTGCCTTGCGCAAGTTCGCATCACTATTGTCTGAGTCCTCAATGAATCGCAGATTCGAAAGCTGAACACCGGGTTTGTAAAGGATCGCAATATTCTGCCGGGCCGTCTGGTCGAGGAGTGCCCGCCGGTAACAGATACCCATCTCGTTGAGCTCGGCCACGATTTCCGCGGCCATGAAGTCGGGGTTGACCTCCGCGAGAACAAGGACCTCGGGGTCGAGGTATGCGATAGCGTTGGCAAAGATTCTTGCTTTTTCGCGTGGAATGACATTGAAACCCGAAAGATTCCATGTCACAATATTCGCGGTCGTCGCCGGAAATGATGGACATTCCGAGTAGGCGGGAGTTGAGCCAATCCAAAGCAGCAGCAGCAAGACGACAAGCGCGTATTTTTTCATGGTTCTTCCTTTTCTTTTCGATGAGTGGGCAGACCTGTGCATCAAACGAATTCTAACATATTTCACCATAAAGAACACAGCGCGACATGGCCGCAACCAAACAACGTACATTGGGCGCGATGAATCCCGCCCCTACGGCGTTTCTTCATTCATGGCTGTGCGGGCGCAATTCATTGCGCCCTCTCGCATGCGCTTCCTTTTTGCCCGTTTGCCCGTTTCCTCCTTATCGGGTGGTCCTTTCGTCTTTCGTCGTGCTCCTTTTGTCTATCAGTCCTTTGCGGCCTTTGCGACTCGGGTCTGCGACCCTTCGCGGTTATGGAATCCGCTTTGGATTGTAGTGGCTCTCCCCGCTGAATTTGAAGATAGCATTCTCCGTTGGTCTGAAGCATAGTTATCGCAGGAGGGGTAATGGTGGAAGCGCAGTTTCTCTTCGAGCACGTTTCTGATCCCATCATTTTGGTAGACCGCGAATTTCGTGTCATCCGCGTGAATCCCAGCTTCTGCAAGCTTTTCGCTGTCGACGAGAAACATGTGGTCGGGAAAAAGAGCTGTGATGTGTTCAAGGAGCTGGATTTCAGCCAGTGTAATGAAGCCTGTATGCGGGTGGTGCAGAAAGAGGTCGAGGGCGGGAAATGGGTTGAAGTGCCGGACGAGCACTGTCCCCACTTCGACTATGCGTATCCCATCTTTGATGAAAACGGCAGGCTTCGCGAAGCGATGCTCATTTTGAAAAGCGCCCGTCTCAAACGCCGCACGCGCAGAGCAGCCGATGAATTGGAGAGCAAAGATGAGATGCTTGCGACCATCTACCACGACCTCGCGTCTCCGCTCCAGGTGATACGGGCATGCACGGACGTGATGGCGATGGAACTGGAGGAGAATCCGGCTGCCAAGAAGGATCTCATGCAGGACATGCTCGAGGCTTCGAAACGAAACGAGCGGCGCCTATATGAAATGGTGCGAACAATTCGCATGATTCCGAGACTGGAGGAGGAAGATGCGTTCAGCCCGGAATCTGTCCAGCCTGCGGAACTCATAGAGAGCATCTGCTCGGATTTTCGGCTGGTGCTGAGAGGCGATGTGAAGCTTGAGTGGAACGTTGCGGCAGAGTTACCGGACGTAATGATCGAGCCGAGCCTGTTGAGCAGGGTGTTCTTCAATCTCCTCGACAATGCCGCTCGCTATACGCGCCAAGGCGGATGCATTGCCGTGGCGGCCAAATGCAAGCCGGGCGACACGCATGTGACGTTTACGGTGTTTGATGACGGTGACGCAGTCCGGCCGGAATTCCTGCCGCACATGTTCCAGAAGAATCTGGTGATAGACCGGAAGAGCGGTTTGATGAAGACCCGACGCGACCACGGCTGGGGATTGTACTTCTGCCGCCTCACGGTGGAACGGTTCGGCGGGTCAATCAAAGTCGAGTCGCGTGAAGGATGGGGTACCCGTTTTGTCTTCACGCTGCCTGTGGCTCCTCGCGCGTAGAATCCTGCCATGTAGCCGGCGATTCAAGGCAAAAACGGATTTCATAAACTTAAAGAGTATTCTTCACCATTGAGTGGAAAGCAGGCGCGTTATGTTTAGGTCAATGACTTCCGTTGTCTCCACCGTTTCCAGTTTCGTGGCACAAGGCCATCAGACCATGCATC